>JAIBDN010000009.1 GCA_024686215.1 Gammaproteobacteria bacterium | reverse complement strand
GTGCTTTCGCTTCAATCGGCGGGCATAAATTGCTCCGAATTTGATGCACCAGAGTCGAATTGATTCGCGGGTGACCGTGATGCCTCGTTCTGCCAGGAGATCTTCTACATCTCGATGACTGTTACCACGCGCCTGAGATTGAACCGATAGTAGAGCCAGACAGCGTAGGAGATGATATCTGACGGAAATCTGTGTCGCTTGTAGGTATTCATCCGCCGATTTTACCAATTTCGGCGAGTTAAGTTGGCAATACCGGAATTATTGTCCTGAGAAACCCTTGATCATTGTCCACAGTCCTGCATCGACTTCCACGGCGTCGGGAGCGGCACGATTTCTGCCAGGCAGGCGAGCATTTGGCTGGCTTTCAATAATTTCTGCCAGTTTTTCGAGGCGATGGAGGAAACCCTCGTCGTAAGCTCCCGGATCGATAACGATGTAAAACTGTCCAAGGTCATGCGGTGGCCCCTCCGCGGCCTTTAAAGGAGGTACTTCACTGCTAAGCCTCGAGCCGGTCAAAGCACCGGCCAACAGCTCGGCCATCAGCCCGAAACCGTAGCCTTTATGACCGCCTGCAGACAGAATGGATCCAGCCAGCGCTTCTTTCGCATTGGTGGTGGCGTGCCCGTCAGCATCAACCGCCCACCCTGCAGGGATTGATTCACCGGCTGCTGCAGCCATGGTGATCTTTCCCAATGCGATCGCACTGGTACTGAAATCGAACTGGAAAGCCACACCCCCGTCACCGTCCGGTACTGCCATAGCCACCGGGTTGGTGCCCAGGACAGGTACGGACCCACCGGGGGGGGGCACCACGGCAGACGCATTCGTCGCCCCGATAGCCAGCATGCCGGCATGCGCCAACTGCTCGGTGAAATACCCCAGGGAGGTGCAGGTCTGTGAGTGTTCAATCGAGTATGCACAGATGCCGTTGTTTCGTGCCGCTGCCAGCGCAGTCTCTAAACCGGCGGCGAAGGCTGACTGGGCGAACCCGAAACGGCCATCAACCCTGACGGTTCCAGGTCGATCAACATGAATGATCGGCTCAACCACACCGTCAACGCGCCCGCTGGCCAACTGCAGGCAGTAGCTCTCTACGTAATACAGGCCACAGATACGGTTACCATTTCCCTCAGCGACCCGCACTGCATGGGCCACCAGTGAGGCAATTTCGGGTGAGGCACCATGGCTGACAAGAGCCTGTTGCGTCGTGGCTTGTATTTCATCAAGGGATACACGTGTCATGATTGCTCACTCAGGCAATTAGCGATTGATAGACAACTGATGTCGTTACTCCTATATATAAACAGTTGCAAGAGCGGCATCAAGGAGTTTCTCTGGCGCAAGGAAATTGGCGACTCCCGTCCATTGGGGGGGGTTACTTGCTCGCACCGCGCACCGCCAGCGCCGCAGCTGCGCTGGCAACGATGATATAGGCCGCACTGCCAATTGCCATGGTATCCATAGAGATTCCTGCATCGATAAGCCAGCCCATCAGAACCGGTGCGATCGCGCTGGCAAATACCATGGCAGCGGTGGTGACCGATTTGATAGATCCCAGGTGCAGCGTGCCATACATCTCGGAGAAAAATGGCGAGGAGATCGTGGAGTACACGCCGAGAGTAATGCCCATGGTTACCATGAAAGCGACAGCTGCCCATAAGCCGTCGGATGCCGCCAGCAGCGCCAGCCCCAGACAGAAGGGCAGCGACATCAACGGGACAATACTGATGGCGCTTACACGGTCAATGAGGATGCCGGTCCACAGTTTGCAAAGCGTTGACACCAGGGCATACAGTAAATAGATACTGCCCCAAATGGCCAGCGGCCAGCCTTTGTATTCCACCAGGTGCACCTGGTGGAACATGAATCCGGTGAACAGCATGGGTTGGGCGAGCAGGACAGGCAGAAACAGGTAGAAATACGGGTCCCTGACCACTTCGGCGCGCGTCCATTGTTTTCTTGCCGCGTAATGCTCGCTTCCGGCACGACCTTCAACACTTTTCAGGTACGCCGCATGCCTTACCTCGTGCCCCTGTAATAATCGCCAGCTGAACAAAGGTACCAGGGTCACCAGCAACAAGCCCCAGAATACCCAGGACAGCCGCCATCCCAGCACCGTGAGCAGCGCTATTACCAGCATCGGTAACAGTGCTTCCGACAGCGAATAGCCCATGCCGCCAAGCGCATTGGCCTTGCCCTTCTGGTGATCCAGGTAACGCACCATGGTGGTCGCGCCGGTCATGCTCATCAAACCCTGACCCAGGTGGCGCAGTACCAGCATGCTGATAAATAACATGATTACACCGTGGCTTAGCGCCATAAGCAGACAGCCAAACGCGAGGCCCACAGCGACGCAGTAGGCCAGATGACGCAGATCCATGCGATCGACCAATGAGCCGGTCCACAGCAGCAGCACAGCGCTGGTCAGTGTCGCCGCGGAATAGATGCCACCGAGTGCGCCGTGACTCAGCCCCAGGTCGCTGCGTATTTCACCGCTGAACAGGCCAATAAAATAGGTCTGGCCCAGGCTGGATCCAAACATCATGACGAAGCCAAACAGCAGCAGGCGCCATTCGGAACGAATAAGAGTCAGATAGGACTTCATGCGGCAGCCGCTACTGGCCGGGCGGCAGCAGCACAAAATTACCAAAATGTTGCTTTTCCAGGAATTCCCGCTGCGCCACGGCGATGTCTTCAAGCGCAAAGGTCCCGGCCACCAGCGGTATTATCTCGCCGCGCTCGATGTAACCAACCAGGTTGGGGAACACCGGCTCATCCCAGGCAGTGCATCCAAGCAAACGCAGGTCCTTGAGATAGAAGTCGCGCATATCCAGGCTCACCATCGGTCCCGCGATTGCGCCCGACGAGGCATAACGGCCACCCCTCCTGAGCAATTTCAGCAGCGGCTCGAAACCCGGCCCAGCGACATTATCCACGACTACATCGACACTCGACTCTCCCAGTTTGCCAATCAGATCGGTTCCACGCTCGATGATCCGCTCGATTTCCAGTTGCGCCAGTGCGGCAATTTTGGATGCACCCACCACCTTCATATCCTGTGTTACATCGCCAAAAATAGTGGGCTTCACAAAAGACCCCTTGCTGATGCCTTGCGGGTAACCCGGTCCGCCAGCGATCAGGCTGGCAGTCCAACTTTGTGAAGTATTTCAGCCATGATGAAATCGGCCGAAGGGGTCTCTTCCGACGGTTTTTCGACCATGGTACAACCGGCGGCTATGGCCGGTGCCACCTTGCCGATCATTTGCAGTAGCGGGTAGTTCCAGGGATTAATCAAGGCACAAACCCCCACAGCTTCCTGCATCACAATCATGCCATCCACTTCCTTGGTTTCTTCGGTTTTGAGAGCAAGTTGGGCGAAATAGCGGACCGCTTCAATCGGGCCATCGATCTGCAGTTCTGCTGCGAGATGTCGGGGAACGCCCAGGGTTTCAGCATGGGCATCAATAAAGTCTTCTTTTCGCGCCTCCATTTCATCCGCGGCTGCCAGCAACAAGTCACGACGCTCCGCCCCAGGGGTTGCCGACCATTTTGGAAACGCGCGGCGAGCGGCCTCGAAGGCACGGTCAATATCCGTTCTATTGGCCGATGCTATGCGCAGACAAACCTGGTCGGTGGCCGGATTGACTACTTCATTGATTTCCTCGCTGTCCGGATCAACCCATTCGCCGTTGATATAAAACTGCCGGTACTCTTTCATGCACGATACTCGGGATTTGAAGGTGGTGATTACTATATACCCACGGGGAATATACTAGAAATACCTACCGAAGACTTATTTGGAATGACACACAATTACTTTGACCTGCAGCAGCGCCCCCATAAATTCGGCTTGGTTGCAGTCTCCTGCAGCTAGTGATCTGCTGGCTCTTCCTCTTCCGCATGCAATACGGTTCCAACTGGAGCCGGGGCCGCCTGCAAGGTAGATTGTGTCTTGTATTCCGGTGGCAGGGCCGGGATGTAGATGGCGCGCCAAATGCTGATTGCAGCCATAAGTAGCAGACAGACCGCCAGCATCAAAAAGAATGCCTGCAAGCCGAAGCGCTCTATTAACAGTGACGCGCTGATTGGCCCTGTTATGGAGGTTACTCCACCCACCAGTACAATGGTGCCACTTGCCGGAACGATTTCTGCAGGGCGCAAATGGTCGTTGGTCAATGCCACCACCAGGGAATAAAGCGACAGGGCAAAACCACCGAAAAGGAAAGCCAGGGTGTAAAGCAGCCAGGATGCGCCGGATTCCTGGCTGGCAAATGCAGCTGTTATCGCTGCAAGAATACTGGCAACGCCCATGACCCAGCGGCGATCGATGTGATCAGAGAGGCGCCCCAGCGGCCACTGTAAGAACATACCACCCGCCATGATAGCGGCCATGAAGTTTGCCACCTCGGCGACAGTCATGCCGAGCTTTGCCGCGTAAACGGCACCGATGCCAAACACCACGCTGGAACACCATTGCACGAGCACAATCCCGATCACACCCATGGGAGCCCGGCGCCACAAATGCGCCACGCTTACGCGTTCGGATTCCTCGAGATCGGGGGTGGGCAACACTGTCATCAAAATAGGGATGGCCGCAAAGCTGACCATCACGGAGATGAGGATAAACAGGGTAAACTCGGTGGGCTCGGCCAGGTTGAGCATTAACTGGCCGATGCAGATTCCGCCCAGCAAAATGACCATGTAGATGGAAAGAATCTGACCGCGATTTTCGTTGCTGGCGGCCTGGTTAAGCCAACTCTCCGCCACCACGTAGATGGCGGAGAATGCAAAGCCGGTGAGCAACCGCATTGCTGCCCAGGTCCAGGGTTCCACATAGGTGGCATGCACCAGGATAGTAATCGAGGCCAGGGCGGCGAGTGCTCCAAAGGTGCGAATATGGCCCACCCTCGAAATCAAACGCGGGGCCAACAGCGAGCCGGCCATAAAACCGGCAAAGTAGCAGGACATCAGCAGGCCTATGAGATTGGACTCAAAGCCTTCCAGTTCAGCGCGTATGCCGAGCAGGCTGCCCTGTACGCCCACGGCCAGGCCGATCAGGGACAGACCAAAAAAGAGGGGCCAGACATTGACCACGGTTCTTACCAGCATGGGCGTTAACTCGGGTTGAGCAGCCGGGCTACTGTATCAGCGCTGTATTCGTGCTGCCAGTATCATGCCTGTGAGCCGCAGATATATTCTTCACTGGTGGAGTTGACACCAAATTTGCCCCTATGTCATCTTGGAGCTATAGATATAAGGCGATCTATGAGGTAAACCGCATGTCTATTCAAGCTCTCAGCGCCGACGGTAATCTGATCACCTACACCGACCGCCGCAGATGGCTGTGGTCATTGTCACTATTCTGGCCAATCATGCCGGTAATTTCATGCTGGATGGCGGCCAGTTCCGGCCAGGTCATCTGGTTCTGGGGAACGTTGATCGTGTGGTACGGCCTGGTTCCCGTTATTGATCACCTGTTACCTACGGACGGCAGTAATCCTCCGGAAGAAGTGGTGCCACAATTAGAGCAGGACAGTTATTACCGCGTATTGACCTACCTCACGGTGCCGATTCACTACTTCACGCTGATATACACCGCCTATATTGTAGGTACACAAAACCTGCCGTGGCATGCCGTGCTTGGCCTCGCGCTATCCGTGGGTGTGGTGAATGGCCTGGCTATCAACACCGGACACGAACTCGGTCACAAGAAAACCAAACTGGAACGCTGGCTGGCCAAGGCTGTGCTGGCAGTAGTGGGTTACGGTCACTTTCTTATAGAGCACAACCGTGGTCACCATGTTGACGTAGCCACGCCCAACGACCCTGCAAGTGCCAAGATGGGACAGTCTATCTACGGTTTCGCCGGCTGGGAAATTCCCAACGCCATACGGCGTGCCTGGGGCTCCGAAAAAGCCCGTCTGGCACGTAGCGGCAAGGGCCCCTGGACACTCGAAAATGAGGTATTACAACCAACGCTGATCACGGTGGTGCTTTACGGTGGGCTACTGCTGCCTTTTGGCTGGATCATGGTGCCCTACCTTATCCTGCAGGCGTTGTGGGGCTGGTTCGGTATTCTCACCAGTGCCAACTATGTTGAGCACTATGGGCTGCTAAGGGAAAAGTTGGAAAATGGCCGCCACTCGCCGTTACCAGAGCCTGCGCAGCTTTGATAATCTGCCCGAATTGCCCAGTGGCTATCCCTTGATGTTTGCCATCGCTCTGACTCCCCCGCTCTGGTACGCGGTGATGGACAAACGCGTGGTGGACTGGGCGGACGGTGATTTCTCCAGGTTGAACGTGTTGCCTCCCAGGCTGGCAAGTCTGAGTAATCGTTATGCCCCGGTCTGAGTGAACGGGCAGGTCGCCACTCTGCAGGAAGCCGATGCACCAATCACACGACGACAGCGAGATGAGCCCCGACCTGGTTGAGAGCGAAGAGTGGATCAAACTGGTCAACCACCCCGTCTGAAAATATATGAAACCGGCAGGCTGGCTATAAGACCCTGCGTGCGGTTGGCCTGGATCGCCAGCTGTGAGATACACGCCTGCCAGCGCTTTGCCTTTGCGCCACACCTCCAGTGGCTAAGGGGCTTCCATTGAATGTATGTCTGTACCGTGGGTTTCCGTCAACAGCAGAACCGAAATTATGGTGAGCAGGGAAGCCAGCGCTATATAGGCGGACACGTAGATAATTCCATATTTGTTCCATAACAGTACGGCGATTGTGGGCGCCAGGGCGCCGCCGAGTATGGCGCCTATCTGGTATCCCAGGGAGGCACCGGAATAACGCACGTGAGTGCTGAATAGCTCAGTGAAAAAAGCAGCCTGGGGCCCGTACTGCATGCCCAGAAAGCCGAGACCGCCGGTGATGCCGAGAACAATCAGCAGGAAGTTGCCGGTATCGATCAGCGGGAACAGGGCAAACGACCACAGGCCCAGCAGCGCGGCGCCCGCGAGGTAAACGCCTTTCCTGCCATGCCTGTCAGAGTAGGCGGCGGCCCAAAACTGGATAAAGACCTGGAGTACCGCGGCTATCAGCACCGCCGCCAGCATCATGTCGCGGGGCAGGCCAAGACCGGCGGAGCTGCTGCCATAGGCCACGACAAAAGCAATGAGAATATAAAATGCCACCTGGATCGACAGGAACGCACCTGCAGCAAGGGCGATGCGGCCCGGGTACAAGCGTAACGCCTCCAGCACGGGAGAGCGTCGGCCGGGAGGAGCTTTTGCTGCGACCACGGCTTCGAAGGCTTCATCGGGAGGCATTATTTCTTCTCCCTGGTGGGGGTGTTCTTGCTGCATTTTCTCTAGTTCCCTGAAGGCCGGCGTATCTTCCAGGTTCAGCTGCACATACATGCTGACGCCAATCAGCGCCACGCTGGCAAGAAACGGAATGCGCCATCCCCACTGCATAAACGCCTCATCGGAAACAGTTGCGCTGATCAGCAGAAACGCCAGGTTGGCCAGGATCACTCCCACCGGCGCACCGGCCTGCGCGTAGGCACCGTAATAACCGCGTTTGTTGGCAGGGGCGTTCTCGGTCACCAGTAACATGGCCCCGCCCCACTGCCCGCCGATCGCCAGTCCCTGGATAAAACGCAGTAGCACCAGGGACAATGGCGCGAGCACGCCTATGGTCTCGTAGGTGGGCAACATGCCGATCAGCAAGGTGGCTACCCCCATCATCATCAGTGCGATGACCAGTGTGCGCTTGCGGCCAACCTGGTCGCCAAAATGTCCGAAGACAACGCCGCCCAGTGGCCTGGCGACAAAGCCGACAGCGAAGGTGCTGAAGGATGCTATCAGCGCTACCATGGCGGGCATGTCATCGGGGAAAAATGCCTTCGGGAAAACCAGGGCGGCGGCCGTGCCATAAATGAAAAAGTCGTACCATTCGATGCTGGTGCCCGCAAGCGCGGTCAGGGCGACTTTGCGCATACTGCGTTGCTCCCCCGGGTCCAGGGATTCAGGCGCCGTTTGGGTGTCTTGGTTCATGTCGATACCTGCTGTGTTTTTGTTTCGCCGGTTACCACTTGATCTGATACTGACAAGTTAACTTATTTTAGCCCGGAAAGTGGAAAATCATGGCAGAGTGAGCAGCGAAATTACAGATAGGCGCAGCCTTCCCCGGGCATCTTTTATCCTGACGGCGGTTGGCACCGTGGGCATTGGTACAGGCGGCGTGTATTGGCCTCTACACGCTGAATGGCGGTGCCACAGTGGTAGCAGGGGCACACCACATCAGAGACAATGTCTACCTGTAGCGATGTAACTTGCGAAATTTCCTACATAAGCAATCTCCTTCAAACCCCTTTACGTGCCTCCTCCAATTTACCCTCACGAACGAATAAAAATAACGGGAAGGCAAAAGCAAATGCTACAGCAAATGCCAGAATGATATACACCCAGAAAAAACCCAAGCCCATTCGTTTGGATTCAAAGTAAATCCAGGTCAGGCCAGTAATACAGGCAATTGCCAGATCCCAACTCAATGAACGGGCGGCCGCGTTGGTAGCACCGGCGGCAATAAATTCCGCCACGTCAAAGCTGCCGCCAGATTCAGCGATAAACTGCAAGTTGTAATACCAGGTCATCACCAGTCCGAAAATAGCCAGTAGTAAATAGATGGTTCTTTTGATGCTCATTCTGGAATGTCCTTAGGATGGCACTGACAGGTTAACTTGAGGTTATGGGCTAGCGCTACACAAAATACTCTAGAGTGACCAGGAATACATCAGCAGGCCCCACTTTGGTTTTTATTTTTGTGATTTATCTCATCTGATTTTCCACTTCAGGAGGAAAAACAAGTTAACTTTTCAGTACCGTGAGCAACGCTATCGCGTTTTACTTAGACGGCCGATGGCAGCCTGAATTAGTAATTCACCGGAGCCGTGCTACGATTACCATCACTGTGATCGCAGCGGGCGACAACAATAGAATAATATTTATATCCCTCCGGAATCAGTAACGAGGTTAACTTTATGCAGAAGTTTCCTATTCATGCATCCCGCCG
Source organism: Gammaproteobacteria bacterium (assembly GCA_024686215.1). GTDB lineage: Bacteria > Pseudomonadota > Gammaproteobacteria > Pseudomonadales > Halieaceae > JAACFI01. The sequence goes on along the minus strand of JAIBDN010000009.1, from coordinate 49,981 downwards.
TTTACGGGCCACGCCATATACCGAGCGGGTGGAGGCATCGGGCCTCACCGGCTATACCATTTATAATCATATGCTGTTGCCAACGTCCTTTGGCAGCCTGGAAAGTGACTGCCAGCATTTGAAGGAATTTGTGCAGATTTGGGATGTATCCGTAGAGCGCCAGGTAGAATTGCGCGGCCCGGATGCACATAAACTGGCGGTGATGATGAGTGCGCGCGATCTGTCCAGCGCCGAACCAGGTCGTTGCTACTATGCCCCTGTGACCGACCGCAATGGCGGAATACTCAATGATCCTGTCGCACTCTGTTTAGCACCTGATCGCTACTGGTTATCCATCGCCGACTCAGACCTGCTGTTATGGGCACTGGGCCTGGCAGTAGGGATGAACCTGGATGTCGAGGTGTTTGAGCCTGACGTCTCCCCCCTGGCTATCCAGGGTCCGCTCGCGGTCGAATTGATGGCGGATGTGTTTGGGGAAGAGGTACGTTCCCTGCGCTTTTTCCGCTTTAAATGGTTTGTGTGGCGTGGCCGCAACCTGGTAATCGCGCGCTCGGGCTGGTCAAAGCAGGGAGGCTTTGAAATCTATCTTGACGACAACTCTCTTGGCATCCAGCTCTGGGATGATATCTGGGCCAAAGGCGCGCCCTACAACCTGAAACCTGGCTGCCCGAATTACATAGAGAGGATCGAAGGTGGGCTGTTCTCGCTGGGTAATGATATGACCCGCGAAGATACGCCACTGGAAGTGGGCCTTGATCAATATGTGAACCTCGACAGCCATGATTTCATTGGTCGTGAAGCCTTGCGTGCGCAAGCCAAGCAAGGTATCTCAAAAAAATTGATGGGTTTGCGCATCGACGGTGCGCCATTGCCGCCGCTGGCAATGCCCAAAGATTGCATGGCCGACGGACAGCGTATAGGGATGTTGACCTCCGCGGTTTTTTCTCCTGAATTTGACACCAACCTGGGCTTTGCCATGTTGGATATTGCCCATGCCGAAACAGGATCTGAAGTCCAGGTGCAATATGAGGCCCAGCTGCGCAATGCACAAGTCTGCTCTTTTCCTTTTACCCGGTAACAGATGGCGACCCTGACAGCAGCTGTTACTGCCTGCCCGAGCCTGGCAGCGTGCTGCGACTTAAGCCTGGCTATCGATATCTATGCGCCCTGAGGCGGGCCGGGTTGCCCCGCTAGCGGATCACCAGGCATGGCTTTTTCGTCTGACGCTTCCGCCACTGCACCCAGGCGGTCCTCACTTGGCGTAAACCCCAACAACGTGCGGTAACACTTGCTGAAGTGAGGCGTGGAAACAAAGCCACAGATAGAGGCAATCTCAATGACCGTCAGTGATGTCTGCTTCAGCAGTTGCCGCGCTCTACCGAGACGCAGCTTCAGGTAATAGCGGGATGGAGAACAATCCAGGTTTTTTTTGAACAGGCGTTCCAGTTGTCGCCGGGATATATTCAGCAGGCGCGCCACCTCTTCAAGAGACAGCGGTTCTTCGATATTGGCTTCCATGAGCGTGGTGGCCTCTATCACTTTGGCCGGAGCCACTCCCAGCGAATGATTTAACGGGATTTTCTGCTGGTCGCTCTGGTTACGCACCCGGTCCAGAATAAACATTTCAGAAATACCAGCGGCAACACTGAGACCATGGGTTCTGCTGATCAGGTTAAGCATCATGTCCAGCGGCGCGGTGCCGCCACTGGATGTGACGCGATCATCCTCAAATGTGAAAAGCTGAGTGTTACAGTTAACGTCAGGATACAACTCCTGCAATATGGCCATACACTCCCAATGCACGCTGCACTCACGCCCTCCCATGAGCCCGGCCCTGGCCAATACAAAAGCACCCGAGCAAATACCACCGAGTTGCACTCCGCTCTGGTTAAGACTGCGCAACCATTTCAGGTGGTTTTGGGTGTAACTGTGGCTGATATCCAGGCCGCCGGCGACAATCAGCGTATCGAGCTCTAAATCATCTGTTATCGCCGCATCCGGCAGACTGAGAATACCGTCGCTGGCTGGTACAGGTTTGCCGTCTTCAGTTATCAGCAGCCATTGATAGAGTTCCTGACCAGACAACTCGTTAGCCATGCGCAGTGGCTCGACCGCACTGGCCAGCGACATCATGGTGTAGTCCGGCAATAATAAAAAGCCGAACACTGCCGGCTTCGAAACTTTGAGTCCGGTCAATGCATTCGCTGTGTCTTCAGGGCATTGCGCATTCATTTTTTATATCTTCCAGGCCGTGGCTACCAGACCACGGCCGCGTAATATAACCTTACTGTGCAATCTGCACCGGACGGACACTGTCCGGCCCCGGCGCCCATTCACATTCTGCGGCAAAACACGGCCAGAAGTCCATTAAAGAAACCGGGTTTGATAAGCAGTTACTTCGCGCTGGGAAAGCGCGGAATCGCCGCTGGCTAAGCACCATTGCGCGCATGGAATAAAGATTGTGTCAGGCGCCAGAAGTACCGCTGTCAGCCGGCCCCGCGCCCCTGGAACGGGATGCCTCGGTAGAAGCCACTAATACTCTTTCTCCCAGAAGGCACAAGCGCTGCCAAACCGCATCATCGACTGCAATTCCCTTATCCAGGCTGCACCGCTCATTGGCCTGGAATTCAGCTGCAGTCACCTGGGCCAGGTATGGCGTGCCACTACTACAGTATTGTTCCTTATAATCTTCCAGTGCCTCGATCGCGTCACTGCAGGCCAGAGTCAAGGTGTCATCGCGATGCCTTGCGGCCGGCTCCAAAGACTCCCATACCAGGTAGTTCGGGTAGCTGTCTCCGGCGGGAAAAATCGCCAGGTGTTCCAACACCGGTGAGCCGGCGACCTGCCAGTGGGCCATGCAGTTCATACCACGTGAGGCACGCTCCGCCAGCGGCTGCAAGATGAAAATAAGATTATGACAGTGCTCCAGGCGCAAAGTAGCGGTCCCCGTTTGCATCGCTTCGCTCAAGGCCAGATCTACCGCGGCCCCACCCACAGCGAGGGTACTGTTGTGGTAGCAGTTCAAGGACATCTGCTCAGCTGAGTCGTCACACAACTGCACTAGGGAATCGCTTGATTGCTCCAGCTTGTCCACACAGTCAGCGAGATGTGCGAGACCTTGTAACCCGCACTGTTGCAACCACACCACCTGTTTTGTGGCCGCCTCGAAATCCACAAAGCCCTGCCCTTCAAATACCCTGTTGAGCAAACTCCCCAGTTCGTTGCTAGACACTCTCATGTCAACTGACTTGCTCAGTTGGGGCCAGGGGGAAATACCAGTCGTCTACGCAAGCCTCGTTAAGCTCTTGCAACAGTGGCGCGCCCTGAAACATGGTATTACGCACCCACAGTCGTGACTTGGGGTCGAATTTGCTGACGCCGAAGAAAGCCAGCTTGCAACGCAGCAGTTGCAATGGGAGAACATCCGCATCCACCAGGTTGGCACGAATCTCCCCGCAGCGCGCCCCTGCCATACTCTGTACGCGCCTGACAATCGGTCGTTGCTGCGGGCAGCGCAACAAAAATCGCGCTACCGTTGAATCCGGATGCGCTGCCAAATCAGCCTGTAATACATTTGCACACTCTTTCACCGAGCGCGCTATATCGAGGCGCATTTGCCATTCGCTACCCGGGTCGACACCGGCTTCTCCCAAACGCGGCTCCAACTTTTCGGCTGACCGGTACCAAAAAATATCCTGTGCACCAGGAGCAGAAAAATCAACGGCCAGCGCCCAGTTATAGTCGCGCTCGATGGTCTGCATCAGGGTGCTGGTGCGCATGGCGGGATCGATGACCAGACTTTCCTGCACCGACATCTGGTTAGCGAACTCATCGACTATTTCCGGGTAAAGCTCAAGCAACAGGCTGACCAGTATTTCCTGGGTTTCCAGGCAGTAGGTCTGCCGCACTTGCGCCAACAGCTCCCCGGGGAGCACTGGTGAATCGTCATCGCCTAGCCACGATGCCAGCGCCTGTAACTCAGTCCGAGCCTGACTGTTCAAAGTTGCCTGGCGAGAATCGTCAATATGGGTTTCGGCGAGATGCTGTGCCGCCTTATCAAGATCGCGCAATAACTTTGCATGCAGTTCTGCGTCCAGCACCGACTGCTCGAGAACGCACTGCAGAGCGCTTTCGCGTACGCTGACCCACCGATCTATCAGTTGCGGATGCTTGATCAGGTAAGGCGCCATACCCAGGCCGGTAGCGTTACCAATGCCTATGTAGCGCTTGATCTCTTTGCTCATCGCCACAGCAGTGTCCGGACAGCGCTGCCGGGCAATGTGTTCCGCCTGCTCAATACTGAACTGGCGCAGGAGATAGCAGGTAAACATTTCCGCAGCGAAAGGACGGGCAAAGTCAGGGAAAAGGTCTCGCACCTTGCCCCAGTCGGCCATACCCATTTTCCCGCTGCCATACACTGCCGTCGTGCGATAGAGATACCCGACCTGGACCAACTGCTCCACCGGCGGCTGTTTGCCACTGGCCAGCGCCTGCACTACCGACTCGAAGTTGCGACTGCTGCGATTGGCCCGGGAAAGTACCAGTACCCGTGAGTTGAGACGACCAGCCTCCTGCAGTGGGACATTATTGCGCAGGTGGTGCATACGAGCATCGCTGATATCCCCTTCGCACAGGGCCATAGTCAGGTCCCACTGGTCGGCAATAACCCTGTCATTGCGCTGCTCATCCGGCAGGTAAGCGGAAAAAATTACCAGACTGTAGCGTTGCGCAGGAGTATCGATCGCATAGACAACGGTGCCATACCCCTGTCGGTCAAGGTCAAAAAGGGAGTGGCTGATGCGCCATTGCTGGCTGGAAATGGTACGCAGTAAAACTCGCATGAAGCTCAGGCGGTTGCCGTACATACTACCCAGGCGCTCCACGTCCATCAGTATTTGAGGATCGCTGTACCGGGCCGCGTCAACAAGGGCAGTCATGGCTGTATCAACCCCTGCTCTCGCGCCAATTCATTGGCAATGCGTGGCGCGCACCATAAAGAAGGCAGCAATATCAATGACACGGGCACAGCCGTTATCACAATGAAAGATTGCAGGGCGGTCACGCCGCCGGCGCCTATAGAAACCAGAATAGCTGCCAACACTCCCATCATAATTCCCCAAAACACCCGCAGTGCCGTGGCCGGGTTGTCGTGTCCGGTCATCACCATCGAAATGGTATAGGTCATGGAGTCCCCGGTAGTAGCCACAAAAATCGTGGTTAATACCAGGAAGAGTGCAGATATCAGCGTGCCCATGGGTAACTGGGCAGTAATAGCCAGCAGCGAAGCCGGCAGGCTGCCTTTCTCAAAAGGTACCGAGATAACGCCGGGGCTGCCAAGCTCGAAGGCAATCCCGGTGCCCCCGACAATAGTGAACCAGAAGCAGGTGATAATCGGGGCAATCAGGGACAACACTAAAATCACTTCGCGAATACTGCGGCCCCGGGAAATTCTCGCCACAAACATCGCCATCATCGGGCCGTAACCGAGGAACCAGCCCCAGAAGAATACGGTCCAGCTCGACAGCCATTCAGTGTTACCGCGGTAAGTCGCCATAGGTATAAAGTTGTGCAGGAACTCCCCGAAAGCATGCAAATAGGTATCGAAGATAAAGGCGGTGGGGCCCACCAGCAGAATGTACAACATCAGACCCACAGCCAGGCATATATTGATAGTGCTCAGCAACTGGATACCCCGGGTGATTCCGGAGATAGCCGACACAGTATACACAGTGATCAATCCGATAATAATAAGTAACTGCATGAAAAAGTTGTTCGGTGTGCCAAGCAACTCCGACAAACCATGGGCAACCTGTAAACCCAGGAAACCGATGGGTCCCACCGTGCCGGCAATTACCGAGATGACGCATGCTGAATCCACCAGCACGCCGGCCCAGCCATGCATTACCCGTTCACCAAATACAGGATAAAGCAATGTTCGGGGCTGCAAGGGCAGACCCTGCTCGTAGTGCAAACGCATCATGACAATGGCCGTGAGGCTGCCCAGGATCGCCCATGCCAGAAAACCCCAGTGCATAAAGCTCTGGCTCATCGCGACAACTGCTGCCCGGGCGGTGCCTCCCTCTACTTCGTAGAGTGGTGGCGGTGAAATAAAGTGGGACATCGGCTCAGCAGCGGCCCAGAACACACCACCTCCAGCGAGCAACGTGCACATGATAATGGCAATCCATTTGAAGCTGCTCATTTCCGGCTCAGCCAGTCCACCGAGGCGGGCCTGCCCCGCGCGCGATACGGCTATTACGATACTCACCAGGAAGGTACCCAGCAGCAGCACCTGCCAGAATGCCCCGAAGAGGCTGGAAGCAGCGCCCGCGCCGCGACTGACCAATGCGGAAAGAAGGTCCAGGTCGAACAGTGCCAGCACCACAAAACCGGTGGCCAAACCGCCACTGGTTATCAATACCGGCGTATAACCGCCATCAGCTTTATCCGTTATTACCTCTGCCACCTCAGATCACACCTATTGCAGAATCGAGTTACGCGGGAGAGAAAGACTCCTGGAAGAAACGGAGCCAGTTCTCACCCATTATCTGGTGAATTTCTCGCTGCTGGAAGCCCACGTCGGCCAGACCACGACTGATATTGTGAAAATCTGCGCTGTTGCCGAACCAGGTGAGGGGCGCCGGCCAGTCAGCATCGGCGGATGAGCCCTCGCCGTAATCTTTCTCTTTAGTCCAGCGCCCGTTGCGCATCCATTCCAATACGCCAAGGTCCTGGTTAAGACACAGATCGCTGCCGATACCCACTGTCTGCACGCCCAGCATTTCCACCGTCTTTGCCACCATGACACAAAACTCCTGCAGGCTGCAGTCTGGACCATTCTTGAGATGAAACGGATAAAGGCTCAAACCCAGCATACCGCCGCTTGCAGCCAGTGCCTTTAATACCGCATCGGATTTATTGCGTTTGGCAGGATGGAAAAAGTCGGGGTTGGCATGACTGATAGTGATAGGCCGGCTAGACAGCTCGATGGCTTCCATAGTGCTGCGTTCAGCACTATGGGACATATCCACCACCATACCCACACGGTTCATCTCGCTGATGACCACGCGACCAAAACGGGTGATGCCCGCATCGTGCTCCTCATAACAACCAGCGCCCAGCAGGCTCTGGTTGTTATAGGTCAACTGCATAATCCGCACACCCAGCTGGTGGAAAACCTCCACCAGTGAGATGTCATCCTCAATCGGAGAACAGTTCTGGAACCCGAACACGATGCCGGTTTTACCCTGTTGTTGCGCCGCAAGAACATCTGCAGCAACGCGCACCGGCATTATAAGGTCGCCATGCTGTTCAAACAGGTGATTCCAGTGACCGATATTGGACAGTGTTTCCCGGGCATTCTCCCAATAGGCGATAGTGACATGAACGGCAGTTACACCCCCTGCCTGCAGCTGTTCAAAAATCCCTCTATCCCATTTGCAATACTGCAAGCCATCGATAGTTAACATTGATTTTTCCATGCTCGGATCCCGCTAATCAGGCAGACCTGGTATACGTGGTCTTGATCTCGGTATAAAACTCCACCGCATATTGGCCCTGCTCCCGTGAACCAAAGCTGGAGGACTTCCTGCCGCCAAATGGCACATGGTAATCAGTACCCGCCGTCGGCAGGTTGATCATCACGCACCCCGTCTTGGCATTGCGCTTGAAATGGGTGGCCTCCTGCAGGGAACGGGTAACAATACCAGCGGTGAGACCGTACTGCGTATCATTGAGGGCAGCCAGAGCTTGCTCATAATCCGCCACCTTGATAACACAGGCGATAGGGCCAAAAACCTCGTCACGGTTAATGGTCATGTCATTCGTGGAGTTAACAAACAGGGCTGGCTGCATATAAAAGCCTTTGCTGTCGTCTATCTCGCCACCGCACACGAGCTGCGCACCTTCGGAAGTAGCCAGTTCAAGGTACTTGCGATTTTGTGCCAGCTGACTGGCATCCACTACCGGGCCGATTTGTGTTGTTTTATCCAGCGCATGCCCAAGCTGCAACTGCGCCATGCGTTCGCACACTTTTTCCACGAACTGGTCGTGCACTGCCGCCGTCACAATAAGCCGGGAAGAGGCGGTACATTTCTGCCCGCTGCCAAAAAACGCGCCATTAACAGCGCAATCAGCTGCAATATCCAGATCGGCATCGTCGAGTACCACCAGCGCGTTCTTACTGCCCATTTCCAGTTGGAACTTGGTCAGGTTGGCAGCGGCGGCCATGGCAATGTGCCGGCCTGTCTGCAGCGAACCGGTAAACGTAATGGCATCGATATCGGGGCTGGTAATCAGGGCCTCGCCCACTTCCGCACCTGATCCCATGACCAGGTTGAAGGTGCCGGGGGGCAGATCCTGACGGCTGATAATCTCGGTAAGCGATACCGCACTGGCCGGCACCAGGTTGGCCGGCTTGAACACCACGCTATTGCCAAATGCCAACGCCGGGGCAATTTTCCAGGCGGCCGTGGCCATGGGGAAATTCCAGGGTGTGATAACAACCACCGTACCCATAGGCTCACGCCGGGTTTCCACTTCAATACCAGGTCGCACGGAATCAGCTGTGTCGCCTACCTGGCGTAATACCTCCGCCGCAAAGTAGTGAAAAAACTGACCTGACCGGTAAACCTCACCGCGGCCTTCAGCAATAGGCTTGCCTTCCTCCCGGGATAGCTGGTCACCGAGCTCCTCACTGCGGGCAATCAATTCATCACCAATCGCCATCAGCACCTTGTAGCGATGCTCCAGGCCGGTTGCCTGCCAGGCCTGCTGGCCGGTGACAGCTGCGGCAACGGCTGCACGACCCTGCTCGGCCGTGGCCTGCGCATATTCGCCAAGCACATCAGCAGTGTCCGAAGGGTTGATATTGGCAACCCGCTCAGCACTACCCAGCCATTCTCCGTTGATGAAATTATTAAATCGCTCTTGTGTCACTGCTTTTACCCCCTGCATTCAAGATGCTCGATGATAGCCTGTATAGATATCATTATTAAATAAATTTGATCTATATATTAATAAGACTAATCTATAAATAAAACCATGCAGACGCACGATTATGAAATACCAGAATGTCACCCTGAACCACTTGCGCACGTTTATCGTGGTTGCCCGACTGGACAGTTTTAACCAGGCTGCGGAGGAGCTGTCTCGCTCCCAACCGGCTGTGACGCTGGCTATCAAGCAACTGGAGCAGTACATCGGCATCAGTTTGTTCGAGCGCACCACGCGCCAGGTTGCAGCTACTGCCGAAGCAGAGAAATTCCTGCCAGTGGCGCGTCGCCTGGTCCGGGAATTCGACCTCGCCATTGAAGACCTGGTCGCCGCAGCCGAATGCCGCACCGGGCACATCAGCGTTACGGTATTGCCTTCCGTGACCACCAGGCTGATGCCCGACATCATCAGGGCCTTCTCCGACAAATATCCCCGTATCAGCATTCAGCTCAGCGACAACAACGCCCGGGGCGTGCAGCAGAGCGTGGAGCGCGCCGAAGTGGATTTCGGGATAGCCAGCATGTGGATGCCGAACAGCAAACTGGCGTTTACCCCACTGTGTGAAGACACCTTCAAGCTGGTCTGTCACCGCGGGCACAAGCTAGCGCAAAGTTACGACACGGTAAGCTGGCGGCAACTAAAACACGTTGATTTTATCGGCTCAGGCATAACCCAGGGCTTGAGTATGCAAAGGTATATCAACTCTCCCCGCTTTGAATGCGTCACGGTCAACTCGCTGTTTGCCATGCTAAAGGCCAACCTGGGAGTCACTGCCCTTCCTTCCCTGGCCATACCCAGTGACCCGGATCTGGTTTCCATACCGTTGACCGCGCCGGTTGAAACCCGGCAGATCTGCCTGATTACGCGCAAGAAAAGTGTTCTTTCGCCGGCGGCTGGCGCGATGATCGAGCTGCTCACTCAGGAAACGCCGCGGCTCGCCGACGAACTATGCCTGACCTGAGGAGATCAGGACGGCTACCGGGCGCTGTCGCCAGCGGGGTTCAGACACTTGGCTTACGGCGCGCTCTATACATGCGGCGCCGCAGGGACGTAAGCTACCGCACTGAGGGCGGTGATGGCCTGCAGAGAATAATGCGTCAATGCTGTGGCAGGAATTCGGGGCCCAGCGTTTCCTTCAACGGGTCCAGCCAGGGCTCAAAGTTGCGCCACTGCTCCAGCGCGGTATCGAATATGGGCTGGCGCACCTGCTCCGATGAGGGCGTGCGCACATTGCGCTCCGTCTCATGGTAGTTAAGGCAGGACGCCTCGAATTCGAGCCCGCAGAAATCCAGCATGCGCCGCACCTGACCCTCCAGGTCACGCACCACGTCTTCGTGTTGCACGCGCAGCACATATCCGGGCAGTACCGCGTCCCAGTGGCGCATCAGGTCCACGTAATCCTTGTAATAGTTGCCGATATCACTCAGTGAGTAAGTGAACAGCTGTCCGTCGGCAAACAGTTGCTTGTAGCCGCTGAAGCAGCAGGCCATGGGAGCGCGCCGGGCGTCAATTACCTTGGCATTGGGAAGGATAAGTTTGATCAAACCGATATGGCGGAAATTGTTGGGCATCTTGTCAATGAACAGGGGCGCTCCCTGGCGATGAATACGCGTATCTTCAATGAACTGTTCACCAAATTCGCACAGCTCCGCCCCAGACAGGTCCGCCAGGTTTTCGGGGTAGGGCCGATTGCCACTGGCGCGGCCCCGGCGGCGCAGGCGCCCCGCCAGCGACAGTATATTGGGCAGCTCCAGCGTGCCGTCTACCTGGCTGTGAGATGACAATATCTGTTCCAGCAAGGTTGAACCTGCACGTGGCAGGCCAACAATAAAAATGGGATCCGGGGCCTGGCAGCCAGCGCCGAGATGCGCTGCAAAGAGTTCCGCGGTACAGGCCAGCTTCTGGTCGTCAAATTCTTTTCGCGTGTCACTTGCCTGGTACTGATACTGCGATTTGTTCAGCTCATTGCCGCGAGAGTAATAGCGGAAAGCCGCTTCGTAGTCAGCGGCGTCTTCATGCGCCTTGCCCAACGCGAAATTGAGATAGACCTGATCCGTGCTGCGCAGATCCGGGTTGTCCACCAGTGCACGCATTGACCTCAATTCCTGCTGTTCAAAGCGGTAGGTTTTCAGGTTCGCCAGTGAGTAGAAAGCCTCACAATGCAATGGCTGTGATACCACCGCCGCCCGGTATGACGCGATCGCAGCCGGCGTGTCGCCGCTGGTCTTCAATGCGTGGCCGCGAGATACATGGGTCGTCGGATCATCGGGGAGTATCTCCAGGACATTGTCAAACATAGCCAATGCAGCATCGTAGTCGCCAATTTGCATACACTGAATAGCATATAGAGACTGGTACTGGGGGTTCTGCGGCGCCTTTTCCAATAGCTGCGCCGCCTCATCGTGAGCGCGCTGGAAACGCTGTCGTTTCTGCAGGATCTGCACATAATCGATGCGTACCTGGCTGTTGCCGGGCTCAAACTCAGCGGCACTTTCGAGCAGGAATTCGGCGTCTTCAAGCACACCCAGTCGCTGGCCAATGTCTGCCAGCAGTCGCATGCCCTCTACATTGGTGGGGTCGCGCTGCAGGAAATGACGGCACACATTTTCGGCCTTGACCAGCTTTCCTTCGTGGAGCATATCCATGGCAGCGAGCAGGTGCCCGGGCAAAGACTGCAGATACCGCAGCTGGTTCTCGATCTGCCGCTGTCGCTGATCCAGGCCAACGCCAGTGGAGCGTTTCAAAATCTCCAGCTGCGATCGCCAGCTGGCGTGCAATGCAGGGTTGATGCGAGTCGCCCGGGCATAGGCGGCCAGGGCCTCCCGGTCACGTCCCTGCCCCTTGAGCAGATGTCCCTGCTCCTGGTGGGCGCGGCTGAAATTCGGCGCCACCACAAGCAGTTGCCGCAACAACTTTTCCGCGTCTTCAAGCTGACCCATATGGCGATGACACACTGCGCTCATATACAGTGCATCCGCGCCACCCCTGACAGACTCGGGCAGGTCATTGAGGTTTTTCAGCGCAGCGGGCAATTCACCCGCACTGATGAGCTTTTGGATACTACCCAGTTCATCAGGCGCAGTTTTCGGCTGTTCCGGCATAGGTCTCCTGCTGTTAAAACGATAAACGCCCCTCGGGAGGGGCGTTTATTATGCCATGGCGCAATGCCAAACGTTAGAACTCGTAAGAGAGTCTGATGCCACCGTTCAAGGGCCTGGCATAGGCGAATCGGCTGCGATCGTTGACGTAATTGGCGCCCAACGCTGCCTCTTCGTCAGTCAGGTTGTCGACAAACGCCTCGACCATCCAGGTACCGTTGGTGACCCCCGCAGTAATACCAACCAGGGTCCACGAATCCAGCTCATCGCGGTTGATGCGGATAATATCGCTATAGGAACTGTCGGAGTAACTGATGTTCGGCATCACGTGCGCCGTTAGCTCGCTGGAGACATCCCACACGTACCGGGCCGACAGGTTACCCTGAAACTCCGGGGCATAGGCCAGTTCATCACCTTCGACGACGTCGCCGGTGGGCACAAGCACGTCGGTAATCTCGGTATCGAGGTAGGAGAATGCGGCGCTGATGGTCAGTCCATCCATCGCCAACCAGGTCACATCACCCTCAACGCCCTTGACTTCGGCGTCAGCGGCGTTGTCCGAGAAGAACAGGTTGACGATGCTGGGATCAAAGATCGTGGTCTGCAGGCCGTCAATCTCGATATAGAAAGCCGAACCATTGAAACGCAGCCGACCGTCCAGCAGGTCCAGCTTCCAGCCCAGTTCATAGTTAGTGACATCGTCACTGGAGACTTCAAACGGCACCGTATAGTCAGTGGCTGGCTGATAGGCGCCACCCGGGCGGTTCAGCAAACCTGGGCGATAGCCTTCGGACCAGGTGACATACCACAACTGGTCGATGGTGGGTGTCCAGGACAGGCTGAATTTACCGATAACCCCGTCATCCTCACTCTTGTCCGGGGCGTTGATCGAGTTGACGATTCGAGTGAAGTTAGCGTCGTCCTCGGGGGGAAGATTGTCATTGGTGTAGACGGGCTTTTCATCGTAAGGCAGGAAATTGAATATATCGGTGAAACTGCCATCACCATCGTACAGATCGTTGATGTCGGTACCATAAGAGTTTATGTCGGTGCCGCCCATATTACCGAAAGAGCCGTTGGCCTGACCCTCGAAATCGACCTCATAATCATAGTAGCGCCCGCCGGCGGTCAAGGCGATGTTCTCTGTTAGATCGAAGGTCAATTCGCCAAACACACCGAGTTGCTCATCGGTTCGCCTTATATCGTTGCGGAAGATTACGCCCGTGGGATACGGGCCCGTGTTAGAGCGGTAGCCTGGGCTCGGGAACGTCTTATTGGACGCGAAACCAAACCCGTCGCCGCTACCGGCGCCCCAGGCGTCGACAAACTCGGAGGTGTAATAGGTAAAGTCATTGCGCTCGGTAAATTCCAGATCACTGTAAAATACACCGGCGGTCAGGCGCAGTCGCTTATCGGCGGATGTATTCACGCGGAACTCGTGGGTGGTGACCTCACTGGTCGACTCCGAACCTACCGCCAGCTCGGGTGCATAGCAGGTACCGGTGGGAACACCGTCGTTGGCTGCGCTGGGATAAGACACATAATAATCACAGATGTAGTACGGGATATACTGTCCGATATAGAGGTAATCGGTGTAATCGATATTCTGGTCGGTGTCGCGGTCGGTGTAGGCGCCGGTGTAGAGCACTTCCAGGGCCCCTATGCGTCCCTCGACCGTCCAGTTGAAACTGTAAAAATCATCATTGATCTCTTCCGGTTGGAAGCGCTGTATCTCAAAATCGCCCAGTTCGGGATCGACATAGAAGGTGCCGTCGCTGTCAATGGATTGATCCATGACGCCCGCGCGAATAGTCCAGTCCTCTGCCACATCCCACAGAGCGCTCAGGCGGAAACCGTTGTAGGAGGTGTCGTTGAAATCGTCCTCCACCATGGTGCCATTATCCAGGGTATTGAATTTCACATTGCTCAGGTCAGCGCCGGCCTGTTTGCCCGCGCGGAAGTCTGCCACCGGAACACCATTACTGCGCACGGTGCCGGCCGGTATGAAGCGCCCGCTCTGTTCGGCTGTGCGCGTGCCCCTGACGTTATCGATGTAACCGCCCATGTTGTCCACGTAAACCGTGCCGCGAACAGCAAAGTTGTCGGTGATAGGCAGGTTCAGCGTAGCGTTGACGTTGTTGCTCATCTCACCGTCTTTGGTGTACGACACGCCCGCTTTGACGTTACCTGAAACGCCAGACAGGTCCGGCCTGTTGGTGATGAGTCGTACCGTTCCAGCCTGGGAGCTGGCGCCAAACAGAGTGCCCTGGGGTCCCGCCAGCACCTCCACCCGATTGATGTCCGCTATGTAGACGTCCAGATTACGTCCAGGTTGTGACATGGGCTGTTCGTCGAGGTATAGCGCCACGTTGGGCACCAGGCCAGCCACACCAGCGGTAGTCAGGTTTGGCGTGGTGGAAGCCACACCGCGAATATAAATCGTATTCTGGCCGGGACCGGCGCCGCCGGCGGTAACACCGGGCAACTGCGTCAGGTAATCGGAGAAATTGGCGACGCCAAAGTCATCCAACGTATCTTCAGTCAGGGCAGATACCGAAACAGCAATATCCTGCATACTCTCGGTACGTTTGGTGGCCGTCACCAGTACTTCTTCGAGTTTATCGCCCTGGGCGTATGCCTCGGATGCTGTAATGGATGTGAATATTGCGGAGGTAACCGCCAGATGCAGTGCGGATTTTTTCATTGCAAGCCTCTCAATCTTATTGTTTTGCTGGTGCCAACCCTTGCTTCCGCGTCGCCCTGAACTCCCTGGATCTGACGACGCGCTTGACCCAAGTGCCTTATTGCTGCCTTCCGGTCGACACTGAACCTGACAAAACCCTATCATGCCAGAGCAGCAAGATCAAAGCCGGTCAAGCTAACCGGCTGCATCAGGCATCAATGCTAATGCCGTCACTGCGCAAATCATCCAAAACTGGCCATCGGCGTGCCGAATCGGCTTTCTTCCGGGATGATGCCAAGGCCTGGCCCCTGCGGCAGGCGGATGTGCCCGTCCAGGATGCGAATGCCGTTTTCCGCGTCATAATGTTCTTCTATGAACGACTGAGCCAGCCACACACCTTCCATTATCGGCAACGATTTTGACAATCGTGGTATCCAGCGAATCCACCAGGGCCTTCGCCATAACAAAGGGGCCGTTCCTTACCGGGAGTTCGTGCTGGTAGATGTGGACCTCGGCAATCTTCATAAAGCGCTACCTTGTATCGTTAACCGGCCGGGCATGGGGCGCCGCCCCGGGAGTGTTACGGGGACTCCCTAGCGCGCTGTATAACCGCCATCGATGGCCAGAATTGTTCCGGTCACGTGGCGTTCAGTGGCCAGGAAGAACACCGCCCTGGCAACTTCCTGCGGGGTCGCCAGCTCCCCAACAGGTATCTGCGCCAGGTTGTCTGCTTCAATCTGTGCGCTGGTAATGCCCTTGGGCTGCCTCGAATACAGCATGGGTGACTGGATAGCCCCGGGCGCAACCGCGCTAACCGAGATTTTTCGCGGCGCAAGTTCCAGCGCCATTGCGCGGGTCAGCTGATTGACCGCACCCTTGCTGGCGCAATAAGCAGCCAGGCCGGCTGCCCCGACCTGGCCACAGGTCGATGAGACATTAATGATCGCGCCATCCTCGGGCATCTGCTGCGCGGCCGCCCGACTGAGGTAAAATACCGCATCGACGTTCACCGCCATTAACTCCCGCCACTCTTCATCGCTGGTATCGGTGGCATCGCTGCGCACGATCGCGCCCGCATTATTGACCAGGATATCCACCGCGCTATTAAAGTTTTGCGCAGCAAATTCAAAAGCCTCCCTGGCAAAAGCGGGGCGACAAATATCCCCGGCCAGATAGCCCAGGGGGGCGCCGCTGAGTTTGCCGAGTTTGCTACAGGCGGCCTGCAGGCGGGCGTTATCACGCCCCAGGAGCAGCACTTTGGCGCCGCGGCTGGAAAACAAACTGGCACACTCATAACCAACACCGGCGGCGGCGCCGCTTATCATTACAAGTTTGCTTTCAATGGTCTTTGACATTTGCCTTCCAGGCCCGGGCTATTGAAGAGAGGGAAGTGGCAACCTCCACAGCGATGCCCGCATTGTTCACCAGCACATCCAGATGGCCGTGACGGCTTATGACATCGCTCATGAGAGCCACCACGTCTGCTTCACGGGTGATATCCGTGCGCACGAATTCCAAACGATCATCGTCGGGCGCAGAGAGATCTGCGCTGATCACCACCGCTCCGCCATTAAGAAAGCGCTGAGCGATGGCCAGGCCTATATTTTGTGAACCACCGGTAACGACAACCACCCTTGTCGAGGAGTCAGTCGTCATAGCTTTTCACCACCGAGCGTTGGGCGCCCAGTTTTTCAATCCGCGCCTCCATGACATCGCCCGGCTTAAGGTAGAGCTGGGGATCCATGCCATAGCCCACACCCGCCGGCGTCCCCGTCATTAATACATCACCTGGCATCCAGCTGAGGTAGGCGGATATGCGCGAAATAAGCTCGGCAATTGAAAATACCATATCGGATGTGTTGCTGGACTGCATGGTTTCACCGTTCACAGTCATCGAGATAGCGAGTTGGTTGGGATCACCCACCTGGTCGCGAGTCACCAGCCACGGACCGATTGGCTTAAGGGTGTCGGCGCTTTTTCCCTTGGTCCACTGCGTGCCCCTCTCCAGCTGAAAGACTCTTTCAGAGACATCGTTGGAAACGCAGAATCCGGCGACATGGCTCAGCGCGTCCTCAACGGCTATGTAGCTGCCGCCCTTACCGATGACCACGGCCAGTTCGACTTCCCAGTCCAGCTGGGTGCCACCCCGCGGTATGACGACGTCATCCGTCGGGCCATTGATTGCCGTGGGTGATGTCAGCATAAACATGGGATCTGTTGGCAACTCCAGGCCGGCCTCTGCCGCATGCTTGCCGTAGGTCAGTGCACAGCCGACAATTTTTCCCACGCGGTTCACCGGGGGTCCCAACCTGACGTCTTGCGTCACCACCGCAAAATCCTGCAGGTGTTGTCTCACGTATTCCAGACTGTCATCGTGCAAGGTATCGCCGGTCCAATCCTCTACGCAGGTGCTGACATCACGCAGCACGCCGTCACTATCGAGGATACCGGGTTTCTCTTGCCGTTTTTCTCCGAATCGCACCAGTCTCATGGCGTTTTGCTCACTGTGCGCTCTAATAGCGCCTGCAAGTCGATGCCCCTTGACTGCGCATCATCGAAACAGGCAAAGGTATCCGCTATGCCCTGCCGCAGCGGCCTGCACGGCTCAATGTCGAGATAGGCATCGAGTTGCCCGTCGTCCGGCAATGCGGGGAAAGGCATTGGGCCGCCCGACTGCTGCAGAACGGCGCCTGGAATATAGCCCCGGATAATTTCCAGCACCTGCGCCAAATCATCCGGCGTGCCATTGAGATCAAAAACAGGAGCGCCCCGCCGCTGTTCTGACAGCGCCGAGATAAACCGGATCGCGGCGTCTTCGGCGTGAACATAGCTAACCTCGCCGCCAAAAGGCACATGATATGGCTGGCCGCAATAGGCGGCCAACATGCCGACCGTGGGTGCGGCGCTCATCCCCTGGTCGCGACCGGGTCCATAAACAATAGCGGGGCGAATGCCGACACTCGGTACCTGCCAGTCCTGCCAGTACACCGACGCCATCTGTTCGCCACAGGCCTTGTGCGCACCGTAGAGTGTAGACAGCCAGGGATTATCGCCCATAGCGGGTGCAGCAATCGAACTGGCATACGCCAGGCGTTTGATTCCGGCCTGCCTGGCACATTCCAGGATATGCGTCGAGCCCATGACGTTGATGGCGGTACTCTTTACCGGATCGGCTTTACAGAAAGGTACCTGCAGCGCGGCGAGGTGAATGATCGCGGTGACATCGTGATGCGCTATGCTCGATAGCAGCTGGCTGTAGTCGGTGATGTCGCCCACTTCCCAGATGACTTCCCCGGCGTCGGGCATTATCAGGTCCAGCCGTTCACGGTTTTCTGTGATATCGAATACGACCGGTACCGCATCCATGCCGCGCAGCAGTTTTACTACCCAGGCACCAATGCACCCCGCTGCACCCGTGACCAGTACTTTACGACCGGCAAGTTCCGGGAGTGACTTCATGAATCGGGTTTCTCCAAGGATTCCTGCAAGCTGTGCAACGGCTCCAGGGCATCCCCGATAAGGCGATGCAGGGTGCTGCGATCATGTGACAATGAAATGGTATCAAGCAGCCCGTTGAGTCGCGCCGCGGCTCTCCATACCTCCCGGCGCGCCAGTTCCGCGGCCAGTCCGGGATCACTCCAGTCCAACATGTTTATGGAATTGGTGGCATCCCGGGTGCTAGCCGGTAGCACTTCGAATGACGGAATCATGGTGACACGTTCCACCTTTTTCGCGAGGCGGCGAGCCCGATGAAAAATCATATTGCCCTGTTGCAGGAACCCGTAGCCCGCGGCGGGAAAAGCAATTGTCTTCACCCGGTCGCACGGCAGTTCGGCATCGCGACCCTCTTCGCCCCGTATGCCCAGCAAAGCCTGCCCCTCATCTTTGGTGCCATGGAAGAACTGGAATTCACCGCCCTTGATCGTCGCAGGGTCGGAAAGCATCAGGACCACATCAAAGGCTACCGAGTCAACATGCCAGGTATCGACCGCCCGGGTAATATCTTCCGGCGCATAGTTGATCCCACAGGCTACCGCAGGCACCGAATGTCGCCCCAGGTGCACGCCGGCAATCGCGCTCAGGTGTTCAGCAAGCTCAACACTGTCACAGAAATCATGAATGAACCGGGAGCGATATCCGGCTCCCCGGGCAAATGAGCCCAAACGGGCTTTGCCCGTGCCGCCACTGTCATTGCGATTTCAGTAAATCTGCCCACAGATATCGCTCATCACCGCCACACCCTCGGCGGAAAGGATTCTGAACGCGGCGCTGACGCCAAACACAGATGGACACTGCGCGATAACGTCTGCGCTGTAACCGAGCTCATTGAGGCTGGTAACAGACTGTGGCGCCTCCAACGCCAGGTGTTTGCCAGGGTCGAATACAGGTTCGCCGGCCAGGGGCAGATACCCTGCCGGGATTTCGTCCGGAAACGGCAGCAGGGCTTCCCTGGTTGCTGCGGCGCTTACATTTTCAGCCATTGGTCACTTCCTCGGCAGGCCTGATGTGGAAAATTGCCCGTCCCTGTATCCGATCACAACTCGCTATCTCATTGCGGAAGATACTCCTCAAATATTTTCCTGTACACTGGCTGAGTAAGAAAATAAAAGATCAATAATAATGAGTAATTCAGCCGCGAGGCCGGGAAAGACCCACCTGGAAGAATCAGGCTTTTACCGGGGTTACAACAAGTGGATATCACTCTCGTCCAAGGGGATTATTCTCCTGCTGATTCTCTGGGCGTCGACCTCAGACCAGGCGGCCGTGATACTCGCCCAGGTGCAAGCGATAACCATCTCGGTATTCGGCGGTTGGTATATTGCCGCCACTACTTTTTTCATGGCGATATGCCTGCTCCTTGCCCTGTGGCCGAAAACAGGCAAGATCAGGCTCGGCAAACCTCACGAGCGCCCTGAATTCTCCAATTTCGCCTGGTTTTCCATGATGTTCGGTGCCGGCATCGGGGTGGGCATGCTCACCTACTCCACTGCCGAGCCCATCTTTCACTTTACCAATAATCCCGATGTCATTCTGGGCAACACCGACAGCCTTGCAGCCAACAATGTGCGTAGCGCATACAAGTGGACGCTACTGCACTATGGCCTGACCCCCTGGGGTTGTTACGGCATCGTGGGCATGTCGATGGCTTACTTCAGCTATCACCGCGGGCTGCCACTGACTATCCGATCCCCCCTGTCGCCGTTGCTGAGCGGTCGCGGGTCGAGATTTTTGGGCAACATCGTAGACACGGCGGCGATACTTGCCACCGTCATCGGCGTGGGTGTAACTATCGGCTATGGCGTCACTCAGTTCGCATTCGGTGTTCACCAGATATCCGGTGCCCAATGGATCATGGACGCCGCCGGAAAACCCACCTCCCTGGCTCTGGTGATGTCCGTTGTGCTGATTATGCTTGCCTCAACGCTGTCAGCAAGTTCCGGCGTGGTGAGGGGTATCCGCTGGCTGTCCAACCTCAATATGGTTTTGTCGTTCGTGCTGCTGTCCTGCTTTATCGCGTTTGGTGCCTGGGCATTCGCTGTCGAATCGTTTTTCCAGGGCATCCTCGATTACCTGGTCGCCTTACCGAGCATGTCGACAACCGTGTGGCACGCGGGCGACGATGCGGTGCAACAAGCGCTCAGTGTGTGGCAGGGAGACTGGACAATTTTCTACTGGGCCTGGTGGATCGCTTTCACGCCTTTTGTGGGGCTGTTCCTGTCGCGCGTCTCCCGGGGCAGAACCATTCGCGAATATGTTCTGGGTGCGATGATCGTGCCCTCATTGATGTGCTTTACCTGGTTTTGCATCGTGGGAGGCACCGCGATCGATCTGGAATTATCGGGCAAGGCAAACGGGACGATTACCAATTCAGATCTATCCGCCCAGTTGTTCACGACCATAAAATTACTGCTCGACTCGCAGTGGGCCCTGCCCCTGTCGATACTTTCAGTCGTACTCCTGCTGACCTATCTGGTGACTTCGGCAGACTCAGCGGTACTGGTGATCAATACCATCGCCTCTGGCGGGGAACAGGATGTACACAACAACAAGCACGTGGTGATCTGGGGCCTCATCGTGACTGGCATTATCGTCGCACTGCTGGTTGCCGGCGGTCTCGAAGCGCTGCGCTCAGTGATGATTATTGGCGCCTTGCCATTCTCCGTGGTGATGGTGCTGATGGTCGTTGCTTTTCTTCAAGCTCTTTGGACTGACAGGTCGGAGCCGCGGGGATAAGCAGCCCGGGATTTGGCCGCGCCTCATTCACCCTGTGTGAGGTTCACGCCGGCAAGGCGACGGAGCAGTGACGGTCAGCCGAATTTTCCACCGAATCATCTACGTCATAGTAGGCACCTGCCTCGTCGACAAAGATGTGCGCGGCAATGCCCAATCCCCCAGCATCATCCAGACTGCCCGCGGCAATAGACATGCGGTCCTCGCCGATCCGTTCAAAAAACAGGCTTGAGCCGCACACTGAGCAAAAGCCTCTGCGAAAGCCCGGTACAGCTTCATACCAGCGCAAATCAGCTGAGTCGTGCAGGTGAAAATATTTTCGGCGGGTAGCGGTTGCGGCCACGAAGTGCCCACTGCTGCGCCGGCACTGTTCGCAGTGACAGGCTATTACCTGGCGCAGCGGCCCCTCGACCTGGTAGCGCACGCTGCCGCAGGCACACCCGCCCCCGGGGCCTGCCATTACAGGGTTTCTGCCGGGGTTTTGGCAAAAAGAGCGCGCACCAGCGGCTCGAAATGCGACAGTGGCTCAGTGGGATAGTCCGGGTCGAAAGAACACTGGTCCCAGTTGGCGCAGAAATCCACACAGGCCTGGTAATACGGGTGTTCCCGATAGCGATCCCTGCTATCGGGATCCTTGTCATAATGCTGCAGCCAGTAATATCCCTGGAACAAGCCATGATGCAGGACCACCCAGTAGTTCTTTTCACTCACATAGGGCCGCAGAAGCGCGGCAGCTACCTGGGAGTGATTGGCGGGCGCCAACACGTCACCAATGTCATGCAATAAGGCGCAGACAACGGTTTCGTCGTCGGCGCCGTCCCGCTGCGCCCTGGTCGCAGTTTGCAGGCAGTGTTGCAGGCGGCTGATCCGATAGGGTGAATCCCCTTCCATTATTGCAAGCCAGTCCAGTACCTTGTCGGCCTGCAGTGCGATGTTTGCCTCGTCGTGGGCAAATACCAGGTCATACTCTGCGCGCTGCGCATGCTCCATTGCCGTAAAGGAAACCTTGTCATCCATTGTTCATTCTCCGGCGCACTACCGTGAGGTGGTTGCGCACATTGTCCTGCTCGTAATAGGCGTCCTGCAAATGTCGCTGGGCATTGGCGGTGAAGGCCTGCCTGCCATGCAATACCCGGTGGGCTTGCAGTACCAGGATCTGTCCTCCCTCAAGGCGAAAGCAGATCCGGGCCTCGCCGGACATAACCCGCCGGCTGAGTTCATGGTATGCGCGGTAGAATTCGACCACGCCCGGCCGCGTCGGGTCCATCGCCTGCATCAACTGGTTGGAGTAGCGCAGTCCATCGATATTTCCCGCACTGTCACAGCGCACCATCGGCATCACAGAGAACGTTTCGTTGTCGGCATCGAATTCGCGAAAAGGCACCGGGGTGTTGCACAGGGCGGCAAAATGATCGGGCTGATCCCGGCGCAGATTCTCCAGGATCTGCCAGCCGTCGACCAGTACCGATTCCCCACCCTGGGTTTCATTGGCCAGCATGTGCAGGGCCTGCACGCTGGGTGGCCAGGTATAACTGGCGAAATCATTGTGTGGTGGCAGGGGCAGCGTGGTGTGGGCAACGTTGTAGCCGTCCGGATCTACCTCTACATTGTGTATGCGCTCAAACAGGACCTCGCGAATCGGACCAAGACGGGGGGCAAGCGCTTCGAGTGTACCCGCTTCTACCGGGGCATCGGCCAGCAGCAAAACGCCGCTGGCCAGGTAGTCCTCAAGCGCCTTCGCAGCTACGATGTCGTCTGCAAGGAACGCGGTCCAATCCACTGGTTGCGGTCGGTAGGGATCTGGCCAGACCTGCCAGGCAGGTTGCGCAACGTCGATCAAAGCCTCGATATCGCCGAGAGCATAACTGCTGCGATGACCGTCGGGCCACTCAATCAGTAACTCTCCGTCCTCCAGCAAGACCGAGGCCGGCTCCAGGTCCACGGGTATATCAACGATATGAAATTTTTTCTCCGTGGTTTGCGTCACACGGCACTCACTGCACTGGCAATTGTCGCGCAGCCACAGGTTAGGGAGTTCCAGGTTACCGCCGGCCCATCCTCTGACGACCTGAATGCCGTCGCCGCGCACTAACTCCAGATGCGACATTGCGCCCTCCTCTAGACTCTTCGACGTCGCCTGCGGCCCCTGGCTTCCACGGGGTTCTCCAACTGCTTTGGCGCCGGTGGCGTCACCTCAAGGAACAAGTTGGGAAACGCATCCGTTTTGTTGGGGAAAGCCATTGCATCGACGAAATGTTCCTGGAACCTGGGCTCGACTGCAGTTTCAACTTTTTCAATATCGCGCACCACAGTCTCTACCAGTTGCCTGGCCTGGTTGTTGAGCAGGGCAATACGGGCTCCCGTGCCGGCCGCGTTACCCGCCGACGATACGCGGGACAAGTCACAGTCCGGTATCAGGCCAAGCACCATCGCATACTTGACATCGATATTACTACCAAAGGCCCCGGCCAGACGAATACGATCAACCGCTGCCAACTGCAATTTTTCCATCAGCAACTTGATACCGGCATAGAGGGCGGCCTTGGCCAACTGGATCTGGCGCACGTCATTCTGGGTAATACTGATTGCCGTGTCTCCCTGGTGCAGCAAATAGGACCAGGTGCGACCATCGGCGTATACCCGCGGATTGACCTCGGCCATGGCCCCGTCGATCACGCCATCTGCACTGATGATACCGGCGAGAAACATCTCGGCAACCACCTCGATAATGCCCGAACCACAAATTCCGGTGACCCCGGTGACCTGCGCGGCCTGTTCAAAGGCGGAATCATCGGACCACAGATGGCTGCCGATAATCCTGAAACGCGGCTCCAGTGTCTGGGGATCGATACGCACCCGCTCGATCGCGCCCGCCGCCGCCCGCTGGCCACAGGAGATTTGCGCGCCTTCAAAGGCGGGACCGGTGGGGCTTGAACAGGCAAGCAGACGATCGCAATTGCCCAGCACAATTTCAGCATTGGTGCCCACATCAACCAGTAGGGTCATTTCTTCCTGTAGCTGGGGCTCCTCGGAGAGAATTACTCCCGCCGTATCAGCGCCGACGTGGCCGGCGATACACGGCAGGGTGTAAATCATGCCCCCGTGATTGATGTCGATGTCGACGTCCCTGGCCCGCAGGTTTAGCGCCGTGTCGGTCGCCAGTGCGAAGGGCGCGCCACCCAGCTCTACCGGGCTGATACCCAGGAAAATATGGTGCATGATCGGATTCGCAACCAGACTTATTTCAATGACGTGCTGTCGGGTGATATCCGCCTGTACGCACACCTCCCCGACCAGAGTGTTGATCGCATCGCGTATAACCGCAGTCATTTCATCGGCGCCTGCCGGGTGCATCATGACGTAAGACACCCTGCTCATCAGGTCTTCACCAAAGCGTATCTGCGGGTTCATCATGCTGCTGCCAGCGACGACTTCCCCGGTTCCCAGGTCGCACAGGTGCGCCGCCACGGTGGTAGAGCCGACATCGATAGCCACACCGTAAATACTATCGTGAAAACCCGGCCATAGCGCGATGACCCGGGACCCCTGGAATACCGCAGCGGTGATAAACCAATGACCCTCGCGCAGCAATGCCTGCAGGGTACTTAACAGGCTAAACTCACATTCCAGGGAAGTCAGGTCCCACTCATCCTCCAGAGCCTGCAACAGCCGCTGCACATCTCCCTTGGGGTGGTGCATATCGGCTTCGCCGACCTCCACCGAGTACAGGCGCACAGAGGCATCAAGGCTGATATCACGGTATTCGGCTTCCTTGCGCACAACCTGCCTATGCACCTGGCTTTCCGGCGGCACGTCAATGACCACATCTGCCTGCAGCAATGTGTGGCAACTGAGGCGGCGACCCGGGGCAAGCGCTTTTTTGCGTTCGCTGTAGTGTCTTTCAGTCTCGCTCTGCGGAGACAGCGCCGCGGGAGAAGAAGAAATCTGGTGTTTGGGGAATTCACCCTCGGCACAGAGCACCTGGCAACGTCCGCACAAACCACGACCTCCGCACACTGAATCGATATCTACCCCCAGGGTGCGGGCAGCCTGCAGTAGCGGTGTTCCTACCGGGAATGTACCGCGCCGCCCGGAGGGGGTGAAAACTACTTTGACCTCTTGCTCACTCATACAACTACACAGCCCTCAGGAGCGACGGCGACGGCGAGAGCGCCCCGCCCTGGCACCACCGGCGTCGCCATCTGCTGCAACTTCACGGTAGGCCTTGATCCAGTTGGCACAATCCGGGTCATGTCCCATCATAACGTCGGCCCCCCTTACGGCCTGCATCACTTCTGCATGCAGGGGACTGGTGATGGCTGACGTCATGCCGGCGGCAATGGCCATATTGAGAAAAGAAGCGTTGATGCCATTGCGGTTGGGTAAGCCAAAACTGACATTGGACGCGCCGCAGGTGGTGTTGACCTTGAGCTCTTCGCGCAGACGGCGCAGGATATGCATTACCTGCAAACCGGCGTTGTTGATCGCTCCGATGGGCATAACCAGCGGATCTACCACCACGTCGCTGTGGTGTATGCCGTGGTCCGCTGCACGTTCAACAATTTTTCTGGCAACTTTGAAGCGTTCATCCGGATCTTCTGAAATTCCGGTTTCATCGTTGGAGATCGCAACTACCGCCGCCCCGTATTTGGCCACCAATGGCAACACCCGCTCCAGCACCTCGTCTTCTCCTGTTACGGAGTTCACCAGGGGCTTTCCCTGATAAACAGACAGCCCGGCTTCCAGCGCCTCGACAATCGAAGAATCGATAGAAATCGGTACGTCTGTAATCGACTGCACCAGCTGTATAGCCTTCGCCAGGATCGCCGGTTCATCAGCCAGTGGTATGCCCGCGTTAACATCGAGCATGTGTGCACCCGCTGCTACCTGTGCCAACGCGTCCGCTTCGACACGGCTGAAATCTCCCGCCTTCATCTCTTCCGCCAGGATCTTGCGCCCGGTGGGATTGATACGCTCACCGATAATGACGAAAGGCTCGTCAAATCCGATTCTGACTTCCCTGCTCGCTGAGCTGATTACTGTGGTGGTCATGGCGCATTCTCCGTTGGTTGTTCCTGAGGGGTGTGACTGCCTATCGCCGGGTGCCACGGCACCCGGCCCTGCAGCACGCCCGTTTTTTCTACAATCTCCGCGACCCGATGTTCCTGCCGATACGCCATAATGTGAACGCCTTTAACGCCCTCCAGTTCGCGCAGCTGGTTAATCATGTCAACACAGACGTTAACACCCTCCTGCGCCTGGTCTTGCGCCCCCCGCAGCCGATTGATTATCGCATCGGGAATGTGCACACCTGCCACGTTGCTGCGTATCCACTCTGCCGAACGCGCTGATGCCAGTGGTCCAACACCCGCCAGAATGAACACTTTTTCGTGCAACCCCTGGTCAACGACCTGTTGCATATAGGTCTTCATCATGTCGATATCAAAACAGTATTGAGTCTGTACAAACTGTGCCCCGGCGGCGACCTTTTTAGCCAGGCGAAGAGGCCGGAAATCATAGGGAGGCGCAAAAGGATTTGCTGCCGCTCCGAGGAAAACCTGGGGGGGATGGCTGATGGCACGCCCACTGAGGAATTGCGACTGGTCCCGCATGCCGCGCAAAATTTCCAGAGAGGTCATACAGTCAAGGTCAAATACCGGCTTGGCTTGCGGATGATCGCCAGACTGCACCCCGTCACCGGTAAGACACAGGACATTGGACACGCCCATTGCCGAGGCGCCGAGCACATCACCCTGGATTGCAATCCGGTTACGGTCGCGACAGGACACCTGCATGACCATGGAATAGCCGCGCCGGGTAAGTAGCGAACACATACCGACACTGGACATATGGCAATTGGCACCGGATCCGTCGGTGGCATTAATGGCGTCGACATAACCGTCAAATACGCTGGCACGCTCGTACACCGCGTGAGGGTCAGCTGAATCCGGTGGCGCTATTTCTGCTGTTACGGCGAAGGCACCCGCTCGTAGCACGCGTTCAAAACGACCGGGAGAGCAGTGGCCCTCAAGAATCGGCAGGTTCTCCCCGGTCAGGGGTTCGTCATCAAACTGCATTGTTGCCTGCCGACTGCTCTTGCACCCTTTGCCGTACAGTGTTCAACCAGCTGGAACTGCCGCGTGAGCGCTCATCCAGTGGTGGCTGAATCACCTGAATGGCCTGTTCGCCATCGCGCATTTTGCGGCTTCCTTCCCAGGCGCTGACCCAGACACATGTCATCTCGGGCTTGATCTCACAGCTACCGTCTGCACGCACACCACCGCAGGGACCATTACGCAGGTTCTTTGGACAATTCATCGGGCAGGCCATGCCAGTTGACCCCAATGTGCACTGGCCGCACGAGTGTGTATCAAACAGAAATCCCTTTACCACGCCCTCCACCGGCTCCAGTACTTTTTCCACGCGGTGGTATCCGATCCACTGCCATACAGGATGCAGCGCAACCAGGAAGTTTTCCCATAACCGGTAAAGGTGACTCAACCACCAGGCATTCCTGATGGACCAATAACGCACTCGGTACACTGCTATGCCTCCACCAGGCCTTTTGCCCGAATCAAACTGTCCAGGGAATCCTGGGTATAGTTTTGATCCAGGCGATCGGCCTCCGCCTGCGCACAGGCCTGCATATCATCACAGGGGCCGATGTCGATAATTTCCCGCCGCCAGTCTTCCATGTAGGCTTCGCTGCCGCCCTTGCCTGCGCGCATCGCGGCGCGGTCTATACTTTCCATGAACCGCTGCGGCAATTCCGCCTTGGCCCGTTTGCGACCGGACTTGACGATCACCTGGGCGGGGATATCGCGCCAATAAACCAGTATTTTCTGCATTTTCACCGACTCACGCAGCGGCAATCAGCTGGCTGCGCAGGCTGTCTTCAAGGTCTGCGTAACCACTGTGTCGGTGCTCAAGTGCCAGCCCCAGGAACTCCGCCGCTGCGCTGGCTGCCGCCAGGGTCTGCTCATCGAGGCGCTGGGACAGGTAAACAAGTCGCCGGTAGTTGCCAAAGTAATCGTCGCGAAGCTGCGGGTGTGTGTCGAGCTTCAGCCCCTGCACAACCAGCCGATCAAAATGCCTGGCCAGAAAGTCCGTTAAGTAAAAAGTTCCCGGCTCCTGCTCACTCAATTCCCTGAAGGTGTCCTCTCCGGCGAAAACCGAGTAACAATGGGCCCCCGGTAAGCGCTGGATACCCTCGGCCTGCAACACACTGTCGATTTGCCCGCCCGTGCCGCAATCGGCGTAAGCGACAAAGATCCGGCGGTAACAATCCCGGTACTTTGCAATTAGCTGCGTCAATTTTCCGGGTATCAGCTGTGGCCGATTGTGCAGAGCCGCATCCAGGCAGCGTACATGCAAATGACTCCAACCATTGAGGGCTTTCAAGGCCTCGATCTCGTGGGACAGCGCGCCACAGGCGATCACCAGCACCGGCTCATTTTCCAGCCCGGGAGTGGGAAAGCGGCAGGGCTGGGCGTCAGGCACTGGCCGCCCTGCGTTCTCCCACCAGGCGAATAGCTGTGGTTGCCGCATCGGCCGCGTCGCGACAATAAGCGTCGGCTCCCACGGCTTCACCAAATTCCTCATTCAAGGGAGCACCCCCTACCATGACAATATACTTATCACGCAGCCCCTGGTCGGCCAGCGTATCAATCACCACTTTCATATACGGCATGGTGGTAGTGAGCAGCGCTGACATGCCCAGGATGTCCGGTTGGTGTTTTTCCAGAGCGGCAAGATATTCCTCAACCGAGTTATTAATCCCTATATCGGTAACCTCAAAGCCGGCGCCTTCCATCATCATTACCACCAGGTTTTTGCCGATATCATGGATATCACCCTTCACCGTACCAATCACCATGGTGCCCACCGGCTTGGCGCCAGTTTCCGCCAGTAACGGTTTCAGGATGGTCATACCGCCTTTCATCGCGTTGGCGGCGAGCAGCACCTCCGGCACGAACAATATGCCGTCCCTGAAATCAATACCGACGATGGTCATGCCCCCCACCAGTGCCTCGCTGAGAACCTTCTCCGCCGACCAGTCGCGCTCAAGCAGAATACGGGTGCCTTCCTCGATTTCCTCTTTCAAGCCGTCATACATGTCATCATGCATCTGCTCAACGAGTTCTTCGCTGGAGAGTCCGGAGAGATCGATCTCTTCTTCATCAGCGTGGTCATTAACGTTGTCATTCATCAGTTACACCTGCTGTATCAGATCAATAGTCCTTGTCGGGGAACGATTCATTGCGCCGGGCCACGTAATCCAGCAGCGCTTCATCGACCGCCGGATCCAGCTCTGGTTGCTGGTATTCATTGAGCATCTTTTTCCACTGCGCATTAGCTCTCTGGGCACAATCCAGTGAGCCGTCTACTTCCCACTGCTCGAAGCTGTTGTTATCAGCGACAGTCGAACGATAAAAAGCCGTCTCGAAGTTTTCCTGTGTGTGGGTGGAGCCAAGAAAATGAGAACCGGGGCCGATTTCACGGAACGCGCTCATCGCCTGTCCGTTCTCGGACATATCCATACCGCCCAGCAGCACGGCCAGCATATTGGCCTGGTCCGCATCCATTATGAATTTCTCATAGCCCATGGACAGACCACCCTCCAGCCAGCCGGCGGTGTGCAGCATAAAGTTTACCCCGGCCAGCGCCGCACTCTGCAGGGTGTTTGCGGCTTCGTAGGCGGCCTGGGCATCGGCGATCTTGGAGCCGCACAAGCCACCGCCACTGCGGAAAGGAACGCCCAGTCGGCGCGCCAGCGCGCCCACAACGAACATCACCATACTCGGTTCGGGTGTGCCGAAAGTCGGTGCGCCGGTCTGCATGGAAACCGCGCTGGCAAAGGTGCCGAATACCACCGGGGCACCTGGTCTGACCATCTGCAAAAAGGCCATGCCGGCCAGCGCCTCCGCCAGAATCTGGGTAGCGGTGCCCGCAGTAGTGACCGGCGACATCGCTCCGGCGAGAATGAATGGTGAAACCACTGATGCCTGGTTGTGGCGCGCATAGACCTTGGCCGCACCAAGCATGGTGGCGTCAAAGGTCATCGGCGAGTTGGCATTTATGAGGCTGGTACAGACGGTATTTTCCTCGACAAAGTCCGCGCCGAACAAAATTTTTGCCATTTCAACCGTATCCTGCGCACGGTCCGGATGGGTAACAGAACCCATGAAGGGCTTGTCACTGTATTTCATATGGCTGTACACCATGTCGAAGTGGCGCTTGTTGACCGGCCGGTCAACCGGCTCACAGACGGTGCCGCCCGAATGGTGCAGGCCGGGTGCCATATAGGTAAGCTTGACGAAATTCTGAAAATCTTCCAGCGTGGCATAGCGACGCCCCCCGTCAAGATCGCGCACGAAGGGCGACCCGTAGGCAGGTGCCAGCACGGTCCTGTCTCCGCCAATCACCACATTGCGCTGCGGATTGCGCGCGTGCTGGGTGAACTCGCGGGGCGCTGACGCCTGGATAATGGAACGGCACATACCACGGGGGAAGCGCACCAGCTCGCCGTCTACATCGGCACCGGCGTCCTTCAGGATCTCAAGGGCTTCAGGGTCATCGCGGAACTCGATGCCAATCTCTTCCAACAGGGTGTCCGCGTTGTGCTCAATGATTTCCAGGCTCTCGGTGTTGATGTAATCGAAGTAGGGAATCTTGCGCTCGATGAACGCGGAAACTGTTGCCTGTGTCTGCTGCCGTTCAGTTCGCCTGGCATCTCTGCCGCGGCGACGCGAAGCTCGCTCACTCATGGACTCACCTCCAAAGCTCCAGCGGAACCTGGAACGATGTTTATTTTGACGGTAGTGTGTACCAGGTCTGCCTGCCATGCGTGTGATTTTGCGACGCAGCCAGTTTTAATCACGACACAAACACTCCCCTGACAGCTAATAATAAAGTAGGTGTTTTTCAACATTTCGATCGGTTGTAAGCATAGTTAGCTGCGCAAGGCAGCATTGCCTGGATCGTAGGGCGACTCCTCCACTACCGTGGCGGAATAACGCTCTCCCAGTATTTCAATCTCCAGTTCAACACCAACCTCAGCCAGCTCAGGACGCACCAAACCCAGGGCCAGTGACTTGCCGAGTCGAAAGCCATAGCCGCCGGAGGTGGCGCGCCCTACCATTTCTTCACCCTGGTAGATCGCTTCTGAACCTCGCGCATCCGCGTCGCTGACACCGTGTACTTCCATAGTGACGAAGCTATTGTCAAAACCTCGCTGCTGCCAGTCAGCCAGCGCCTTTTTGCCGATGAAATCACACTCCTTGTCCAGGCGCACAAAACGATCCAGGCCAGACTCCAGTGCCGCGTATTCAATAGACATTTCCCGTGGAATCAGGCGATAGGATTTTTCCAGGCGCATTGAGTCCATGGCGCGAATACCGAAGGGCTTGATATCAAATTCAGCACCGGCGCGCATAAGCTCGTCAAAAATATAATTCTGCATCTCGATGGGGTGATGCAGTTCCCAACCGAGTTCGCCGACAAAGTTAACTCTCAGCGCATCGGCCTGAGCGTAGCCGACATTGATAGGCTGGCCAGTCAACCATTTGAAGTTATCGTTGGACAGATCGGTATCAGTGAGTTTCTGCAGCAGCTCGCGAGTGCGCGGGCCGGCGAGCACCAACACTCCCATCTGGGTAGTGATCTTCTGCAACTGCACCGAACCGTCGGTGGGGGCCAGCTTGCAAAGGTAGTCCCAATCGTGACGCTCCATAGCGCCGGCTGAAACCAGGTAGTAATCTCCCTCTGCCTTTTTGTAGATGGTAAATTCTGCCCTGACGCCACCGTTTCTGGACAACATGTGACACAGACCCACCCGGCCAATGCCCTTGGGAATATTATTGGCTACCAGGGAGTTGAGCCAGTCGGCTGCCCCGCGCCCCTGTACGGTGAATTTGGAAAAGGCGGACATATCGAGTACGCCGACCTTCTCCTGCACATGCAGGCATTCGCGACCGACAAAGTCGAAGTAGTTGCTGCGCCGGAAGGAGTTTTTCTCAACGATACGACCATCCTCCAGGGCGGCAGAATGATTCACATTAAGCAGGGTATCCGCTTTGTTGAGGTCGGACTCACTCAGCGAGTAATCGGCAGGCGCAAACCAGTTAGGTCTCTCCCAGCCATACACCTGGCCAAACACCGCCCCGAGGTCTTTCATCCGGTCGTAACAGGGCGAGCGCTTCAAAGGCCTTGCAGCAGCGCGCTCTTCATCGGGATAGTGGGTGGTAAAGACCCCGGCATAGGCTTCTTCGTTCTTGGCCCGCAGATAACCGCGAGACGCATAGGGACCGAAGCGGCGCGGGTCTACGCCCATCATATCGACCGTCGGCTCGCCATCGACTATCCATTCGGCCAGCTGCCAGCCGGCGCCGCCAGCGGCGGTAATACCGAAGCTGTGACCCTCGTTGAGCCAGAAATTTTTCAGCCCCCAGGCCGGCCCAACGATGGGGTTGCCGTCAGGCGTGTAGGCTATGGCACCGTTGTAAACCGTCTTCACCCCCACCTCGCTGAAGGCAGGTACCCGGTTGATACAGGCCTGGATGTGGGGCATCAGCCGCTCCAGGTCCGGATTGAACAGCTCATACTCGGATTCATCATGGGGACCATCGACATAACAGCATGGCGCCCCTTTCTCGTAAGGACCCAAAATCAGCCCACCGGCCTCTTCTCTGAGGTAATAGCCGGCGTCAGATTCGCGTAATACACCCTGTTCCGGCAGTCCCTGCTCTTTGCGGGCCAGTATGTCAGGATGCGGTTCGGTGACGATGTACTGGTGTTCAACCGGGATGACCGGTACATCAATCCCGACCATTGCCCCGGTCTTTCGCGCAAAATTGCCGGTACAGGAAACTACATGTTCACAGGCGATATCACCCTTGTCTGTTTTAATCACCCAGCTGTCATCAGGCTGCGCTTCAATAGCGGTAACGGTGGTATTGCGATAAATTTCTGCGCCTCTGGTGCGCGCACCTTTGGCCAGCGCCTGCGTCAGGTCGGCGGCCTGGATATAACCATCATCGGGGTGCTGTATGGCACCAACCAACCCTTCTGTATTGCACATGGGCCAGATTTCCTTGACCTGCTGCGGGGTCAGGAAGCGCACGTCAACACCCACCGTCTGACCCACACCGGCATAATAGCGGTACTCATCCATACGATCGGGGCAGCTGGCCAGGCGGATATTCGAAACCACCTTGAAGCCGACATCCTGTCCGGTCTCTTCCTGCAGCTCGTGATAAAAATTCACCGAGTACTGGTGTAGCTTCCCAACCGAGTAGCTCAGGTTGAACAGGGGCAACAGACCCGCGGCGTGCCAGGTAGAGCCGGAGGTGAGTTCCTTGCGCTCTATCAGAACCACGTCGGTCCAGCCTTTGCGCGCCAGGTGGTACAAGGTACTCACGCCGACTACGCCGCCACCGATTACCACTACCTTTGCCTTGTCTTTCATCACAGACTCCAATCCATGCCGATCCATCGAAGTGTAACCGCAGCTTTTACCGGCTGTAACACTGTTTGCGACACTAGACTGCCAAAGAGCGGCATAAGATTGGTCGCAGCGGGGATATATGCTGCCGCTTATACAACTGAATGCAGTGATTGGTTCAGGGATGATGGCACTGGGAAGCTGCAGTAGGCGGGACTTATCGCGGGCGGGCTGGCGGCAGCAGCCTGCTTTACTGTGCTAATCTATGGCGTCCTGATGGCGAGCTTCGGTATGTCCCGCTTACCGATCGCCGAACACGGCAAGTTAAACCCGCCCGCGGCAACACCAGGGTTGGTCTGAGTTACGCAGCGCAACTGCGATAAAATAACCAAGGGGTAGCTTTTGTGAAAAGCAGCGAAGACAGCGCGCATTGCGATACTGACTACGAAGTTGGTCAGGACAACGTGAGTATTATCGGCCTGGATGTACACAATCCGGTTTTTGTCATCGCCGCCAGCACTATCATCCTTTTCGTTGTGTTCTCACTCATGTTCCAGGCCCAGGCAGCCGAAGTTTTCACTGGCGCACGCGGCTGGATAACGACCCGCCTGGACTGGTTGTTCATGATTTCAGCAAATATTTTTGTGCTGCTCTGCGGTTTTCTTATCGTCTCGCGCTTCGGCAGGATCAGGATTGGCGGCGCCGACGCGAAAACCCACTATTCCTACCCCAGCTGGTTCGCGATGATGTTTGCCGCGGGTGTTGGCATCGGCCTGATGTTTTACGGTGTGCTGGAACCCATGACCCACTCTCTGAACCCACCACTGGGAATAGCGCCCGGAGACAGCGAGGCTGCCGCGGGACTGGGCGTGGCAGCCACGGTATTCCACTGGGGCCTGCACGCCTGGGCGATTTATGCAGTGGTCGGTCTCGCCCTGGCCATATTCCATTACAACAAGGGCCTGCCGCTGACCATGCGCTCCGCGTTTTATCCATTGCTGGGGGAGCGGGTCTGGGGCTGGCCGGGGCATGTCATTGATATCCTGGCAGTGTTCGCCACCCTGTTCGGGCTGGCGACTTCACTGGGCCTGGGTGCGCAACAGACAGCTGCCGGCCTCAATTACCTGTTTGGACTGCCCAACGACACTAACATGCAGATTATAGTGATTCTCGGGATTACCGCGATTGCACTGGTCTCGGTGGTACGGGGCATGGACAAGGGTGTGAAAGTACTCAGCGAAATCAACATGGCGATGGCAGTGGGACTGATGATTTTTGTCATTATTGTCGGCCCTTCCTGGTCGATAATTAGCAACATTTTCACCAGCACCGCCGACTATCTGTTTTACCTGCCCGCATTGAGTAACTGGGTGGGTCGTGAGGACACCGCATTCTTCCATGACTGGACCACGTTTTACTGGGCATGGTGGGTGGCCTGGTCGCCATTTGTAGGCATGTTCATAGCACGGGTATCCCATGGCAGGACCATCCGTGAGTTCATTATTGCTTCACTGCTGGTGCCGACCAGTGTGGGCATCATATGGATGAGCACTTTTGGCGGCGCGGCCGTAGACCAGTACATGCATGAGGGTTACACAGGCGTTGCAGACGCGGTAAGAAGTTCCCAGATTGAGCTGGCCCTGTTCAAGTTTCTGGAAGAGCTGCCCTTTTCCGGAATTTCTTCAGCCCTGGCCCTGGTGCTTGTCATCGTATTCTTTGTAACCAGCATGGATTCCGGATCCCTGGTCATTGATACAATTACCGCCGGTGGAAAAATAGATGCGCCGGTTGCGCAACGTATTTTCTGGTGCACGTTCGAAGGACTGGTCGCCATTGCATTGATGCTCGGGGGTGGTCTGGCCGCATTACAGGCCGCCTCGCTGGCTACCGGGCTGCCATTTGTCCTGGTGCTGCTGGCAATGTGCGTCAGCCTGATGCGCGGCCTTCGAACCGAGCTAAACTGACTGCAAACCAAGGATTAATTTCTGTGCCACTGTCCCTACTGCGCCGCGGGCTCCAGAAAAAGGAGCATCTGAAACACCAGTTTTCTGTCAACAGGAGCCTGAAAAAACACTATGACGTGGTCATCATCGGTGCTGGTGGGCACGGTCTGGCTACCGCCTACTACCTGTCCCGTTACCACGGTATCAGCAACATTGCCGTACTGGAAAAATCCTATATGGGTGGTGGCAATACAGCGCGTAACACGGCGGTTATCCGCTCCAATTACCTGACCGAAGAAGGCGTATCCTTCTATCGGGAATCACTCAAGCTGTACAAAAATCTCAGCAACGAATTCGACTACAACATCATGTACGAGAACCGCGGCCAGTTGACCCTGGCCCACAACGATGCCGCGATACGCAGCTTCCGCTGGCGAGCAGAGGTGAATCAACACCTGGGGGTTAAATCAGAGCTGGTAGATCGCCAGACTATCTCCGAGCTCGCACCACAGCTAAATCTCGATGAAGAAGTACGCTACCCGATTATGGCTGGACTATGGCATGCGGATGGCGCCACCGCCCGTCATGATGCAGTCGCCTGGGGCTATGCCCGCGGCGCCTGCTCCCGTGGCGTGGAGCTGCACCAGTTAACCGAGGTGCAGGCCGTACAGGTGAGCAGCGGCACGGCCCGTGAGGTTCACACAAACCGCGGCAAAATCAGCTGCGGTTGCGTGGTGCAGGCTGTAGCCGGCAACAGTTCGGTGGTTGCGGCTATGGCGGGTATCAGGCTGCCCATACACAGCTATCCCCTGCAGGCCATGGTAACCCAACCCTACAAGCCGCTGCTTAACCCACACCTGAGCTCCCCGCAATTACACGTCTATACCCACCAGACTTCACGCGGGGAATTCGTAATAGGTGGTGGCTCCGATCCCTACCCGCTTTACAACACTCGCTCTACCCTCGATATGAAGGAGTCCCTGGCCGCAGGCATCGTCGAGCTGCTGCCGTTCCTGGCGCAGGCAAAAATCCTCCGGCAGTGGGCCGGAACCACTGACATGACCCCCGATTACAGCCCGATCATGGGTCTGAGCCCTGTCGATAATTATTATCTTGATGCCGGCTGGGGCACCTGGGGTTTCAAGGCAACGCCCATCAGCGGCAAATGTATGGCAGAGCTGGTTGCCACCGGGCGGGTCCCGGACCTGATAAAGCCTTTCGAACTGGACAGGTTTTATCGTTTCCAGCAGGTCAACGAGGCCGGCGCCACGGCGGCGAGTCACTGAAATGAAAATCCTCAACTGCCCGCTGAATGGTCCCCGCAACATCTCCGAGTTTACCTATGGCGGCGAGTACCATCCTATGCCGGATTCGATGGGATCCAGTCAAGAGGCTTGGGTAGAGTATGTTTTTTTCCCCGAAAACCCGGCGGGCATGGTCACGGAATGGTGGATGCATACCGCGACGGCTTTCTGGTTTCTCGCTGACCGCAACACCATAACTGACGAAATACTGCGGACCTATCGCCTGCAGGACGCAGGAAAATACGCGCATGATAAAGATGTCTGAGCGTTTGCCGGCCCCCTGGGGCACTCGCATCGACCGCGAGCGGACTGTTGAGTTCAGCTTTGCCGGGAGAACCTACCAGGGATTGCATGGCGATAGCATCGCCAGCGCTGTCGCCGCTAATGGCAGCTACCTGTTATCGCGGTCCTTCAAATATCACCGCCCGCGGGGACCACTGAGTTTCGCCGGACAGGATGCTAACACCCTGGTGCATATCCCTGGCAAGCCCAATAGCCTGGCGGACCTGGAACCGGCAACAGACGGCATGCAGGTGCAGCCGATCAACGTGCTGGGCTCCCTGCAGCGCGACTGGGGTTCGGCACTGGGTTTATTTTCCCGCTTCCTGCCGGTTGGCTTCTACTACAAGGCATTCTTCAAACCGCGAGGGATCTGGGAGTACTGGGCCCCGATTATCCGGCGCATGGCTGGGCTCAGCCCGCTGGACCTGAGTTATCGGGAGCCGCGTACGGACAAGTTTTATGGCTTTTTCGACGTGGTGGTAATCGGTGCAGGCCGCGCCGGCATGGAAGCAGCGCTCGATGCGGCACGACAGGGCGAGCGGATCTTGCTGCTCGATCAAAATCCGGAGCCGGGAGGGTCACTGAACTATTCCAGACGGGATGCGGCGGGGCTTGCGGCGCGCGAACTGGCGCAGCAACTGGCGGCACAGGTTGCAGCCGAGCCGGGTATCGAACTGCTCACCGGCGCCACCTGTACCGGCTGGTTCGCCGACCACTGGTTGTCCGTTATATATCGCTCGCAACTGCACAAGATCCGCACTGGCAGAACCGTGCTGGCGGTGGGCACCTTGCAACAGCCGGTTATTTTTCGCAATAACGACCTGCCCGGAATTATGCTGTGTAGCGCAGCGCAACGGCTGCTGCATTACTACGGCATAGCGCCAGGGCAACGCGCCGTGATTGTGACTGCCGACAACGAGGGGTACGCCTGCGCACTGGACTTGCTCGACGCCGGCGTGCAGGTCGAAGCTCTGGTCGATCTGCGCGAGCAGCCTGCGACAGGAGAAGTGGCGACGGAGGTACAGCGGCGGCAGGTGAGAGTTCTGCAGGGACAGACAGTGTGGGAGGCACAGGCGGACAGCAGCCACCGAATAGCGCAGGTTGAGGTGCGACCACTTGTCGGCGAGAGTGTCAGCCAGCATGCGGGCGAAACCCTGCGCTGCGACGTGCTGTGTATGTCAGGAGGCCAGATGCCGGCGTGGCAGCTGGCCTGCATGGCCGGGGCCAAACTGGAATACCAGGAAGATCAGGCCCGGTTTCAATTAACGCAGCTGCCAGACGGTATGCAGGTCAGCGGATCGGCGGCGAATGCATCTGGCAAAGACTGGGGCGCAACACACCCCTGGCCTATTTTCCCCCACCCGCGCGGCAAGGAATTTGTCGATTTCGACGAAGACCTGCAGATCGATGACATTGTCAATGCAACCCGCGAGGGCTACGACCATATCCAGCTGGTAAAACGCTTTTCAACAGTGGGCATGGGTCCGTCACAGGGCCGCCACTCAGCGCTGGCCACTGCGCGCCTGGTGGCTCGCGCTACGCACAGAAGTATCGCTGAAACCGGAATTACCACTGCTCGCCCCCCCGCCAGCGCCGAAACACTTGGCCAGCTGGCGGGACGACGCTTTTACCCGACCCGCTACAGCAATATGCACCAGCGGCATATTGCAGCCGGCGCCACCCTGCTGCAGGCGGGCGCCTGGTATCGGCCCGCCTATTACGGCCCCGAGCGGGAAACGGCAATCAATGCGGAGATCACCAACGTTAGAAACAACGCAGGGGTCATTGACGTTTCGACCCTGGGCGGACTGGAAATCCGCGGCGCCGATGCGGCCGAGTTTCTGAATCGTATATACACCTTTGCCTTTGTGAAGCAGGAAGTTGGCCGCTGCCGCTACGCCCTCATGACCAACGAGGCCGGAGTGGTGATCGATGATGGAGTCGCCTGCCGACTCGCCGTGGACCACTACTACGTGACCGCCACCACGACCGGCGTCGACCGGGTATTCCAGACAATGCTCAAGTGGAACACCCAGTGGCAACTGGATGTCGATATTGCCAATGTGACCACGGCGTGGGCGGCGGTCAATATTGCCGGCCCGCGCAGCCGGGATATCCTGGCGCAACTTTGCCCCGAGCTGCCGCTGGAGCAGGAGGCCTTTCCGTATATGGGCGCACGCGTGGCCCAGGTCGCTGGCATACCCGCACGTATTCTTCGGGTGGGATTCGTCGGTGAATTGGGCTATGAAATTCACGTTCCGCAACATTGCGGGGAAGCCCTCTGGGACGCAATCACAGATCTGGGTGTAAGCCCTTTCGGGGTCGAAGCACAGCGTGTACTGCGACTGGAAAAAGGGCACGTGATTATCGGTCAGGATACCGACGCCATGTCCACGCCCCAACAGATACAGATGGGTTGGGCGGTGTCGCGCAAGAAAGCGTTTTTTGTCGGGGACCGCAGCCTGCGGGAACTGGAAGCGCAGGGTGTGGGTCGCTGCCTGGTGGGATTCGTGCTGCCAGGCGGCGAGTCACAGCTGCCCGCGGAAAGTCACCTGGTCGTCAACGGGGAACAGATGGTCGGCAGGGTTACCTCATGCGCCTATTCTCCCACGCTGCAGCGGGGTATTGGCCTGGCTTACGTGAGCCCGGCATTGGCCGAGCCCGGCACCTCGATAACCATCAAGCTCACCGGCGGGGAGCGACTCAACGCGCAGGTTGTCAACACGCCGTTTTATGATGCAGATAACAACAGGCAGGATATCTGATGAGTAGTGAGTCTTCCCCTCCCGTACTGCGGCGCAGCCAACTCTACCATTGGCACCAGCAACAAGGTGCTGCTTTCGCTATGACTGGGTCAACTCTGCGGGTATTGCGCTACCCGGATGAGCAGGCCCCGGCTCTGTCGCTGACCGATCTCAGCACTCACCCGCGGGTTGGTTTCAAAGGTGTTGGCACCCGGCAATGGTTGCGCCAACTCGCGATCGATATGCCGCAGACGCCCAACTGCGCAGCCAGGCAGCCAGACGGCTCATTGCTGGCACGACTTTCTGAGCATGAGCATCTGCTCCTGGACAACCTTGCCGCGGATGCTCCCCTGCCCGCAGAGCTGCTGCGTCGCTGGGAGCTGGAACAGCCCTCGCAGTGCTACGCATTGCCCAGGGCAGATTCCCACAGCTGGATGATCCTGGCGGGAGCCGATGCGGCGGCCATGATGTCCAGCCTGTGCGCGGTAGATCTCCGGCCGCAGCAGTTCGCCGATGGTTCGATCGCCCAGACATCGGTCGCTCGCACCAATACCATCGTCATACGCGACGATAACCACGGCCTGCGTTATCATCTGCTGTGTGACGCGAGCACGGCGCTTTATCTGTGGAACATATTGCTGGAAAGCGTGACTGCGTTCGGTGGCCAGGCCACCGGTCTGGAACACCTGCTGTAGTTTTGCCTCCCGGAGAAAGCGCGTGGCTCTGCCTGAACATACCCCTTACCTTATTATCGGCGCTGGCATTCACGGGCTCAGCACGGCCTACCACCTGGCGCTGCAACTGAAGAGCACAGGCAGAGGAGACGGACACGACATCCTCATTATCGACAAGGGCGGTATCGCCGCCGGTGCTTCCGGCATTGCCTGTGGGGTGATACGCAATAATTATTTCCAGAGTTCAATGCGGGAGTTAATGGCTCACTCGGTGGAAGTCTGGGAAAGTGACCCAAAAAATTACAGCTACCACCCGGTCGGCTATATGCAGATCAGCTGCGAGAGCATGCACGCGGATGTCGCCTCGATTCACGCAGAGCAGCAGGCCATTGATTACGACTCTGAGTTTGTCGAGGGTGAGGCAGACTGCAGCAGGTACATGAAGGGTATCTTCCATGATTGGCAGGCCCAATCCATCACCTCGGTTCTGCATGAGAAACCTGGAGGCTATGCAAACAACGCCAGTGCCATGTACGGTCTGGCCAGTAAAGCGGAAGCCGAGGGCGTGCGGATTGTGACGGGCGTTACACTGCAGGATCTCGAGCTCGACAGCAGCGGGTCGGTCAGCGCGGCGTTGACCACCAGCGGTAAAATTGCCTGCGATTACCTGGTAGTCGGGGCTGGCCCCTGGGCCCCGCAAATCTGGCAAATGCTTGATCTACCGTCCAGTGTCGATATCAAAAACCCCGCCGATGGCAGCCTCACAACGGGCGTCCCGATGTGGGTCTATTGGTCTTTGCAGGAAGGCACGCTGGGAGTCGATCCCGCCGTGCAGACCACGAATGACGGCCGGGCGCCGCCCGTCATCCACGTCGACACGGATGCGCCGCTGTTTTCCGATGTGGACGGCTCACTGATTACCGACCAGATGTGGGGCATTTATTACAAACCCGATTTCAATTTTGGCGGAATACAGGGCGGCGCCGCCCCGTTTATTGTCGATAAGCCCTTCCACCAGGTGGCGGTAGACCCCTATGGTCCCGAGTCAGCCGAGTTCATCACCGGCGCGGATTTCGCTCACATGTGGGTCTCGGCACTGGCCCATTGCCAGCAACGTTTTGCCGGCGCCATGCCCTTGTATAAGAATGAGCCGTCCGGGGGAATTGGCGCTTTCACACCGGACAGCTTTCCCGTAATCGACTGTTTTCGAGGCAACTGTCATTTCATTGCAGATTCAAATCACGGCTACAAAATGATCGGTGTGGGTAAACTGGTTGCACAGGAGATCTGCGGGCAAGCCTCGAGCCTGTTAAAACCTTTTCGTTTTTCCCGCTACGCGCGGGGCGCTTTACATCCGGTCAGCAACAGTCCCTTCCCCTGGAGCTGAGACTGAGAGCCCGCTGGCGTAGAACTCTGCGACCCAGCGATGGAAATGATACGTGGGTCCATCCATCGCCGCGGAAAAGACACCGCCTGCAAACCCCGGCGAGCGCCTGCCCTGCTGCATGCCCTCGACGGCAAAAATATCCTCGGCGAATACCTCTCGCCATGCCTGCAGCACATTATCCCGGTTCTCGGCGTAGCTTGGCGTAACCGCATCATCTCCCACGTAGAACAACTGCAGGCTCTCCAGGGTACGGTCATGTGACAGCGGGTGCAGAATAATGGCAAAAACGTGATCTACCTGCACTCCCAGCAGAACATTGGGGTACAGCGACAGGTATTCCGCTGTTTGCTGCTGGGCGGCAGGCCAGTCCGGAAACTGCGGCAGTTGATTGCCCGCAACCTCGGCCAGACGATAACAACCGGACCCCTGGCCAGACATGCCCTGGTCACTTTGAATGCAGTAGTGTTGGTCCAGCGGTGAGTAAGAATTCAGACCCGGGTGCACCCAGGGCAGATGATAGGCCTCACAGTAATTCTCTACCGCCAGCTTCCAGTTGCAGTTAACTTCCAGCTCCATTGTGCCGCCGTTGGTCGGGGTGCGCAGCTCTTCAAATTTATTGGTAAAGACTTGCCAGCGCTGTTGCAGCGGGCGGATAAAGTCTGCAAAAGATTCGGCTTCTCCGGACAGGTTGACAAAAACCATGCCCAGCCAGATATGACTGCGCACCTCCTTCAGCCCGTGCTGGTCGCAGTCAAAATCATCAAGCTGGTGTATCCCCACGCCGCCGATGTGCGGGGTGCCGCGAAGATTCCCGTCCAGATCGTATCGCCACGAGTGATAGGGACAGCGCAGCGATCCATCGGCCACGCCTGGCTCACGCACCAGTAACATTCCCCGGTGACTGCAGACATTGTGAAACACCGACAACTGGCCCGCACGGTTACGCAGTATCAGCAGAGGCAGCCCCATGAGGTCTACCGGAAGGGCGAACCCGGGTTCCGGCAGCTCCCGTTCGAAGGCAATGGCTGTCCAGGTCCTGGCCATCACGTGCTCGCGCTCGAACGCAAACAGGGCGGGGTCGGCATAGGCTTGATTGGCAAGGCCATTGGCCTGCTCAATAGGTAATAATGTCCGGCGGATACTTGCCGACAGGTCGGATACTTCTATTTTTTCGGGCATGGGCAGCCCACCATTCGGTTACGCTAGTCGGAAATTCGAACGCCAAACTCCGCGCCCGCATCAAGCAGCCATTCGCCAATATAGTCGCAGAAACTGCGTCGCACAAGCAATTCGATACAGTCCTGCTCCAGTCGAGCGACCAGTGCCCCCGCCTTGGCGAAAGTGGTCTGCACACACTTGCCTGGGGGGAAATTGTCGGGATGAAAATCATAGCCACAAGACTTCTGTAGTACTTGCGTCACGGCTGAGCCGGCAAGCCTGAGCAGTGTCTGACCGCCAGTGACATCGATAATAACCCCGGCATTAGCGCCGGCCAACGCCCGCCGCAAATCATCCTGCAGCGACTGTCCGTCGGTACCAGCAAGCACCAGCATCCACTCGGTGGGACCCTGCCAGAAAACCCTGGCATCTCCCTTGCGCTGGCAACTCAAGGGCTTATCCGGCAGTTCAAGCCCGACAACCGAGCTCAGTGCCTGCGTCAGCTCTATGCTGTCAGTCGGGCCGCGCAGCGACAGGTGCACACAGGGGCTGACTTCTTCTACAATCAGGCCTGCCGCGCCGTCAGCCACGTCGCGCCGGGCACCACGCAGGTAATGTAACGGCGTCTCCAGTTTTCCCGTCTCAGACATTTTGTCTCTCCCCCGTCGGGTCATAGAACACCGAATCTACGATTTCGGCCTCTATCACCGCGCCATCTGCCAGCGGACAATAAACCCGATCCCCCATGCGCCCCAGCCCTCCCTTGACCACGGCAAGCGCGATGGAGTGCTTCAGGTTGGCACTGTAATAACTGGAGGTGACATGCCCCTGCATGGCCATGGGTATGGCTTCGGCCGGGTCATTTACTATCTGCGAACCCTCCGGCAGTACCTGCAGGGGATCCAGCGTACGCAGACCCACCAGCTGCTTGCGACCCTCACGGATGCTATCGCTGCGCGCCAGGGAACGCTTGCCGATAAAGCTGAAAGTCTTGTTCTTGCCGACGATCCAGTCCATGTTCATGTCCTGCGGGGTCATGGAACCATCGGTATCCTGCCCGACAATAATGAAACCCTTCTCTGCACGCAGTACGTGCATGGTCTCTGTACCGTAAGGAGTAATAGCAAACTCCTCTCCGGCTGCCATCAACGCCTCCCAGATATGCCGACCAGAGTGAGCGGGGACATTGACTTCGTAAGAGAGCTCACCGGTAAAACTGATACGGAACACGCGCGCCTTCACCCCCGCAACCGTGCATTCGCGCCAATCCAGGAACTTGAACTGGTCGCCTTCCAGGTCGATATCGTCACACACTTTTGCCAGCACCTTGCGGGCGTTCGGTCCACTGATGGTTGCTGTCGACCAGTGATCGGTTACCGAGGTGAAGTACACC
Organism: Gammaproteobacteria bacterium; assembly: GCA_024686215.1. Lineage (GTDB taxonomy): Bacteria > Pseudomonadota > Gammaproteobacteria > Pseudomonadales > Halieaceae > JAACFI01. Next base: position 5,648 of record JAIBDN010000009.1, on the reverse strand, counting down.
TCCAGATGCGGCCACTCGGTCTGGTGCCACAGCTCTAGCCAGGCAAGGACGCCGGCGGCCCCTCCGGTAGTAGTGTGCATGAGATAGTGGTTTTCACTGATGCATGCGGTCACCCCGTCGTCAAAAATCATGCCGTCTTCCTTCAGCATGAGGCCGTAGCGACACTTCCCCGGGGCCAGCTTCAAATAGGAGTTGGTATACATACGGGTAATAAATTCCGCGGCATCGCGACCCTGAATATCAATCTTGCCGAGGGTAGATGCGTCGAGCAGCCCGACACTGCTGCGCACAGCGAGGCATTCACGGTTGACCGCCTGGTGCAGGCTCTCCCCGCTTTGCGGGAAATACCACGGGCGTTTCCACTGGCCCACGTTCTCCCACTGGGCGCCGTGTTCCAGGTGCCAGCGGTGCATGGCGGTGTAACGCTCGGGATCAAACAAGTCCGCGACGTCACGACCCGCCAGCGCACCAAAGGTTGTGGGTGTGTAACAGGGGCGAAACATGGTGGTGCCGGTACTGGGTATATCCTGACCCAGAGCGCGGGCCAGAATAGCAATGCCATTGATGTTACCCAGCTTGCCCTGGTCAGTGCCGAAGCCCATTGCAGTGTAGCGCTTCACATGTTCCACCGATTCGTAGCCTTCACGGGCAGCCAACTCAATCGACGCCGCGGTAACATCGAGCTGAAAATCGACAAACTGCTTGGGCGCGCGACTGGTACGCTGACTGTGAGGCACCAGGAACAAGGCTTGCGGCGCGTGTTCGGTTTTTTCCTGGGTATTGGGAGCCACAAAACCCGACTCGCCATTACCGTTACCGGTTTTCCCCGCAGCAGATGCGCCAGCAGCTGCGCCTTCGGCAAGACAGGCAAGCAGAGTGTAACTGCCGGCCGCCGCGCCCACCGAACACTCGGCCTGTGAAGAAACCCCCGGCAAAAACCCGATGGCGTCAGAGTCCCAACGCGGTTTTACGCCGTTATGCGAGCTGAGGTGGACGACGGGGCTCCATCCGCCGGAGCAGGCGATGAGATCGCAATCCAGCGGCCGGGAGCTGCCAGTAAGCGCAGTTCCCTCGGCATTGAGAGGGGCTACAATAGCTGCATTGACAGCTTTTTTGCCCTTGACGTCAATGACCCCGTGGCCGGCTATCACCTCTATGCCCGCTCGACGACAGGCATTCACCTTCGGGCCATCAGGCGCGGCGCGGGAATCAACTACCGCGACCACAGTGCGCCCTGCCGCATGCCAATCGAGTGCGCACTGGTAGGCGTTATCGTTGGCCGTGAACAGCAGCAGCTTTTTGCCCGGCGCAACGCCGTAGCGGTTCAGGTAGGTACAGACTGACGACGCCAGCATTACCCCGGGAACATCGTTATTGGCGAACACCAGGGGGCGCTCTATGGCGCCCGTGGCAAGAATCACCTGACGCGCCCGAACCCGGTGCAGTCGCTGGCGCGACCCCGTGCGAAGTTGCGGTACCAGATGATCGTTTCTGCGCTCGAGGATGGCGAGAAAATTGTGATCGTAATAGCCAAAGACCGTGCTACGCGGCAGGACGGTAACATTGCCGTAAGCCGCCAGTTGCTCACAGCTGTCCTGCAGCCATTGCTGGCCCGACAGGGCGCCTATACTGGCCTTGCCGGATAACAGGCTGCCACCCATTTCGTGCTGCTCATCGGCAATAATAACGCGGGCCCCGGCGCTCGCTGCCTCAAGGGCTGCAGACAGCCCCGCCGGTCCCGCACCCACGATGAGTACGTCGCAGTGATGATTGAGCTTGTCATAGCTATCGGGATCACGCAGCTGCGGTGCCTGACCCAGGCCTGCCGCTTTACGGATAAAGTGCTCGTAGGTCAGCCACAGCCGGGCCGGCCACATAAAAGTCTTGTAATAAAAACCGGGCGGCATCAGGCGACTGAACCAACCCACAACTGACATCAGGTCAAAGTCGACACTGGGCCAGCCGCCCACACTGAAGGCCTCAAGGCCCTCGTAAATTTGCACCTGCGTTGCGCGCAGGTTGGGGATGGTAGCGGCTCCGCTAGCCACCTGGACAATCGCATTGGGTTCTTCCGATCCATGCCCGACTACACCGCGGGGACGAGAGTACTTGAAACTGCGGGCAACCACTTTTACGCCATTGGCCAGCAGGGCCGAGGCCAGTGTGTCCCCCACATAGCCCTGCAGTGGACGCCCGTTAAAGGTGAAATTTACCGCATCAGCGCGGTCGACTCTGCCACCTTTTTCCAGCCTGTTCACCTGCATCGGGGGCATCAGTTTCTCTCCCCGGGGCCGGCGGCGAGCACCGCGGGTTTTTCACCCATGGGATAGCTCTCTAAAATCTCGTAGGTCACCGTGTTGCGCGTGACATTAAAATAGCGGCGACAACCCGCCGCGTGATTCCACATCTCATGATGCACACCACGCGGGTTCTTGCGAAAAAACAGGTACGCACCCCATTCTTCGTCGGAGCACGCTTCCGGGTTCGCAGGGCGCTCGATATGTGCTTCGCCGCCGTAGCTGAATTCATCTTCTTCGCGCAATTCCTGACAATAGGGACACTTGATCTGAAGCATGTGCTGGCTACCCCCTCAGTGTGCGACGCCGGCGGCGCCGTGCTCATCGATCAGAGCGCCACTGTAAAAGCGATCAATGGAAAACGCTTCTGCGAGCGGGTGAGGGCGATCGTGTGCAACCGTATCTGCAAACACGTAGCCCGATCCGGGTGTTGCCTTGAATCCTCCGGTGCCCCAGCCACAATTGAAATACAGGCCTTGCACCGGGGTCTTGCTGATGATCGGACAGGCGTCCGGGCAGGTATCGACAATGCCGCCCCACTGACGGTTCATACGCACCCGGCTGAAGGCGGGAAACAATTCGCAAATAGCCTGCATGGTGTGCTCCACCACGTGGAAAGAGCCGCGCTGCCCGTAGCCGGTGTAGTGATCAATACCCGCGCCGATTACCAGGTCGCCCTTGTCAGATTGACTGATATACCCATGCACCGCGTTGGACATGACCACCGTGTCCAGACAAGGTCGCAGCGGCTCTGAAACCATAGCCTGCAGAGGATGGGACTCTATCGGCAACTGCAGACCTGCCATGGCGGCCAAAACACCGGAGTTGCCGGCCACGACACAGCCAACCTTGCGCGCGCCAATAAAACCGGCGTTGGTCTCGACACCGGTTACCCTGCCATTTTCACGGCGTATGCCGGTCACTTCCGTCTGTTGAATCAGGTCTACGCCCAGGGCATCGGCGGCCCGTGCGTAACCCCAGGCCACGGCGTCATGGCGCGCGGTGCCACCACGCGGTTGCCAGGAAGCACCCAATACCGGGTAGCGATTGCCAGGGGAGCAATCCAGCAGTGGGACCAGTTTCTGCACCTCCGCCGGGCCAATGACTTCGCCATCAATGCCATTGAGCCGATTCGCATTCACCCTGCGCTCGATGTCCCGCATGTCCTGCAGTGTATGACCCAGGTTCAGCACCCCGCGTTGACTGAACATCACATTGAAATTGAGCTCCTGGCTCAGGCCCTCCCAGAGCTTCAGTGCCAGTTCGTAAAGATGGGCTGCTTCATCCCACAGGTAATTAGAACGGATGATCGTGGTATTTCGGCCTGTATTACCGCCACCCAGGTAACCCTTCTCGATCACTGCGACATTGGTAATGCCGTGTTCCCTGGCAAGGTAATACGCGGTTGCAAGGCCATGACCTCCGCCGCCGATGATAATCACATCGTAATCGGATTTCGGCTTGGGACTGCGCCAGGCACGCTGCCAGTTTTCATGGTAGCTGAGGGCGTTTTTGAACAGGCTGAAACCCGAATATGACCCGCCCGACATTGGCTTAGTCCGGTAAGAGAAAGAAGACTGCTATTCCACCAGCAGCTGGAGCCTGGCGCTAGCAGGCAAATGACATCATTCTTGTACAGAAACGACATATTCATGCTAATCTGGCGCTTAAATTCCAAACATTTGCCATAAAACTTGAATATTAGCGCCACCCATTCAATCAGCCGCTCTTCCCACCTCCGCGTGGGCTTTATTTTGCTGCCTCACTTTACCCTGCTGCCCTTTGCCGGGTTTATTGACAGCCTGCGCCTGGCCGCCGACGAAGGTGATCACAGCCGCCAGATCAATTGCCAGTGGACAGTGATGGGTGCTCAGCTCAATGAAGTGGAATCCAGTTGTGGCGTGAGCGTGCGGCCATGGGAAGTATTTCGCGACCCCGCTGAATTTGACTATATCGTCGTCGTGGGCGGACTGTTACACCAGGGGGCTATTGCCTCCGACGCCATTATCGAATATCTGCAACAGGCTGCCACCCAACATGTACCCCTGGTAGGCCTCTGCACTGGCTCCTTCGCGCTGATCAGGGCAGGCTTGATGCACGGCAAGCGCTGCTGCGTCAGCTGGTTCCACTACCAGGATCTGCAGGATGAATTGGCTGACGTCACACCGGTCGCTGACCAACTCTATGTCGAAGATGGTGATCGCATTACCTGCGCGGGTGGCAGCGCGGCCACCGACCTTGCGGCGGCACTCATCGAGCGGCACCTGGGGAACCAATGGGCCAGGAAAAGCTTGCGCATACTGGTTCTGGACCAGGCACGGCCAGCCAATGCGCCACAGCCGCAACCCGCTAACAATAAATACCTTCTGGTAAAAGATCGCAGGGTAAGACGCGCGCTACTGATCATGGAACAGAATATGTCGCGGCCACTGTCCACCACAAAGATTGCCGATCGCCTCAACCTGTCAAAACGCCAACTGGAACGCCTGTTTGTAAAGGAAACCGGTGACAGCCTGCAGCGACTCTATCGCGGCATGCGCCTGGGCTACGGTCTCTGGCTGCTAAGGCGACCGGAAAGCTCCGTCACCACAGTTGCCCAGGAATGTGGCTTTGCCGACACGGCTCACTTCTCCCGCGCGTTTCGCGCAGAATTCAATATGGCGCCCAGCGAGGCCAGAGGCAGGGAATTGACTGAGTCTATGCGGTAAGACTTTAGCTGCAGCCCCATCTCGCTTTGCTTGAAGGTATACATCCACAACCTCGCCATCCTGGTCTACTGCCCGCCACAGGTAGTGCTGCTTGCCATTGATTTTGACGAAGACTTCATCGATGAAGAAGGTGTCACCATAGCCCCGGTGCTTTCGCTTCAATCGGCGGGCATAAATTGCTCCGAATTTGATGCACCAGAGTCGAATTGATTCGCGGGTGACCGTGATGCCTCGTTCTGCCAGGAGATCTTCTATATCGCGATGACTGTTACCACGCGCCTGAGATTGAACCGATAGTAGAGCCAGACAGCGTAGGAGATGATATCTGACGGAAATCTCTGTCGCTTGTAGGTATTCATCCGCCGATTTTACCAATTTCGGCGAGTTAAGTTGGCAATACCATCCTATCAGTTTCGGCCTGTTAATTTGGCGGCAGCCTAAATGACTATTGAATATAGTCATATATACTGATAAGGTGACTACTAGTTATAGTCATTTTGTGGAGTGCTCGTTATGGAGTTAATTTCAAAAACTGAATTTAAAGCCCATGCTCTGGAGGTATTAAGGGATATCGAGCAGAGTGGCAAGCCTCGTGTCATTACCGATCGCGGCAAGCCTACTCTGGAAATCAGGAAGTTGAGGC
>JAIBDN010000079.1 GCA_024686215.1 Gammaproteobacteria bacterium | reverse complement strand
CCACCGGCAGACTGAGGCGGCTGAACAGCAAGCGAGACTGGCATAAAAGCGCAGCACTGAGCAACACCACCCACTGCACAAATAGCGAGCAGGTACCCAATAAGTCCCAATTAAATCGCGGCAGTGCGCTGCTGGCCAGCACGTAGACAATAACTATCAGCTGCGCCAGCAGAATCATCACGAATACCGGTCTGGGCGCGCACAAGTCGGGAATAAAAAACCCCGGCGCTACACCTTCTTTGTCCGTCACTTTAGCCACTTGTTACGCTACACCTCCTGGTTGCTGATATACTTGCACCCTTGGTTGGCACGAACAAGTCAAACTTTTACCGTCACCACGCCACGCACCAATGCGCGGCAGCTACAGCAGGACCTGCAACTCAATGAGCAAAGAACAAGACACCAGTAAACTGTGGGGTGGGCGCTTCAGCGAAGCCACCGACGCCTTCGTGCAGCGTTTTACCGCTTCCGTCCAATTCGATCAGCGCATGGCCACTGAAGATATCACCGGATCCCTGGCCCATGCCGATATGCTGTGCCGCGTAGGCGTGCTTTCCGCAAGTGAACTGGCGGAGATTCAACAAGGATTGACTCAGGTCCAGACGGAGATCGACAACGGCAGCTTCCAGTGGTCGATAGCGCTGGAAGATGTGCACATGAATATAGAAGCCCGGCTGACAGAACTGATCGGCGTAACGGGCAAGAAGCTACATACCGGGCGCTCCCGCAACGATCAGGTCGCAACCGATATACGCCTTTACCTGCGCAGCGCCATTGACCGTATCGCGGCCGAATTGACGCGCCTGCAGCACGGCACCATAGAATTGGCCGCACAAAACACCGACACCATCATGCCTGGCTTCACCCACCTGCAGACCGCACAACCGGTGTCCTTCGGTCATCATCTGCTGGCCTGGAACGAGATGCTGCAGCGCGACTACGGTCGACTGATGGATTGTCGTGCGCGCCTCAACCAATCACCACTGGGTGCCGCAGCACTGGCGGGCACCACCTACCCCATAGATCGTGAGCATACTGCCGCCGCCCTGGGCTTTGACAAACCCACTGAGAACTCGCTGGACTCGGTATCCGATCGCGATTTCGCCATTGAGTTCTGCGCCTTCGCCGCCCTGCTGATGACCCACCTGTCGCGGGTATCGGAGGAACTGGTGTTATGGACCTCGGTGCAATTTAATTTCATTGAACTGCCTGACCGGTTTTGCACCGGCTCTTCCATTATGCCGCAAAAGAAAAATCCCGATGTGCCCGAACTGGTGCGCGGCAAGGTGGGGCGGGTTAACGGTAACCTGGTGTCACTGCTGACGCTGATGAAAAGCCAGCCACTGGCCTATAACAAGGACAACCAGGAAGACAAGGAACCCTTGTTCGACACTGTGGATACCGTTGTGGATTCCCTGCGTGCCTTTGCCGATATGATTCCCTCCATTCGCGCACAGAAAGAATCCATGCGTGAGGCGGCGCGGCGTGGGTTTTCCACCGCCACAGACCTGGCCGACTATCTGGTAGGACTGGGTTTACCCTTCCGCGATGCCCATGAAGTGGTTGGCAAGGCAGTCGCCCACGGCGTGAACAGCGGCCTGGACCTGGCCGAAATGGATCTGGCGACACTGCAGACTTTCTGTGCCGACATTAATGCAGATGTGTTTGAAGTGCTTACCCTGGAAGGCTCCGTCGCCGCCCGGGATCATCTGGGAGGTACGGCACCCGCACAAGTTACCGCCGCCGCCGAGCGCGCCCTGGCGCGCCTGCAAGAGCGCTAGGGCGAATAGCGCAGGCTCGCCTGAAAAGTCACATCCGGCCCAGTCTCGACGCGGATATCCTCTACCACGCTAACATCAGCAGACCAGTGCTGTGCGAAACGCCAGCGTGCGCCAGCGGTAAACAGGTAAGCCTCACCTCCTACCGCCTTGAGATCGCTGTCCAGAGGCGCCGCATTACTGTCCAACTGGGCAATCAAGGACCAGTTCTCCGCCAGCGCCCAGTCCAGGGCCAGGCCGGCAAACCACAGATTTTGTTCCTGCACGTCTTCCAGTAAGTCACTGTCGCCAGCACGCAGGTAGCCTACCTGCCCGTGCCAGCTCAACGGCAAGCCCGACAGATCCTGGCCGGAAAAACGAATAGCCAGGAATCCGTCGTCCGCACCGCTACCCAGAAAGTCATCCTCATCACCAGTACCAAACTTGTAGCCCAGCACCACACTGGCCACCGCCCCGTCGTCGCGGTAAAACGCATGGTTCAGCGACAGGCTCACATCGCCCAGGCCGGAACTGTCCTCCTGCAACCCAAAGTCGGTGCCTGGTGTGGCATAGCGATAATCCAGCAGATCCGTGGGTACCTGCGAACGACCACCATCGGACATTCCCCAGAAATCGTGCCAATCGTCAATGAGACTGTCCAGGTTACCGCCACTGTGGTCCAGCCAGGGCACTTCCAGTTGTAATTCCCAGTCAGCAAGCAACCCGTAGCGCAGATCCAGCGCAACACGTACCGTTTCACCATCCAGGTTCAGGTACTCGTCGCTGGAGCCATCCAGCACGTAGTGGCTGGCAATGCTGTTATGCAACGCCGCAGCAAACGCACCGGCTGGTGCAGTATCTGCGCTGCGCTGGGAGGGCAGCCCCAGTAACCCGGTAACCGGGCTGAGATTCTTTACATACAACGGCTCAGAGGCTGCATACAGTGGCGCCGCCACTAGCAGTGCAGGCCAAAGAAGGCGGCGCAGTAGATCAGGACCAGGCAAAATCCACCCCCGCCTGCTCTTGCATCTGCTGCACCACAAAGGCCTGGAACAGCGTGCCATCGCGGGTATTGCACCAGTCCTGCGCGGCCTCGTCGTAGGCAAAGTGGAAGCCTCCCGAACGTGCCGCCAGCCACAACTGCCGCGTCGGCGGCTGGCGACTGAACACCATGGTGGTACCATTTTCAAACTCCACAGTCAGTACGCTGCCACTGGTTTGGTAATCCAGGTCGCCCTCAACCTCATCCAGCGCCAGCTCCAGCGCCTCAAAGGTCTGGTCTATCAAGTCGTTGAATTCGGATTCCGTCATTGCTGTGTGCCCATCATCCCGGTGAAAGAGCCCTATGATAAGGGCTGCGTGCTGCGCTGAACAGCTCACCTGACAATGGTGTTCTCACGCGAGCGTGAGCGGTATAATCCACCCCCTTTGCATAGTGGATAATCGTCATGCGCATTCTTGTCGCCGCCATCAGTATCACCCTGTGCCTGCCCCTGGTGGCCGGTTGTGGACAGATGGGCCCGCTGTATATGCCGAAGGAAGAGCCTGCACCCGCCGCCGTGCCTGCTACGCCCACAGAACCGCCGGCAGAGCAGCCAGCAGAGACCAGCGCCCCTTAAGAAATTTTGAAGAGATAGCCCATGGAATATTTCCCCTACCGGGACGGCAGCCTGCATGCTGAGAACGTCCCCGTCAGTGATATCGCCGCAGCACATGGCACACCCTGCTATGTGTACTCGCGCGCCGCACTGGAAGCCGCCTTTGGTGAATACCAAGGGGCCTTGAGCGGCTGCGAGCACCTGATTTGCTACGCGGTCAAAGCCAACTCAAACCTGGCAGTGCTGAATGTGCTGGCGCGACTGGGCGCTGGCTTCGACATCGTCTCCGGCGGCGAGCTGGAACGGGTAGTCGCCGCGGGCGCCGACCCGGCAAAGGTTGTGTTCTCCGGTGTGGGCAAGCAACCGGGCGAAATGCGTCGTGCACTGGAGTTGGGCATTCACTGTTTCAACCTTGAATCAGCTGCGGAATTGGAAGTACTGAACCGCGTGGCGGGAGAGTTGGGTTGCGTGGCCGCAGTTTCAGTGCGCGTTAACCCGGACGTCGATGCCGGCACCCATCCGTACATATCTACAGGCCTGCGCGAGAACAAATTTGGCGTAAGCATGGAAGAGGCGCTGACGGTATACCAGCGAGCAGCAGCGCTGCCCCATGTAGAAGTCGTGGGAATGGATTGTCACATCGGCTCGCAGCTGACCGAAATCAGTCCCTTCATCGATGCACTGCAACGCCTATTGGCACTGATTGACACCTTGTCTGCCAGCGGCATTACCATCCGCCACCTGGACCTGGGTGGCGGCCTGGGCGTGCGCTACCGCGACGAGCAGCCGCCCTCCATCGCCGCTTATATTTCTGCTATCCGCGCCGAGCTGGCGGGACGCGACCTGCAGTTATTATTCGAACCTGGACGCTCCATTGCCGCCAATGCCGGCTTACTGGTCACCCGGGTGGAGTATCTCAAACCAACCCCCGAGCACAACTTCGCACTGGTGGACGCCGCCATGAACGACATGATCCGCCCCGCCCTCTACCAGGCATGGCTGGATATACAGACGGTGGAACACAGTGACACAGGGCAGCGTGCGCTCTGGGATGTGGTGGGCCCCGTCTGTGAAACCGGTGATTTCCTCGGCAAGGACCGCGAACTGACACTCAACCAGGGCGATTTACTCGCGGTGTTTGGCGCCGGCGCTTACGGCTTTACCATGAGTTCCAACTACAATACCCGCCCCCGGGCCCCGGAAATCATGGTGGATGGTGAAGACATACACCTGATAAGGGAGCGCGAGACAATAGCTGATATGATGCGCACAGAAACCTGCCTGCCACAGCCAGGCTGAAAGACTACAGGTACGAGACGCCAGGATGCAGCTCAAGTTTACGAAAATGCATGGTGCAGGCAATGACTTCGTGGTCATAGACCTGATCAGCCAGCGCTACCGATTGCGGCCCCGGGACGTGCGCCAGCTCGCCGACCGGCATTTCGGCGTGGGCTGCGACCAGGTCCTCGTAGTGGAGCCGCCCAGCAGTCCCGCCGTGGACTTTCGTTACCGTATTTATAACGCCGACGGCGCTGAGGTCGAGCAATGCGGCAATGGCGCCCGCTGCTTCGCCCGCTTCGTGCGCGACAAGAAGCTGACCAGCAAGCGCAACATCACTGTGGAAACGGCTGCTGGCATCATCCAGCTGCGAGTGCACAACCGCGACGACGTGGAAGTCGACATGGGTGTGCCCCGGTGGGAACCAGTAGATATCCCCTTCTCAGCCGGACAACGCGCGCAAAGCTATACCCTGCGCGTGGAAGACAGCACACTGGAACTGGGCGCGCTCTCCATGGGCAATCCACACGCCGTTTTGCCGGTGGAAGATGTGGCAACTGCAGCCGTAGAGCGATTGGGCCCATTACTGGAATGCCACGCGGATTTTCCACAGCGCGTGAACGTCGGATTTATGCAGGTCGTGTCGTCACAGGAAATTAAATTACGGGTATTCGAGCGCGGCGTTGGCGAGACCCTGGCCTGCGGCACCGGTGCTTGTGCGGCGGTCGTGTACGGGATTTCGCGAGGCTGGTTAAGCAACTCCGTGACAGTTGAGCTGCCTGGCGGTAAGCTCTCTATATCCTGGGCCGGCGAAGGCCAGCCCGTGGTTATGACCGGACCCACCGCAGTGGTGTTCGAAGGCACAATAAGAATCTGACCCACCATCCGGTGGAGCGCAGCAAGAACAGGGGACACGAATCGCTATGGCAGCCAGCAACAAACCGGCAGTAACCGCGCAAACCGATAGCACCGGGCTCAACGATGACACGGTGCGGGAATACCTTAAGAACCACAGTGATTTTCTGCAGCGCAATCCGGATATGCTGGACTACCTGCACATTTCCCACGCCTCTGGCAGCGCCGTGTCCCTGGTAGAAAAACAGGTCAGCATATTGCGCGAGCGTAATATGGACATGCGCCACCGCCTCAACACCCTTACCGGTAACGCCCGCGACAACGACAAGCTTTACGAACAGACCCGGTCACTGGTATTAAAATTAGTGGAGGCCGACTCGGTGGCAGCACTGTGCCGAACCTTCATGACCTCACTGGGCGAAGACTTTGACGTAGAGCACGCCAGTATCATTCTATTTGGTGATGGTGACAGCTCCGCTGATTACCGCATGGAGAGCCCGGAAAACGCGAAAATTGAAATCGGGGCCTTACTCAAAGGTCAAAAACCCGTATGCGGCGCTCTGCGCAAAGAAGAGCTGAGCTACCTGTTCCCCGACGCCGGGGAAGTGGGTTCCGCTGCATTGATGCCGCTGGGCAATGGCGCTGAGTTGGGACTGATCGCCGTGGGCAGCTCGGATGCAGGCCGCTACAGCAGCAGCATGGGAACTTTATTTTTAGCACACGTTGCGGACATCGTCGTGCGCCTGTTGCCGCGCCTGACACCCGGGACGCCGGGATAGACAGTGACCGACCCCGGGCCTCCCGCTGCAAAACCGAGCCGCACCACGGAGTTCGAACGCAGCGCAACAGCCTTCATTACCTATCTCAGGGATGTGCGCCAGCTATCCCCGCATACACTGCAAAATTACCAGCGAGACCTGGCCTCACTGCAATCATTCTGTGAGCAAAATGCCAAGGAGTCTGCAGAGCAACTGATGGAGGCAGACATTCGCCAGTGGGTCAGCCAATTACACCGGCGCGGCCTTGCTGGCAGCAGCATTCAACGCAGTCTTTCGGCGGCGCGCTCATTTTTCAATTACCTGGGTCGCGAGCGGGGACGCCCGCGTAATCCGGCGGCCAGCGTGCAGGCACCACGCAAGCCACGCAAACTGCCCAAGACCCTGGACGCAGACCAGGTCGACAAGTACCTGATTTTTGACGAAGATTCTGCGATCGCGCGACGCGATCGCGCCATCGCTGAACTGTTTTACTCCTCGGGACTGCGCCTTGCGGAGCTGGTAGCCGTGGACATCAACGATATTGACCAGCACTCGAAGCTAATCACCGTGACCGGCAAGGGTAACAAGACCCGCACCCTCCCGGTAGGTGCAATTGCGCTACAGGCGATCGAATCCTGGCTGCAGGTACGACCAAACACCGCGGGCAGTGAAGACAGCGCCGGGGCCCTGTTCACCAGCAACCAGGGGCAACGCATCAGCGTGCGCAGCATCCAGGCGCGTTTAAAACTCCAGGGACGCAAGTCCGGTATGCACCAGGACGTGCATCCACACATGCTGCGCCACTCCTTTGCCAGCCACATGCTCGAATCCAGCGGCGATCTACGCGCGGTGCAGGAGTTACTGGGGCACGCCAATATTTCCACCACGCAAATCTATACCCACCTGGATTTCCAGCACCTGGCCAAGGTCTACGACGCCGCCCACCCCCGCGCCAAGCGCCGCAAGAAAAACTGAACTCAGCGATGACTATAAAGGTTGTCACCTTTGATCTGGACAACACCCTGTGGGATGTTGAGCCAGCTCTGCTGCGCGCAGAGCAGGTGCAAAAAGACTGGCTGTCAATGCACCGCCCAGGCGCCATGGACAGTTACGACCATGCCAGTCTGTGGGAATTCAAAAAGTCTGTGTGGCAGCGCCATCCGCATTTATTGCACCACGTCAGCCAGATGCGCATACAGATGCTGTATGAATTGCAGATTGCCGCTGGCTACAGCGAACAACAGGCGCACAGCGGTGCCCGCGACGCCTTCGCCGTATTTTTGCGCGAGCGCCACCAGGTCGTATTGTATGAGGAGGCACTGGAAGTCTTGCAACACCTGGCGCAGCACTACACCCTGGGTGCACTCACCAATGGCAACGCTGATATTTATAAAACCGATGCCGGAGAATATTTCGACTTCGCTTTTCTCGCGGAAGATATTGGCGCCAGCAAGCCGCAACCCGACATGTTTCATGCCGCACTGGAGCGCGCGGGTGTAGAGCCGCGGCAAATTGTCCACGTGGGGGACAACCCGGAGCACGACATCCAGGGTGCCCGGAGCGTGGGTATGTATACGGTTTGGATGAATTCTCAGGGAGAGGAGTGGCCCGGCGGTGAACCAGCGGACCTGGAGATAGACAACCTGCGTCAACTACCCGGTGCCATCACCCGTCTGCTATCTACCTAGTGGGCTCGCGATGCGCGCACCCTGCACGTATTCCTTCGCCCCCCGGGAGGCATGGCGCGCCTTTATCTAAATAGCATCTTCGCCGGTTTCACCGGTGCGGATGCGTATCACCTGCTCCAGAGACGATACAAAAATCTTGCCGTCGCCTATTTTCCCAGTATTAGCGGCCTTGACGATGGCATCGATAGCCGCGTCCACCTGCTGCTCACCCACGGCGATTTCCAGCTTTACCTTGGGTAAAAAGTCCACCACGTACTCGGCACCCCGATAGAGCTCCGTGTGCCCACGCTGACGGCCAAAACCCTTGACCTCGGTGGCAGTAATACCCTGCACGCCAATTTCGGACAGTGCCGCGCGCACATCGTCCATTTTGAAAGGCTTGATGATAGCTGTAAGCAATTTCATATCTGTCACTCTCTGCTCGGTTTGGACTGAGTATTATGGGGCGGATTATGAGAATGGCAAGGAGAGACCTTGTCGTAAGACATAAAAAAGGGGGCCAAAAGGCCCCCAAAAGTACGCATCGTGAAATGCGCCCGCAAACTTGTAGTTACAGACCGCTGCCACTGGCACCGGTGAATTCCGGATAAGCTTCCATGCCGCACTCGGACATGTCCACACCGTCGTATTCTTCCTGCTCACTGACGCGTATACCCATGACTGCCTTGATGATGCCCCAGACAATCAGGCTGGTACCGAAGACCCATACAAAGATGGTAGCGGCGCCGATAAGCTGACCAGTGAAAGATGAGTTCTCGCCGTTGGTAATGGGCACCAGCAACAGACCCAGCAAACCAACCACACCGTGTACTGAGATAGCACCGACAGGATCGTCGATCTTCATCTTGTCCAGCGTGATGATTGAGAAGACCACCAGTACACCACCGATAGCGCCGAACAGGGTCGCCTGCAGTGCCGTTGGTGTAGAGGGTTCAGCAGTAATTGCCACCAGACCAGCCAGTGCACCGTTGAGTGCCATGGTCAGGTCAGCCTTGCCAAACAGAATGCGCGCCAGGATCATCGCCGCGATCAAGCCACCGGCAGCAGCCGCGTTGGTGTTCATGAACACGATGGCAACGGCGTTGGCACTTTCGACACTCGCAGTCGCGAGTACAGAGCCACCGTTAAAGCCGAACCAGCCCATCCACAGGATGAAGGTACCCAGCGTTGCCAGAGGCATATTGGCACCGGGAATAGGCTTAATAGAGCCGTCAGCACCGTATTTGCCTTTACGAGCACCCAGCAGCAGCACACCAGCCAGGGCCGCGGAGGCGCCCGCCATGTGTACGATGCCAGAGCCGGCAAAGTCAGAAAAGCCCAGGTCACCCAGTGTGTACATGCCAAATACCGCATTGCCACCCCAGGTCCAGGAACCTTCCATGGGGTAGATGAAACCTGTCATCACCACAGCAAAGATCAGGAAAGCCCAGAGCTTCATGCGCTCGGCGACTGCACCGGACACGATGGACATCGCGGTAGCCACAAACACTACCTGGAAGAAGAAGTCTGCCGAGGGGGCGTAAGTCGCGGGCTCTTCAGCACCGGCCACACCGTCACCCGTAATGGTGGACAGGAATATATCCCCGCCGTACATGATCGCATAGCCGCAAACCATGTACATGGTACAGGCCACCGCGTACAGGGCGACGTTCTTGAGCAGGATTTCAGTGGTGTTCTTGGAACGGACCAGGCCGGCTTCGAGCATCGCGAAACCAGGGGCCATGAACATGACCATTGCACCCATTACCAGAAAATAGAAGGTATCAAGTGCGTAGTTTGTTTGTATAAGATCTTCCACAATCTTTCTCCCTTAGTTGCCGAGGGTAACCAACAGAACTGATGAGTTGTCTAACTCATCGATTCAAACGGCTTCGGCTCCGGTTTCTCCGGTGCGAATCCGGACCACTTCCTCGAGAGACGAGACAAAAATTTTGCCGTCCCCCACCTT
>JAIBDN010000002.1 GCA_024686215.1 Gammaproteobacteria bacterium | reverse complement strand
GCCAATTTCGCGCAGTGCACCCAGGTCTTCAGCGCCCATGCCCAGGGCAACTCGTTGCTGCGTACCAAATAAGTTGACCAGAACCGGGGTTGTGGAGCCCCGGGGGTTTTCAAACAGTAATGCCGGGCCACCCGCGCGCAGGGTGCGATCGGCGATTTCGGTCATCTCCAGATGTGGGTCGACCTCTGTTTGGATGCGCACCAGCTCACCGCGCTGTTCCAGCGCGCTGATGAATTCTCTGAGATCCTTATATTTCACGTGGCATTTCTGTCGTCAGTTAGTCAGCCAAAGACAGTACACGCTGAGCGTGGAGGGTGCAACGCGGCCCCGAAAGTCAGAGTTCAGGGCCGTGCGTGTAGCGTGTTCAGGTGCATAAAATCCAGCTTGCGCTGGCCTATGGGCTCAGGCCATTATTTGCGTTTCATCGACAGGAAGAACTCGTCGTTGGTCTTGGTGTCCCTGAGTTTGTCAGACAAAAATTCAATCGCCGCTGTGTCTTCCATGCCGTGCAACAGCTTGCGCAGAATCCACATGCGCGCCAACTCTTCTTCACCGGTGAGTAATTCCTCACGTCGGGTTCCGGAGCTACGGATGTTGATTGCCGGGTAGATGCGCTTTTCTGCAATCTTGCGATCCAGGTGCAGCTCCATGTTCCCCGTGCCCTTGAATTCCTCGTAGATCACTTCATCCATCTTGGAGCCAGTGTTGACCAAAGCCGTGGCGATAATCGACAGGCTGCCACCTTCTTCAATGTTACGCGCAGCGCCAAAGAAGCGTTTGGGTCTCTCCAGGGCGTGAGCGTCTACACCACCGGTAAGCACCTTGCCGGAGCTTGGTATTACCGTGTTATAGGCGCGAGCGAGTCGCGTGATAGAGTCCAGCAGGATAACCACATCCTTTTTGTGTTCCACCAGGCGCTTGGCTTTCTCGATGACCATGTCTGCCACCTGCACGTGGCGCGAAGGGGGTTCGTCGAAAGTTGAAGCGACAACCTCTGCACCGCGTATGCCCACCGAGCGCTGCATTTCCGTCACCTCTTCCGGGCGTTCATCGATCAGCAGTACGATGATGATGCACTCGGGGTTATTGGTGATAATCGCCTGGGCAATATTCTGCATCATGATGGTTTTACCGGCCTTGGGTGGCGCCACCAGCAGGCCGCGTTGGCCCTTGCCGATAGGGGAAACCAGGTCGATGATGCGGCCAGTCAGGTCTTCGGTACTGCCGTTGCCTACTTCCAGCGTCAGGCGCTCATTGGCAAACAGTGGCGTCAGGTTTTCAAACAGTATCTTGTGTTTGGAGTTTTCCGGCTTGTTGAAATTGACCTCGCCTACCTTGAGCAGGGCAAAATAACGCTCGCTGTCCTTCGGTGGGCGAATTTTTCCGGAGATTGAGTCCCCGGTACGCAAGTTAAAGCGGCGAATCTGGCTGGGTGATACGTAAATATCGTCGGGACCTGCCAGGTAGGAACCTTCCGATGAGCGCAGAAATCCAAAGCCGTCTTGCAGAATCTCCAGCACGCCGTCTCCGTAGATATCCTCGCCACTTTTGGCGTGGCGCTTCAAGATCGCAAAGATAATGTCCTGCTTGCGCGAACGGGTCATGTTATCGATGCCCATCTCTTTGGCGATGTCGATGAGTTCCTGGGTAGGTTTGTTCTTGAGATCAGTAAGATTCATAGGTAATAGGGGTGCTTGATTTCCGGGGAATTGAGGGAATGTGTAAGTGCAAACCGATTGGCGATGCCAACTGTTCGAAAATGGTTCTCTGGGAAGCGCTAAATTTGGATTGCTGCTTATTATTGCGGCACAGGAATGTGCAACGCCTCGAAATGTAGCATGCCCGGGTGGAGTCGTCTACTGCTTTTTAAGGATAAAAAACAACCTGGGTGGGAAAGCTGAGCCCGGTTTATACCGGGCTCTAAACGCTATTATACCACTTCCTGTATAAATTCTGTCAGCTGTGTCTTGGACAGGGCACCGACTTTGGTTGCCTCGGCATTACCGCCTTTGAACACGATCAGCGTGGGAATACCGCGAATGCCAAACTTGGGAGGAATGTCCGGATTGGCATCCACATCTACCTTACATATTTTCAGCTTGCCGTCGTATTCGCCGGCGAGTTCGTCCAGTACGGGGGCTATCATCTTGCACGGGCCGCACCACTCGGCCCAGAAGTCGACCAGCACAGGGATGTCAGAATTCAGTACTTCTGCGTCAAATGTGGCATCGCTGACGTGTACAATCTTGTCGCTCATGGTGTTCTCCGCTTGATGTGCGCTCTGCTGGAGCGCTTGAATTTGAGGCGGCTAATGATACCACTGGTTGAATTGTGCACAACCAGCAGTGCTAGAGTTTTTAGCTCTGCCTATATTACCCAGTGATATGGTGCTGCCTGTGCAAGTTTTCAAGGGCGGTCAAGGGGGTTAGTACGATAAATTCTGTCGCCTTCTTGTTTGATGAAGTATTTTTATGCCGCTGGGCCGGACTGCAAGCAAAAAAGTAGCGAACCACTCTGAGGTGGTCTTGTCATAGACTAGAGCGTAGCCTGTGGGTAATCGGCCGTATTGGTTTACAAATTACCGGATTTCACTTTGAGTACAAAAAAAATAGCAGTTGTTTCTATCATCGTCCTCGTGCTCGGCGCCTGGTTCTATCTGGACCTGGGACAATTCCTGCAGTTTGAAGTACTGCAGCAGCGTATTGGCGATTTACGCGGCTGGTATACCAACAACCCGCTGCTGGCAGGGGTGATTTACTTTGCTGTGTATGTCGCTGTCACTGCCTTGTCGGTGCCGGGTGCGGCGATAATGACACTGGCGGCCGGTGCCTTATTCGGGTTTTGGTATGCGCTGCTGCTGGTGTCTTTTGCCAGCAGTATAGGTGCGACGCTGGCGTTTCTGGTGTCGCGGGTGCTGTTGCGTGACTGGGTGCAGGGCAAGTTCTCCAGACAGTTGAGGGCTTTTAATACTGGATTTGAGCGCGACGGCGCTTTTTATCTATTTTCGTTGCGACTTGTTCCCCTGTTTCCGTTCTTTGCCATCAATTTGTTGATGGGCTTGCTGCCTATCGCAACCGGGCGCTATTACTGGGTATCGCAGTTGGGCATGTTGCCAGCCACCGCGGTGTATGTGAATGCGGGTACACAGTTGGGGCAATTGGAGTCAGCGACGGGAATCATCTCGGCACCGCTGCTGGGCTCTTTTGTATTGCTGGCGGTGTTTCCCTTCCTGGCCAGGGGCCTTCTTGGGTATATACAGTCGCGACGCGTGCTGGCGCGGTATCAGAAGCCACAGCGCTTCGACACCAATGTCGTGGTTATCGGCGCTGGCTCTGCCGGACTGGTTTCTGCACTGATTGCCGCCACCGTAAACGCCAAAGTGACGCTGATCGAACGTCATAGAATGGGCGGGGACTGCCTGAACACCGGTTGCGTGCCTAGCAAGGCGCTGATTCGTTCTGCGCGCATTGCGGATTACGCGCGACGCGCAGAAGATTTTGGCCTGGAGAGTATGTCGGTACGGGTGAACTTCCGCCAGGTCATGGAGCGCGTGCAACGGGTGATAAAAACCATTGAGCCGCACGACTCGGTGGAGCGCTTCACTGGTTTGGGTGTTGACTGTGTGCAGGGTGCGGCGCGCATTATTTCGCCCTGGGAAGTGCAGGTGAATGACACAATACTGACCACGCGCAATATCATTATTGCCACGGGAGCGAGGCCACGAGTGCCCGACATCACCGGTCTGCAGGACATTGATTACCTGACTTCAGATACCGTGTGGGAGCTGCGTGAGGCCCCCGATCACCTGCTGGTTTTGGGTGCAGGCCCCATTGGTTGTGAGTTGGCCCAGGCATTTGCCCGTCTGGGATGTCGGGTGACCCTGGCTACACATGCCGACAGGTTGCTGCCGCGGGAAGATATTGAAGTCTCCGAGCAGGTGCGCCTGGCTTTTGAACGCCAGGGCATTACTTTGCTGACAGAGTATGAGCCATTGGCCTTTAGTGTTGCAGATCAGGGGCAGCGGTGTGTATTTGGCAGCCCGACGGGGGAGCGGGAAGTACTGTTCGATCGCCTGTTGCTGGCGGTGGGGCGCTCTCCCAATGTGGAAGGCATGGGTCTGGAGGCGTTGGGCATAGAGGTCGCCGCCAGAGGCACAGTGGCAGTGGACGATTACCTGCGCACGGCGGTGCCCGGTATTTATGCCTGTGGCGATGTGGCAGGCCCTTATCAGTTCACTCACATGGCCAGCCATCAGGCCTGGTATGCCACGGTGAATGCACTGTTCGGGCGGTTTCGTAAATTCAAAGTCGACTATTCGGTAGTGCCCTGGGCGACGTTTACCGATCCCGAGGTGGCGCGCGTCGGGTTGAATGAGAGCGATGCGCGCGCTCAAGGCGTACCGTTTGAGGTCACGCGCTACGATATTAACGATCTGGACCGAGCGATAGCCGATGGCGAGGCCCACGGCTTCGTTAAAGTGCTCACTGAGCCCGGGCGCGATCGTATTCTGGGTGCCACAATCGTGGGTTATCACGCAGGTGAGTTAATCAATGAGTTCGTCCTGGCAATGAAGCATGGCCTGGGGCTTAATAAAATTTTGGGGACTATTCATATCTATCCCACACTGGGCGAAAGTAACAAATTCCTGGCCGGGGAGTGGCGCAAGGCGCGTAAGCCGGAGCGTTTGTTGTCCTGGGTAGCGCGCTACCATCGCTGGATGCGCGGTTGAGCGACGGCTGTTGATGTGGCAGTTGTCATAAAATAGAGCAAGGCACCTTTGACGGGTGCACCTGAGACATTTTTTTGGAGGAAAATTTATGACCAAGGTAGCAGTTGTTCTGGCTGGCTGCGGTGTTTACGACGGCGCGGAAATCAATGAAGCGGTATTGACGCTGTTGTGTCTTGAGCAGCAGGGTGCAAGTTACCAGTGCTTTGCACCGGATATCGAGCAAATGCATGTCATTAACCATCTCAGCGGAGAGCCCTGCCCGGGTGAGTCGCGTAATGTGCTGGTGGAGGCAGCGCGAATCGCTCGCGGTAACGTGCTTGATCTGGCCGCTGCCAGGGTGGAAGATTTTGACGCGCTGGTGGTCCCTGGTGGCTTTGGCGCAGCAAAAAATCTGTGCAATTTTGCAGTGGCTGGAGCCGCTATGGTGGTGCAGTCGGAATTTTTGCAATTGGCTCGCGCCTTTCATCAGTCGGGTAAACCGATTGGCTTGATCTGTATTGCCCCGGTAATGGCCGCCGCTATTTGCGGTGAAGGCACGCGCTGCACCATTGGTAATGACGCAGAGACCGCTGCTGCCATTGGCGCTATGGGTGGGGAGCACCTGGATTGCCCGGTGTCCGAAGCGCGGGTAGATACACAACGCAAAATGGTGACCACACCGGCCTATATGCTAGCCGGTAGCGTTGCCGAGGCCTATGGCGGCATTGGCGAGTGTGTCAAAGAGGTGTTGGCGCTGGTCTGATAAGTGGCCAGTGTCTGGTGCGTTTATATGTTGCGCTGTGCAGACGGCACCCTGTACACCGGCGTGGCCCTGGATGTGGAGAAGCGCTTGTTGCAACACAATGGCGAGCGCGCTGGGGGACCCAAATACACCCGGGGACGGCGCCCGGTGCAGCTGGTCTGGTCGGAGAGCGCGCAAGATCGCAGTAGCGCCCAGCAACGCGAGGCGGCGATCAAGCGGCTGCAACGCAGTGATAAATTGCGTCTTATTCAGCGCCAATGACGCTCTGCCGGCGCCAACAGAACCTGCTCACACATTTTGCTTGCAGCGCATGATTTACGCGTTTTGCAGATCTTCCATTGTTTGTTGTAGCTCCAGCCATTTTTCTTCAAGTTGTTCGGCTGCCGCTTTAAGTTCGCCTTCACTTTTGACTAACTGCGCCAGTTCAACCCTGCGCCCCTCGCTGTAGAGTTCGCTATCACCCAGGCGTTGCTGTATTTCCGCAAGTTTGCCTTCGACCTTTGCCATTTCGGTTTCATTGCGCTCCAGTTCTCTGGTCAGGGGCCGCAGTTTTTCCCGTTGTGTTGCCGCATGCTGGCGCTTTTCTTTACGCGAATTATCTGCGCTTTGTGGCGTGGGTTTGTCGGTCTGGCGGTAGCTGGAAAGGATCCAGCGCTCATATCCTTCCAGGTCTTCGCGGTATTCCTCTACCCGGCCATCGTGTACCAGCAGTAATTCTTCCGCGCTGTTGCGCAGCATATGGCGATCGTGACTGACCAGAATCAGGGCGCCCTCATAGGCTTGCAGTGCAACCTCCATGGCGTGGCGCATTTCCAGGTCCAGGTGGTTGGTGGGCTCGTCGAGAACCAGTAAGTTGGGTTTTTGCCATACCACCATGGCCAGAGCCAGTCGCGCTTTCTCGCCACCTGAGAACGGCGCCACGGGGGTGTTCGCGGCGTCCCCGCGAAAATTGAAGCCTCCCAGGAAGTTAAGGATATCCTGCTCACGCGCTTCTGGACTCAGTCTTTGCAAATGCAGCACGGCGCTGGCATCCATGTCCAGGGCTTCCAGCTGTTGCTGATCAAAATAGCCGATGCTGCAGTGTTCCCCCAGGCTGCGCTCGCCAGCCAGTAGTGGCAGATCTCCGACCAGGCTCTTTAGCAGCGTGGATTTTCCCGCGCCGTTTTTGCCCAGTAAACCGTAGCGGCTGCCCGGGCGTAGCTGCAAATTGACCTGCGCCAGGATCTGGCTGCCGCAATAGCCCAGCACCGCCTC
Source organism: Gammaproteobacteria bacterium (assembly GCA_024686215.1). Taxonomy (GTDB): domain Bacteria; phylum Pseudomonadota; class Gammaproteobacteria; order Pseudomonadales; family Halieaceae; genus JAACFI01. The sequence goes on along the minus strand of JAIBDN010000002.1, from coordinate 82,487 downwards.
GTCCAGACGCAGCAGTGGGTCACTGCTGCGTGCGGGCGGCAGGAAGCTGAAATCGAAGGGTGAATCCATATGCGCGGGTGCCAGGGTCTGCATTCGCTCCAGTTCTTTCAGGCGGCTTTGCGCCTGTTTGGCCTTGGTAGCCTTGTAACGAAAGCGACGTACAAAATCATCGATTTCCGCGACGCGCCGCTGTTGCTTGTCATAACTGGCCTGCTGGTTGGCGAGGCGCTCTGCGCGCTGGGCTTCAAAATCGGAATAGTTGCCCTTGTAGGTAAATAATTGCTGCTGTTCAATATGCAGGATGCGTTCGCAAGTGGCGTCGATAAAGTCCCGGTCGTGCGAGATCATCAGCAGGGTCCCGGGGTATTGTTGCAGCCACTGCTGCAGCCACAGGGTCGCGTCCAGGTCCAGGTGGTTGGTGGGTTCGTCCAACAGCAGGATATCCGAGGGCGTCATCAGCGCGCGGGCCAGGTTCAGACGAATACGCCAGCCGCCGGAGAAGTCGCTCACGGGGCGTCCCGGTGCGTCGTCGGCAAACCCCAGTCCCTGTAATAGACGCTCAGCACGGCGCTCGGCACTGTACCCGTCTATCGCCTCCAGCTCTGAGTGAATCACCGCCGCTTTATCGAACTCTCCGTCTGACTCCAGGCGTTGTAACTGGTCGCGTTTGAGCGCCAGTTGCAGGTCCCCGCGCCAGATATATTCACCGGCAGCTACAGTGCTGGCGTGCACTTCCTGCGCCATATGCGCAAGGCGCAGATTACCCATGCCCTCGATGGCGCCGTTGTCGGCACCCAGTTCTCCCAATAACAGGGAAAACAGGCTGGACTTGCCACTGCCATTAGCCCCGATCAGAGCCAGGCGCTGTCCAGGCTGAATGGTGACGTTGGCGTCGTGCAGCAGCTGTTTGGCGCCGCGGCGCAGGGCGATATCGCGTAGAATAATCATGAGGCTGCGGATTCTACCTGTAGCGACGACTTTCAACCAGATGGAAAAGTAATGAACAATCCTTTTTGGGACTACTCCCTGGTGCATTACGCCCGCGAAGGCGTGTCCGCTGCCTGTTTGATCTTGCAGGATGAACACGACCTTGACGTAAACGTATTACTCTATGCCGCCTGGTTGGCCTCAATGCAGCAAAACCTGGATGCAGCGCATCTCAATGGTCTGCAGGAGTGCATTAAGCCCTGGCGCGAGCAGGTGGTGCGGCCCTTGCGTGACCTGCGTCGGCTGTGGCGGGATGTGCAGCCTGCCCAGGACCTGCGGGAGCAGCTCAAGACGCTGGAGCTGCAGGCCGAACGCGATCAACAGGAGCAGATGCTGGCGTATTACCGCGCCGCTCCAGCACTGCCCGCGGTAGGTGCTACGGTGGCACACAACCTGAATATGGCGATCGCGTGCTGCGCTGGCAACGAGCAGTCAAGAAACGCCCGCAGCGCGCATCTGGCGGCCCTTTTACGGACTTGAAGTCAGGGGTGGCGCAGCGGCTAGGTGGATAGTAAGATGTCGTCCCATTGCAAGATTCCTGCTCCCCCTGTACAGACATGTGCGGACGGTGGCGACGCTATGTCGCGCACCCTTCGGGGATGCTGGCTTTTTTCGGAGCGGAACTTTGCTTTGACATGGGTGTCCATGATACCAACGATTTTCGCGAACTTGGAATAACGATATGAAGAAGTATGCCTTACCGCTTGCATTGCTAAGCGCAATTACCCTGCAAGCCTGTAACCAGCAAAGCTCAGCGCCCGAAGCAGCGGCACCCGCGGCTGCAGCCTCGGCCACTGTGACGCTGGAAACTACCCAACAACGCCTCAGCTACGGCATAGCCTACGGACTGGGACAGCGCATGGCGGCAGATAGTGTCCCCATGGATATAGACGCCTTTACCGCTGGCCTGCGCGACGCATTGGAAGGTGGCGAGCCGCGAATGACTCAGGAAGAGATTACTACCGAGATGCAGGCTTATCAGGAGAAAATGGCTGCAGAACAACAGGTGGTTCAAGCTGAGATGGCCACTGCCAACGCGGCCGCCGCTGCTGCTTACCTGGCTGAAAATGCCACAGTTGAGGGCGTGGTAGTCACTGAATCAGGCCTGCAGTACCAGATTATTGAAGCCGGCGAAGGTGCCATGCCCAGTGCAGACGATACTGTGGAAGTTCATTATCGCGGCACTTTGGTAGATGGCACCGAGTTTGATTCGTCTTACTCTCGCGGCCAGACAGTCAGTTTTGGTGTTGGCCAGGTTATCCCAGGCTGGACCGAGGCCCTGCAGTTGATGCCTGTTGGTTCCAAGTGGAAGCTGGGCATACCACCAGAGCTGGGCTATGGCGCCGGTGGTGCTGGTCAGATGATTGGACCTAATTCGGCGCTGATTTTTGAGGTTGAACTGGTTTCTATCCCCAGTCAGGCCGAAGCTGCTGCAGCGCCTGCTGAGGCCGCCGCAGAAGGTTAAGCGGTTTGTGGCGTCTGGTCACCGACCAGACGCCTATGCCTGTTATGCAGACCGGCGATCAGCCGGTCTTCCAGTACAAAACGCGATTCCAGCACTTCTCCCAGTGCTGACAGGTCGCGCTCCAATGTCTCGGGATATTCCCCGTTGTCACTGTACTTTTCCTCGTAAGCCAGAATAACCTCGGTGGTGTCGCCAATGGCGGGCATCAGTTTCTCTGCCAGTGCCCCGCTACCATCGGCAAAGGTCTCGGCTTCGTTGATCAACTGGTGAAATATCTCGAAGTGCCCGGCCGACACATAATCCACTAACAGCTCACACAGCGCCTGCTGACGTGGCTGTAGTTGACCGTTCTCCAGGGCGCCATCCAGTGTCACCACGATTTCCGTATATTTACCCAACATTGCCCGGCGCTCTTTCAGCCAGCCGGTGAGTAAGTCTTCTACTGCGTTGAACTGCTGTCCCGGATCACTACTTCTGTGTGGCATGCGCCGCTTCCCGTGTATAGGTTGATGCGCTTTACTATAAATCGGCGCGCCGATGTGGGCAAGGACGGTGGAGCCTGTGTTCGTGGCGCGTGGGCATTGCCTGGCGACAGAATTACTCCTGCTACTCAGTGAGGGCTGGGGAATGGGTGCCCCGGGGAGGGGAGCAGGCGCTTAGTCTGGGTATTTGCGCAGCATTTGCCACAGGCAGATAGCGGTGGCCACCACAAACAGGGCAAGGGTCTGCTCGGGAATACTGAGGCCCATGAACGTCCACATAGTCTCGGCGCAGTTGCCATCGCCCATGAGTACGATGCTCAGGGTGTCGGAGAAGGGCAGTGTTTCCAGCATGTACTCGAGGCTGGGGCCGCAGGCGGGAACCTGCTCAGGTGGTAAATGCTGTAACCACACGTGGCGGCCCGCTACCGCAGCGCCCGCCATGGCGGCGAGAGCGCACAGGGCTGCATAGACCCTGTTGCCCCGGCCTCTGGGCCCGTGGAGCAGTGCAATCAGGGCAATAATGCCCCAGGCAACGACGAAGACGCGCTGAGTCATGCACAGTGGGCAGGCCTCCAGTTCCAGGATTTCCTGCAGGTACAACCGGGCGAACAGCATGGAGGTGATCGCCAGAAGGAGTAGTCCTGCAAAAACGAGCCGGGGAGAAAGAGAGCGCAGCATGCTAGAGAATTCCCTTGGATTGAGCTTGGTAAAGGTAGGGGGTTTGCGCCCCAAGTGCAATATAGGATGCCTGTGTAGCGACTTAGTTCAATGCCTTTTGCCGTTCCCGGCTGAATGCCTGCAGGTCCGGATAGAAGGCCAGGAAAGCCTGCTCCAGTTTGTCCCGTTGCGGCGTTAATTGTGCGTCTACGTCGAGGAAGGGGTTGTGGCGGCGAAACCGCTGGCCGATGCGGGCAGCGCTGGCGGGAACGGTGTCCCAGTCATGGTAGAGGCTGAGTATGTCGTATTCCAGCAGGCGCGCCACCATGTCGCGCGAGCCGTCACTGAGCTGGTGTTGCTGCTGCTCCAGCGTGCGGTAGATCTGGCGATTGAACTCGGCCAGTGGTATCTCGGAAAAGTTCGCCCAGTAAAGGCTGAGGTAGTGGTCAAAGCTGAGGTCTATCAGAATTCCCGCGTAACGGCGGATCTGGGCGGGCAGATCGCGGCGCAGCTGTTCAACCACCGGGTGGCTGTCGGTATACGCGTCAATAGCGCGGTGCAGGCGCACGCCACGTTCTATTGCTTGCGGCAGTTCGCCGCGCAGAGGTCCCTTGCAGTAATCGCCCTCCAGTCCCCCGGCCACCAGGCCAGCATCGGGCCAGGCCAGGTGAAAATGTGCGAGAAAATTCATGGCCCGGCCTTATAAGGCCTGATATTGCGCAAAGAAATTACTCAGGTACTGCTCAAAACTGATGCCGTCACTTTGCTCTATATCGCGCTGCGCCTGCAGCGAGCGAATCGACTCCCGCTCAAACTCGGCTGTGGTCGTCGCGGGCAGTGGATGTTGCTGAAAGTATTCAGCCCACTGTTGGCTGTAATTCATGGCCAGGCGGAAAAACGGCAAGTCCTGTTCGCGCATCTCCCGCAACACCCGTGCCGAGGGGGTTAACTCCGGATCGGAAATTTTCGCCTCCTGTTCGCCCAGGCTGAGGGTGTACTGCTGACTATCGTGGGCTGTGTCCAATAATGCCGCTATGGGTGCCATTTCCAGCAATAATTGCTGCGACCAGTCCGCCAGACTTTGCTGCGTACCCGCGTTGTTCAGCATTAGACCGGGCTCGCGGCCGCGGTTGACCACCGCTTCCAGATTAGCGGCTTGCTGTTGTTGTTCGGTTTCGTCACAGGCAGGACTTTCCTGCAGCAGGCAATACAGCAAAAAAGTATCCAGATAGCGGATCTGGGAGGCGTCCAGTCCCACCGGCGAAAAAGGGCTGACGTCAACGCAGCGCACTTCGATATATTCGATGCCCGCGCGGGTTAGTGCATTGAGCGGTGTTTCTCCCGGCCTGGCGACCCGCTTGGGTCTGATCGGGCTGTAAAACTCATTTTCGATCTGCAGCAGGCTATCGTTAAGCTGCTGGTAGTCGCCATTCTCGCCGCTGGGAATGCCGCTGTAGGGAGGATGCGGTTGCAGGATTGCCTCGTGTAGGGTTTCCACATAGTTATCCAGCGAGTTATAGCAGATTTGCAGGTTTTTCTGCGCGTCGCTGTTATAGCCCAGGTCTCCCATCCGCAGTGAGGTACTGTAGGGCAGATACAGACTGCGCTGCTGTGCATCGAAGGCCTGCAAGCCATGACTGTCGCGACCTTTGAGGAAGCTGGCGCAGACCGCCGGAGAGGCGCCGAACAGGTAAATTAACATCCAGGAATAGCGCTTGAAATTGCGGATCAGCCCCAGGTAGCGCTCGCTGATATAGTCAGGCAGTTGCCCCGGGCGTCCAGCCTCGTCCCAGGCTTGCTGCCAGTAGTCAGCGGGCATGGAAAAGTTGTAGTGAATGCCCGAAATTGCCTGCATCAGTCGACCGTAGCGATTCCCCAGCCCGTAGCGATAAACAGTTTTCATCTTTGCGACATTGGAGTCGCCATAGTGGGCAACCGGGATACCCTCATCGCCGGTCATCACGCAGGGCATGCTGGCGGACCAGAGAATCTCATCCTGTAGTTGCTGGTAGACAAAGCTATGTACCTGCTCCAGGGTACGCAGGCTCTCTTCCACGCCGGTGCTGACCGGGGTAATGAATTCCAGCAGTGCTTCTGAGTAGTCGGTAGTAATAGAGCTGTGGGTCAGTGCAGCACCCAGAGATTTGGGGTGGGGCGCCTGGGAAAGCCTGCCCTCGGGGGTGATGCGCAGGCTTTCTTTTTCAATGCCACGTTGGATGCCCTGGAGTATCTGACGCGATTCCGGGGCGGCCAGTGTCTGCAACTGGTTCTGAAAATGGGAAGACAAGAGAACTCCTTTCACTGGGCAGGCGCAACATTTTCTGCCTATTCACACCTGAACATGCAGGGGGTGTTGGCAAATCGCTGCCAAGTGTATATGCCGTGGCCAAGGGAGTACAGACGTACCGGTTGCGGGCGACCGCCGTCTTCGACATAGGCTCAGGTCAAACGTTGCAGGGTTTTCTGTAACAACTGACAGGCGAAATTATCCTGCACTTGTTCCTCTTGCCCGGTGGCCAGCATGATCCGCGACAGGATGATGCCATAACGCATGCCAGCGAATACGGTGTAGTAATCGTAATCTCGGGCTGAAAACCCACTGGCCTTTTCCCAGCGTGCGGTGGTGTCTGCATAGGAGGGCAGTCCCGGCAATCGCGGTATTCCCAGACCCTCTGCAAAAGTGGCATCAAGGTAGTTAAACCAGGCCAGGTCCTGTAGCGGGTTGCCCAGTACTGCCATTTCCCAATCCAGCAGGGCGGCAACCCCATCCAGACTCTCCTTGAAGATGATGTTACCCAGGCGCGAGTCGCCCCAGCACAGCACCGTGGGTTCGTCGCTGGGTTGATGCGCTTGCAGCCAGTCCAGCGCTGTGCGGCAGATCGTATGCTGCGCACCTTCCATGGACCACTGTAAGTAATCTTCCCAGTAATCCAGCTGTTGCTGCAGCGGTGTTTTATCTCTGCTGGCCAACTTCCCAAAGCCCAGGGTGCGGTAGTCCAGGCGATGGAACTCGGCCATGGTGTCCACCGCTGCGTGCCACATCTGCACGCGTTGCTGCTGGTTGGTAGCGTGGACCATCCAGCCGTCCATGTTGTAGGGGGGCATGTCGGCGGGGATCAGGCCGTCAGTGCGCCGCATGATGTAAAACTGTACGCCCAGAAGGGACTTGTCTGTTTCCAGGCCGCGCAGTTGCGGCACCGGGATCGTGCTGTGCTTGCCAATACTTGCCATGACTTCGTACTGCAGGCTGAGGTCGTAGCTGGGAAATACCGGGCGCTCTATCTCCGGCTGCAGCCGCCCGACGCAGGGCTCGCTGTGTGTCGCACCGTGTTCCTGCCATTCGACGTCGAACAGTAAAGTGACGTTAGACATGCCCGTGGCTTCGGGAATGTTGAGTGCCGGGATGGTGACACTGTGCCCCCGATGCTGTGAAAGCCAGGATTCGAGTTTTTTGCGCGTACCCTCGGGGTTCTCTAATAGCGGAGTGGGGCGTTCGTTATCCACGGACTGGCTCCTGATTTTGACTATACGTTCTTATAGTATAATTCTGCCGGGTTAGGCTGGCCACCGGGTACCGGTACAGCGTTGAGCACCACCCCGGGTTTTGATATCTACCAAGCGGCCTGCATTTCGAAGGTGTTACTGTAGCTGATGATTGAAGTCCCTCATGGAGAGGCAGATGAAAAAGGTCTTGTGGTCAGTGCTGGTCATTCTATGCGCGGCCTCATTATTGTGGTGGTGGCAGGCGCGACCTGAACCCAGCAGCTCAACCCGGGAGCGGCCGGCAGTACCGGTGCGGCTTTATCAGGTGCAGGTGCGTGATTTCCAGGATCAGGTGTCTGCAGTGGGGACTCTGCGCGCCTGGGAGTCGGTTGATATAAGTGCCAGTGTTTCCCAGATTGTGACGTCTATTGGTTTTGAAGACGGGCAACAGGTGCAAAAGGGTGATGTGCTGGCATTACTGAAACAGGATGCCCAGCAGGCGACCCTGCGAGAATTGCAGGCGACGTTGGAGGATGCCAGGCGCGAGGTGCGACGCCTGGAAAATCTGGCCAGAAAAAACCAGGTGGCACAGACTGAATTGGATAAAGCGCGCACCCAGGAAGATATCACCCGGCACAAAATCGAGGGGGTGCGGGCGAGCATTGCAGACCGCAGTATTGTGGCCCCGTTTTCTGGTGTACTGGGCCTGCGTCAAGTTAGCGAAGGTGCGCTACTGGTGCCTGGGCAGCGCCTCACCACGCTGGACGATATTAGCCGTATGCGCCTGGAATTTACGCTGCCGGCCAAGCATCTTGCCTTTATTTCCCCCGGCCAGGAAATCGAAGCGCGCACCCCTGCGATGCAGGGTATTTTTCGTGGCGTGATCAGCGCTGTCGACTCGCGCATCGACCCGGTCGCCCGTTCTATCAGTGCGCGCGCAGAAATTTCTAATCCACAGCAGTTACTGCTCCCCGGTCTGTTGATGGAAGTGAGCATCCGCGGTGCCGTGCGCCAGACCATGCTGATACCCGAAGAGAGCCTGCAGTCGCGCGCCAGTGAGCACTATGTCTGGGTCGTGGATGATGGCGGCGTTGCCACGCGTACAGTAATAGAAATCGGTGGCCGCATTCCGGGCTGGGTTGAAGTGTTGTCCGGTCTGGCACAGGGTGCCTTGATTGTGCGCGATGGTGTCGGGCGGCTATCCGGAGACAATGCGCCAGTGTTAGCAGTGGATTCCTGAGTCGTGTTGTTATCGGATATTTCCGTCAGGCGCCCTGTGCTGGCGATTGTGTGCAGCGCATTGCTGATTGCCTTTGGCTTGTTATCTTTTGATCGCCTGCCGCTGCGCGAATACCCCGATATTGACCCGCCGATTCTAAATGTTATCACCACTTACCCCGGCGCTTCTGCGGCGGTAGTTGAAAACAAGGTAACTGAATTAATCGAGGACAGGTTGGCTGGACTGCAGGGAATCAAGACCATGACCTCGCGGAGCCAGGACGGGCGCTCCAGTATTGTGCTGGAGTTTGAGCTCGACCGGGATATCGATAACGCCGCCAACGACGTGCGTGATCGTGTCTCGCGTATCCTCAGTAGTTTGCCGGAGGAAGCGGACCCGCCAGAGGTGCGCAAGAGTGAAAGTGACGAACAGGTCATATTCTGGGTGCATCTGGCGGCCCAGGGAATGGATGCACTGGAATTGACTGACTATGTGCGGCGCTACCTGGAAGACCGCTTCTCCGTACTGGACGGTGTCGCACGTATTCGTATTACCGGCGCCCAGGTCTATGCCATGCGCATCTGGTTGGATCGCAATGCCATGGTTGCACGCCAATTGACCGTGGCGGATGTAGAGACTGCGATACGCTCGCAGAATATCGAACTGCCTGCGGGCACCCTTAATTCCCTTGAGCGCGATTTTGTGGTGCGCATAGAGCGCAGTTACACCTCGGCTGAAGACTTTCGCAGCATGGTGCTCAGGCGCTCAGACGACGGTTACCTGATTCGTCTGGGCGACGTTGCCAGGGTGGAGTTAGCCAGTGCTGAGCATCGCAGCCTGTTCCGGGGTAACGGTGAGTCCATGGTGGGTATTGGTATCGTCAAGCAAAGTACGGCCAATGCCATGTCGGTGAGTCGTCTGGTGCGTGCGGAGATGGAACGTATCAACCGGCAGCTGCCACAGGGTATGCGCCTCATCGCCAGCTTTGATAACTCGCAGTTTGTGGAAGCCGCCATCGACGAGGTCTACCGCACGCTGTTTATCGCCGCTTTTTTAGTGGTACTGGTCATTTTTCTATTCCTCGGGGATCCGCGCAGTTTGCTAGTGCCGGTATTCACCGTACCCATCTCGCTGATCAGTGCCTTTACCGGGCTGATGATTATGGGCTACAGCATCAATTTGCTGACTCTGTTGGCAATGGTATTGGCGATAGGCCTGGTGGTGGACGACAGTATCGTGGTGTTGGAAAATATCCATCGCCGCTTACTGGCCGGGGAGTCGCCTCTGGTAGCCGCCTTTCGCGGCACGCGCCAGGTGGGCTTTGCAGTCATTGCGACCACATTGGTGTTGGTTGCGGTGTTTGTACCCATCACTTTCCTGCAGGGTAATATCGGCCGCTTGTTCAGCGAGTTTGCCGTCACCATGGCGATCGCCGTGGTTTTCTCCAGTTTTGTGGCGCTCAGCCTGGCCCCGGTGATCTGCAGTAAATTATTGAGTGCGGAAAATGTCTCCAATCGCCTGACTGCCCGCGTGGAAGTTTTCAGTGAACGCATGGAAAGCGCCTACCGCAATTTGCTCGCGTCGTTTTTGCAACGTTCGTGGTTGACCGCTGTAGTATTGCTGATCAGTTTGGCAGGCAGCGCTGTGTTGTTCCTGGCGGTGCCCAAGGAGTATGCGCCGCAGGAGGACCGGGGTTTTCTGTTTATGCGCATTAGCACGCCGGAAGGTTCTTCTTTTGAATATACCGTCAAACAGGTGGAGGAAGTGGAGCGGCGCCTTATGCCGCTGGTTGATAGCGGGGATATTCGGCGCCTGTTGATTCGTGCTCCATCGTCGTCAGGCGGTGAAGCCTTTAATCAGGCGTTTGCGATTATGGTGTTATCTGACTGGGACAGCGGACGCCGTTCCACGGCTGCAGTGCGTGCCGATGCCCTGCAGCGCGTGGCGGACTTTCCCGGTGGTAGGGTATACATCGGTGGGCCGCGTGCCCTGGGCGGCGCAAGCCAGGATCCGGTGCAGTTTGTGGTGGGCGGCAACAGCTACGAAGAACTGACTGCCTGGCAAGAACTACTGCGCGAGAAACTGGCGGAAAACCCCGGCCTAAGCGGGGTTGATACCGATCTGCGCCCCACCAAACCGCAGCTCCGCATTGCCATAGATCGCAACCGGGCGGGTGATCTTGGGGTGAGCCTGCTGGATATCAGTCGTACTCTGGAGACTTTGCTGGGCTCGCGCCGGGTGACCACGTTTATTCTTGATGGGCGGGAATACGATGTAATCGTAGAGGGTGAACGGGATAATCAGCGCACGCTGGGTGACATCGACAATATCTATGTACGTTCCTCCAGCGGCAGCGCACTGGTGCCACTGGCAAATCTGGTTAGCATTAAAGAGCAGGCTGACGCGGGTAGCCTTAATCGCTATAACCGGGTGCGTGCGCTGACTATTTCTGCAGAATTGGCTGACGGCTACTCCCTGGGGCAGGCCCTGAGCTACCTGGAGCAGGTGGTGCGGGAGGAGTTGCCGGCTCACGCCAGCGTGGATTTCAAGGGCGAGTCCCTGGAGTATCAGAATACCGGTCGTTCCGTGGTGTACACCTTCCTGTTAGCACTGCTGGTGGTCTATCTGGTGATGGCGGCGCAGTTCGAGTCTTTCGTCCATCCGCTGGTGATAATGTTTACCGTGCCCCTGGCGCTGATTGGCGGACTGGGGGGGCTGCTACTGTTTGATCAGACCCTGAATATCTATAGTCAGGTGGGATTGATTATGCTGGTAGGTCTGGCGACCAAAAATGGCATTCTTATTGTCGAATTTATTAACCAGCGTCGCGACGAGGGGCTGACATTCAATGATGCGGTTTTGCAGGGTGCCTCTTACCGTTTACGCCCCATAGTGATGACTGCTCTCACTACGGTGATAGGGGCGGTACCGCTGGTACTCTCGGCTGGCCCCGGGCACGAGGCGCGCACGGTGATTGGCGTAGTGGTGATGTGTGGAGTGGCGGTGGCCACTTTGATCACCCTGTTTGTTATTCCCATGGCCTACGCCCTGTTTGCGCGGCATACGCACACCTCGCAGACGGTCAGCCGGCAGCTGGATTCCGAACTTTCCTGATTTCGCCCTCTCAGGCTTGTCCGTGCGCGGCAAGCTGCTAAAGTAGCAGGGTATGGTGAATAGCCTGACGGGTTTGACACTATTTCACTGAAGGCTTAATAAAATCACGCCACCAAGCGTGGAGCGAACAAAGGGGATGCAACGTGAAAATTACCCAGTGGCTGAAGATATTGTCCACAGAGGGTGGCTCAGACCTTTACCTGAGTACCGGGGCGCCGCCCTGTGCCAAGTTTGAGGGCGACCTTAAACCCATAGACAGCCAGATTATGAAGCCCGGCGAGATCAAGGATATCGCCTACGAGGTCATGGATACTACCCAGCAGGCTGAGTTCGAGAAAGAACTGGAGATGAACCTGGCGACTTCCATCTCTGGCTATGGGCGTTTCCGCGTGAATATTTTTATGCAGCGCAATGAGGTGGGGATTGTGGCGCGTAATATCGTCGCGGATATTCCCCAGTGGCAGGATCTGCGTCTGCCCGCAATACTTCCGGAAGTGATCATGCGCAAGCGTGGCCTGGTGTTATTTGTGGGGGCAACCGGGTCTGGTAAGTCTACCTCGCTGGCGGCGCTGATCGACTATCGCAACAGCAATAGCAGTGGTCATATTGTGACCATTGAAGATCCTATTGAATACGTGCACAGTCACAAGAAGTCCATCGTCAACCAACGTGAAGTTGGCGTAGATACGCGCAATTGGCACAATGCCTTGAAAAACACGCTGCGCCAGGCGCCGGATGTCATTCTTATTGGAGAAATTCGCGATCGTGAAACCATGGAGCACGCGATAGCCTTTGCCGAAACCGGCCATCTGTGTATCTCAACATTGCACGCCAATAATGCCAATCAGGCACTGGATCGGATTATTAACTTTTTCCCGGAAGAGCGTCGACAGCAATTGTTGATGGATCTGTCGCTGAATATACAAGCCTTCATCTCGCAGCGCCTGGTCCCCACGGTGGATGGCAAGCGTTGCGCGGCGATCGAAGTACTACTGGGTACGCCAATGATCGCCGAGCTTATTTTGCGCGGAGAGTTGGACGGCATTAAAGAAGTGATGAAGAAGTCTGAAAACATTGGCATGAAGACTTTTGATACCGCACTGTTTGAACTCTACCAGGAGGGCCTTATTAGCGAAGAAGAGGCCTTGCGCAACGCGGACTCGCCGAACAATGTGCGGCTTAAGATCAAGTTTGCCCGTGAAGGTGGGGAACCTGACGACGGTGGGCCCGTGGGGCTGAGTCTGGAGACCCTGGAAGAGGATGATGAGCAAGGGAATATATTTTAAGCCCGTTGCCCTAGGAATCAATCTCACTGAGCAGCTTGTTCCAGTTGTCGATATCTGAATTGCCAGCGTTCAGCAACTGGAAGCCAGCAGACCACTGCCCCGGTTCGTCGGGCATTTCCCGGCACCAGCGAACCTCTCCCGCGAGGTAAAGGGTATCGGGTGTGTCGAGTAAATCCACACCAACCTGCAGTATCACACCCACCTGCAGTTTCCGGTTCAGACTGACGCATAAGCCGCTGTGAGACACATCCAGGGTCTTGCATTCTGCGATTTCACCCGTGTCTTGCGGGGATAATCCGGGTGCTATCAGCTCGATAAAGACGCGGCTTGCCGCGGGTAGGCGCAGTTGTGCGCGTTGTTCCTTGGCCATCGCTTAATTCTCCTGGGTATCCAGCGGATCCGGGTCGCGGATCTGTGAGACCTGGCTGCGAAAGCTGGAGCGGGTTTCCAGTATGTCTACCAGGTCCTGCTGCATTAGTGCCAGCAGCTGCGTTTGGCTGATCTCGCGCATTTTCACACCTTCGCGATTGACGAATATGTACATGTCGCTGGCCGGGTCGTGCAGTGCCACCTTTGCCAGTAAAGGGGTCTCGCCATCATGAAAACCCAGCCACGATCCCATGGGTAAATCTATTGCCAGGTCCACCGCGGGAGAGGTATCCGCCAGGGGTAGGGGCGATACTGGTTCGGGTTCGGGTTCGGGTTCGGGTTCGGGTGCAGGTGCCGGGGCAGGTGCACGCGTAGGTGCAGGTGGTGGGGAAAGTTCGCCGGGTAGTGCCGCAGCCGTGTGCACTGAACCGCCTGCGGCCTGCAGTTGTTCCAGGGTTTCGATACCGGCTGCACGCGCCAGGCAGCTGCTAAAGCCGGCATTCTGTTGCAGCTTGGTGACCTTGCGCTGCGTCAGTAATTGTACGAAGTCATTGTAGTCCAGCAGTAGGACTTTGAGGCCGGCGTGATTGGTGAACAGTAGTTTTTGCTGTTCGGGCATATTGAGGCTTAGCTGCGCTCTTTGCGGTTTACCGTCGGCGTTATCGATCAAAAACCATTGCCCGGCCTTGATCGAACGCAGAGTGTCTGCGCGGCTGTTCTCGGCTGGCGGGGTGGCTTTATCCGGTAACGGCAGGGGTGCTATGGTTTCCAGCTCCAGCGGTTGCTGGCGCAATACCCGCAAGTGGGCAAATTCGATCATGCCGACAGCATCATTAATGGCGTCACTGTCATGCTGTAGACTTAGCAGCAGGCGCTTCAGGTCCTTGGGGATTTGCGTCACCACCTCAAAGATGTGCTGCCGTCGGTTATCCGCTGCATCATCGGGAGTCTGCATTGAGTCGAGCAGGGTGTGGGTGGTTTCGCACATCTTTTGCCACTGTTCGGATTCTCCGCCGAACTTGAGCATGACCAACTGGGCGCTGGCGAACCAGGGACCCTTGAGAAACTCCCCGATACTTTCGGGTGCCTGAAATTGTGCCAGGCTGTCGTTGATTAGCTGTGCCGCTTGCTGTCTGGCGGCGGCAGCCCTGGCCTGCCCCAGTTCGGTTTCGGCCACGCGCTGTGCCATGCGCAGGGCGCGGCTGCGGTCACGTTCGCCGGTATGGGCAAACTCTGCACTGACTGTCGCCAGGTCGGTATTCCTTTGGGTGAACCAGGCCAGGGCGTCATTTACCGCTTGCTCAATGTGTTGTTCCAGTGCGACCCCGGCGCGGCCCAGGTCCGGTTGCCAGCCTATGGCGCAGGTCACGACCTGATCCAATAACTGATGCAGTGGATGGATTCCGGGCTGGTAGAAGCTACTGTCGTTTAGCGCTAGTGCGGCAACCAGTGGCCGCAGGCGCCGCAGGGATTGCGCCAGTGGCTGCGCCAGGCTATAGCGGGTCTCCCAGTCCTTGAATGCGCTGTCCACCCAGGAAAGAGTAGCGTGTTGCTCTGGTGTGGGTTGCGTGGGATCGCCGATTGATTCAAGTAGCGCCAGCACCGCATCCAGTGGCGCAAGCTGAAAATCATCGATACTTTGCAGGTGATCGAGTAACTCTCCCAGCGGCATGGTTTGGTCTTCGCCGGGTGCCTGCGACTGGCCATAGCGCTGCATCACCGGCTCGCGCAGTGAGTGGGGAAGCGGAAAATGTTCGGGACTCAGCTTCAGTGCAGCAACTTCCAGATGATCATGATGATGAGGTAGCTCCACAGGCCGATAAGCAATATCAGGCGCCATTTCGCCGGGGGTGGCTGTTCTTCGGTTTTGCCACCACGCGTCAGGTTAAAGGATCCGCAGGCGGGACATTCGCCACCCGAACCACTGGTTTTTCCGCGGTAGCTGCAGCCTTTGCAGTAATAGTTCATAGGTTTTATCGCGTACTCTTCAGGAGCTGGTCGACTATTCGTTCCAGCTGCTTAAGGTTATTGCATTCTGCAGAAAAATGACAGGCGCTCTGGTAGCGCAGCATTTCCGAATCTCCACTGCCCCAGGCGCGGCGGGATTCCGGATTCAACCATAGCACCTGGCGCGAGCGCTGGTAGATGCCCTGCATGATATCCAGTCGTGGATCGCCATTATTATTGCGCGCATCGCCCAGGATAATCACCGTGGTGTTGCTGTTGATATCGTCCAGCGCCAGTTTGGCAAAGTCCATCAGACTGTTGCCGTAATCGGTGGCGCCGCCGTATTTCCAATTGACCAATTCGATGGCTTTTTCCACCGGGTGTTGGTCGAAGTATTCACTGACCTCGCCCAGATGGCTGGAAAAGGCGAAGCTGCGCACTTTAGGCAGTACATCCTGCAAGCTGTAGAGAAACAGCAATAGAAATTTGGCATAGGCGGCGACAGAGCCACTGACATCGCATATGGCCAGAATCTGGGGCTTTTCCTTGCGTGTCTGGCGCCAGTAGGTATTGAACATTACTCCCTCATTGGGAATGCCTTTGCGAATGGTCTTACCCATGTCCAGCTGACCGCGCTTCAGCTGCCGACGGCGGCGCGAGTGGCGGCTGGCCAGCTTCTTGGCCATCTTGCGCACCAGTTCATGTACTTTGCCAAGGTACATATGCTCAATGTTGTTCAGCCGTGTTTTACTCAGCACTTCGTCCATGAACTGGCGCGTTTTACCTTCGGCCTGCAACAGGTATTGTCGCTCCACATAGTCGCGAACCTGCTCGCGCAGGATATCGCGATAGCGTTGCAGTGTAAGCAGAGCAGGGCTATCGGCGCGCTCCAGTTCGATCACAGCATTGCGTATATGCTGCTCGCCCAGCTGGTCGAGAATCTTGCGCGTAAACTGGCCTTTCTGGGTAAACATCTGAATTTGCTGCAGCCCCACCTGTTCACCGGCCCGGTTCATGGCCAGCGTCAACTGGTTGCGATCATTTTGCAGCAGGCTCTGCATTAACTGGCTTTCCAGCAGGGATGCCAGTTCGGGGTTGTCTCCCGCTGCAAGTTGCAGTGCTGATTCGCCGGGTGCATCGCCGCCGTTGCTCTCGTCTTGGCCACTGTCCTGGTCGGCGAGCTCCTCAGACGCTTCCTGCTGTTCGTTCGCAGACGCTTCATCGGCAGAAAAGTCCGCTAGCTCGCGATTGAAAAAGCGCTCGAAGCATTGCAGGAATATGACTTCCTCTTCCGGCGTTTTAGCCAGGGTCATCGCCAGGCCATCGCGCAACAAACTGCGATCGGCATAACCCAGGGTCGCGGCAACATCTACAGCGTCCAGCGTCTCCGCGGGTGACACGCGCACATCATGACTGCGTAGCACCTGAATGAAGTTGACCAGATTGGATTGCATGACAAATGATTACCAGCCGGGTCAGTCGCTGCTGGGACGCAGCAGGTTGCGCAGTTCAGGATTGATGGCCTGGATGTCATCCTCGAACTTCAGTAATACATTCAGGGTGTCACTCACCAGGTCCTCTTCCAGATGCTCCGCGTGTAACAGCATCAGGCTGCGCGCCCAGTCAATGGTCTCTGAAATAGCCGGTGCCTTTTTCAGATCAAGCTGGCGCAGGGAGTGCACAAACGCCACCAACTGCTGCCGCAGTAGTTCATCAACATCAGGCACCCTGCTGCGTATGATGCGCTCTTCCAGTTCCACACTGGGGAACGGAATGTACAGGTGCAGGCAGCGCCGCTTGAGGGCATCGGAGATGTCCCGGGTGTTATTACTGGTAAGAAATACCATGGGCGAGGTTGTTGCCTTCACCGTGCCGATTTCAGGTATGGATATCTGGTAATCGGAGAGAATTTCCAGGAGCAAAGACTCAAATTCGTAGTCGGATTTGTCCACTTCATCAATGAGCAGTATCGCACCGCGCTCTTGTTGCATGGCTTTGAGCAGTGGGCGCGGCTCGAGGAATTCCTCGGAGTAGAAAATATCGCCGAACTGATGCAGGCGCTCCACTGATTCAGCCAGCCCCTGGGCGCCCTGTAGCAGGTCACCCAGCTTCTCCTTGAGTACCTGGGTATAGAGTAGCTGCTTGCCGTATTTCCATTCATACAGTGCTTTGGCCTCGTCCAGGCCCTCATAACACTGTAGGCGTATCAACGGGGTGTCGAGCAAGGTGGCAGTGGTTTTGGCCAGCTCGGTCTTACCTACACCGGGCGGGCCCTCCACCAGTATGGGTTTGCGTAGCTGGAAGGCCAGGAATACCGCAGTAGCGATCTTGCGACTGCAGATATAGCCATGGGACTCGAAGCCCTGTTCAATCTCCTGGACGGATGCCAGTTGGGGGAAATCTTGCGTGTGCACCGTAATACCTCAGCTTGGGGGTCGCTATTGTAGCTGAAGTGCTAACCGCCGGTCATATTCATGAAACGCACAATTTCGGGCTCGCCACGATTATCGAAATAATGGCGTTCAGGTTTGATGTCCATCGCTGCCACGATGCTGTGTTTCAACCGGGCTAGTGAGTAGCCGGGACCGCGCAGCACCGCGCGTAAGTCTACCGAGTGTTCGGCGCCCAGGCACAACAGCAAGCGTCCTTCAGCAGTGACCCGCACCCGATTGCACTGGTGGCAAAAATTTTCGCTGTGCGGTGAAATAAAGCCGATACGCGAAGGGCTGTCGCGCATGCTGAAATAGCGAGCGGGACCTGCGTGGCCCTGAGGTTCCCCCTCGGCTTGCAAGGGGTAGCGTGCGCTGATCATGTCGCGCAGTTCCTGGCTACTACAGAAACTGAGTTCACGGTCGTGCTCAACGATGTTGCCCAACGGCATTTCTTCGATAAAGGCCAGGTCGATGGCGCGACTGCGCACAAATTCAACCAGGTCCACGACTTCGTCGTCGTTGCGACCTTTGAGTATCACCGCGTTGATTTTGACGCGTTCAAAGCCTGCCGCAACAGCGGCGTCTACACCGGCGATGACCTGGTCAAGATTGCCGTGTCGGGTGAGGTGGCGAAATTTTCTCGGGTTCAGGCTGTCCAGGCTGACATTGACGCGTTTCACCCCTTGCTCACGCAGCTCTGGGGCCAATCGCTGTAGCTGGGAGCCATTGGTGGTGATGACCAATTCATCCAGGCCTGGCAGTTGTCCCAGTTCGGTCACCAGGGACATGATGTTGTTACGTATCAGCGGTTCGCCCCCGGTCAGGCGGATCTTGCGCACTCCCAGTTCGCTGAATGCCTGCCCTACTTGCTGCAGTTCTTCGAGGCTGAGTACATCGCGTTTAGGTACAAACGTCATTTCTTCGGCCATGCAGTAAACGCAGCGGAAGTCGCAGCGATCGGTGACGGATAGGCGCACATAATCCACGCGGCGCTGAAATCGGTCGATCAGTGTGTCGGGGAAGCTCTCTTGCATGCCGCGCAGTGTAGACCGTTGCCCTTCGGGTGGCCAGCTAACACTTTACACCGCTCTTTTGGTGCGACAGGATGTTCGCTGCAACGCTCGGCAATAGACCGGCTTCAGAAACGGCTCTGGACCCGGTGGGCAGGGTATAAGGGGGAATGTGAGAATGCGAAATTGGGCTCTGTGGCTGGGTCCGTTGTTGGCAGCGCTGGCAGCGATTGGGTGTATGGCGGCGGGCTTGGCCACCGATATAGCCACGGTGGGCTTTGTCGGCATGCTGTGCATAGTATGGTGGGTGTTTGAGCCGGTGCCTATCCCGGTTACCTCCCTGTTGCCTTTGGCCTTGCTGCCCTTATTCGGCGTACTGAGCCCGGTGCAGGTGGCACAAGCCTACGGCTCGCCACTTATATTACTGTTGCTGGGTGGTTTCCTGCTATCCAAGGCGATGGAGCACTCCGGTGCCCACCGACGCATTGCCCTGGGCATGGTGAAGTTGTTCGGGGCCAGCAGCGGCAGACGCCTGGTAATGGGTTTTATGGTTGCTGCGGCCACCCTGAGTATGTGGATTTCAAATACCGCCACCACTTTGATGCTGTTGCCAGTGGCCCTGGCAGTGCTGGATGCCACGGATGACAAGGACGGTCTGGCGGTGCCCCTGATGCTGGGAATTGCTTACGCTGCCAGTGTCGGGGGGATGGGTACGCCTATAGGTACCCCGCCGAACCTGATTTTTATGCAGATCTATGAGGAAACCACGGGGGAGGCCATCAGCTTTACCCGCTGGATGAGCTGGGCGGTGCCGGTAGTGGTGCTGATGGTACCTGCTATGGCGTGGATTCTTACCCGTAAGCTAGCGGGTTCTTTGTCTGTGAGTCTTCCCGAGGTAGGTGCCTGGAGCACTCGGGAGCGGCGGGTGATGACTGTGTTTGCCCTGACCGCCCTGGCCTGGATAACCCGTGGTGAGCCTTTTGGTGGCTGGCAGGGTTGGTTGGGCCTGCCCTATGCAAATGACGCCTCGGTGGCCCTGCTGGCAGTGGTGGCGATGTTTGTTATACCTAACGGAAGCGGCAAGGGGGAGGCCCTGTTGACCTGGGAGCGCGCTGTGACCATTCCCTGGGGGGTGTTGCTGCTGTTTTCGGGTGGCATCTGCCTGGCCAAGGGCTTCGTCAGCTCTGGGATGAGCGACATGATGGGCCACTGGCTGGCGGATATGACGCGCATGCCGCTGTATGCCCTGATCTTGCTGATCTGCCTGGTGGTGACCTTTATGACGGAGACCACATCCAATACCGCCAGTACCACCCTGTTGATGCCGGTGCTTGCGGCGGCTGCGCTGGTGGCGGGAATGCCCCCGGAACTGCTAATGGTGCCGGCGGCAATGAGCGCCAGTTGTGCCTTTATGCTGCCGGTGGCCACGGCTCCCAATTCGGTGGTGTACGGCAGTGGCCTGGTGAGTACCGCACGTATGGCGCGCGAGGGCTTTATTCTGAATCTGCTGGGTGCCGCGGTCATCAGCGTAATGTGCTACTTGCTGCTGACCTGAATGTCGAGTGAGTAGCGGCGTGTTTTTGGGTATCATGCCCCCTTTTTTGTTTAAGGAGTTGTCATGTCCCTGAAGCGCAAACTGCTTGCCGTGCTGCTGCTGGTGGTGGCTGTGGGCCTGCTGTATCCGGGGGTCACCCAGCCGGTAATGACGCTTACCGGCACTGTGGAAAAAGCCAAAATTGCCGAATTGGGTATAGAGATGATCGCGGGGGAGGGTGCCGATGCGCAGACTCGACAAATGTTGGGCGCCATTTCCAGTTTCCTGGGTTTTGATCAGATAGAGGGCCAGTTGGAGGCCTACCGCAATACCCGCTCTATCTGGGGCACGGTGGAAGAGTTGGCGCGCAGCGGTAATTTGCCCGTGGCCTTGCTCATTGTCTTTTTCAGTCTGGTCATTCCGCTGTTTAAGTTGGCGTTACAGCTGGCTAGCCTGTTTATTTCACGTGACGAGTTGCGCGCGCCGCTGCTGTGGCTGAATGGCTCACTCAGCAAATGGTCCATGTCTGATGTCTTTGTGATGGGGATTCTGGTGGCTTATATGGCGGGCAGTGCATCGGGTCAGATGGGGGATATGCTGACCATGTATGCTTCACTGGAGCCGGGCTTTTATTACTTTCTTGCCTACTGTCTGTTCGCGATTGCTGCGGGAGCAGTGTTGCGCGAAGCGCAAAACGAAGCTGGGCCTCAAGGTTAGTACAGGGCGCTGCTATAGCGGCGCCCTGTTGGCTGCTTTATAGCAGTGCCATCATGGTTTCTGCGGAGCTCACATCCACGCCGGGGCCGGCTTCTACGTTGAGGTGGGTGACGCTGCCGTCTTCGACGAGCATGGCAAAGCGCTGGCTGCGCTGGCCCAGGCCAAAGCCGCTGCCGTCCAGTCCCAGGCCGAGTGCTGTGGTGAATTCGCCGTTGCCGTCGGCCAGCATCAGCAGTTCTTCAGCGTTCTGGGTCTTACCCCAGGCATCCATTACAAAAGCGTCATTTACAGCCATGCATACGATGGTATCCACACCTGCGGCCTTAATTTTGTCTGCATTGACCACGTAACCCGGTAAATGGGTCATGCTGCAGCCAGGGGTGAATGCGCCGGGTACGGCGAACAGTAATACCTTCTTACCGCTAAAAATGTCCCCGGTGGTGATATCGGTGGGGCCTTGTTCGCCCATGGTTTTCATGCTGCACGCTGGGACTTTGTCTCCGACCTGAATAGACATGTTACGCTCCTTCCTGACTGTTGCTTTGAGTGAGACAGAATAATAGCAGATGACCGGAAAACTACACTGCCCCTTGTGTGCGACGGAGCAAAATACACCGTTTTTTACCGATAAACGACGCGAGTATGTGCGCTGTGACAACTGTGCGCTGGTCTTTGTGCCGCCGGTGTATTTCCTGGACCGGGATGCGGAGCGCGCCGAGTACGATCTGCATGAGAATGAAATAGATGATCCAGGTTATCGTCAGTTTCTTGCGCGCCTGGCACAGCCATTGCTCGAGCGACTGCCACCGGGTGCCAGTGGACTGGATTTTGGCTGTGGCCCGGGTCCAGCATTAGCGCAGATGCTGCGCGATGGCGGATGCCAGGTGGCCTTGTATGACAGTTTCTACTACCCGGATCAGTCTGTGCTGGGGCAATACTTTGATTTTATCAGTGCTACCGAGGTGGTTGAGCACCTGCACCGCCCGGGTGTGCAGCTGCAGCAGCTGTGGCAGCAATTGCATGCCGGTGGCTGGTTGGGCGTGATGACCAAGCTGGTGCGTGACGCGCAGGCCTTTGCCAGCTGGCACTATAAGAATGATCCCACGCACGTGAGTTTTTTCAGTGAAACGACCTGGTATTGGTGGGCGCAGCGCCAGGACGCAAGCATTGAAATACTGGGTGCCGATGTGATCCTGCTACAAAAACCCGGATGAGCTTTCAGTCGTCCTGTTCCAGCATATTGGCGTAGATACTCTCGCAGTCGCGGTAAAATTCCAGCTGATCATCTCCCAGATAGGGAGCTACCATAGTCAGTAGCTGCAGTACGCCCTGGTGGATAGTGACCTGTGGGGGGCGTGCATCGTGCAGTAGTTGGTCGTAATTGAACCAGAAGGTCAGGTTAAGCGTCATGTTATCGACCAGGCCCAACAGCTGCTGATCCCTGGCATCAATGACCGATTGCTGTAGCAGGGTCTGGCAGATGGCAAACAGTGCGGCACGTTTGAGCTGAATCAGGCGTTTGAAACCACGGCGCATAGCGGCGTAGCGTTGCAAAATGTCATCCAGATTGTGGTAGAGGAAGCGGTATTGGTACATTTCCTCCATTACCACATACAGGTAGTACCAGTTGTCCTCGACATTGCTGCGGTCTGCGCTCAGCGGGCGTTCTATAGGGGCAGTCAGCGTATGGCTAAGGGCTTGTTCATATTGCTGGAATAATTCAGCAATGATCTCGTCCTTGCCCTTGAAGTGGTAATAGAGATTACCAGGGCTAATATCCAGCTCATTGGCGATATCGATAGTGGTGGTCTGCGCTTCACCCTCATCATTAAACAGGGCCAGGCTGGTATGCAGTATGCGATCCCGGGTCTTCATCAGGCGTGGCGCCAGCCCGGCCTAGCGCTTGCGGGTAGTCGTTTTGGCGCTGGCGGCAGCTTTCTTGCGCGGCGTGGCTTTTTTCTTCGCCGCAGCCTTGGCTGCCGGTTTGCGGGTGCCCGCGGACTTGGAGGTCACACCCTGCTCTGCCAGGGCCTTGGTCAGGCGGTCGACTTTGCGGCTGAGCTGGTCCACTTTTTTGTGCAGATTGGTGAGATCTTCGATACGGGCAGGGCGCTGGTTGTGGAAGTTCTCCCGCACACGGTTGATGCGCTCTTCGACCGAGTTGCGCGCAGCCGTAGTGGTTTCCAGGGCCTCTCTGGCCTCGTCTTCCAGTGCGGAACCGGCCTTGACCAGCTCCTTGAATAGTTTTGGGGGCTCCATTCCAGCCTTTTCCATGCGGCCCTGGGCATCTTCCACGGCTTTGCCGTAGGCGCCTACACCTGCCAGCCAAATGTTCTTTGCGATCTCGCTGGCCTTGTCGGTTACTTTACTTTTCTCGTCGCTCATGCGGTTTACCCTCCACCTGTTATGGTTGCTGGGAGTGCTGCCAGGGGTCAACCATTAAACCAGATTACCAGACAAAAAAAAGGGGCCACAATGTGGCCCCTAAAAAATCCCCGACATGCAGGGATAAGTGGTTCTGGATGGGATCGCTTATGCAGCGTTCTTGAAGCCGACAGTTTCCTTCAGCTCATCAAAGCGGGCTTTGGCTTTGTTCAGCTGCTTGTCCAGCTTCTTGCGGTCAGTCAGGCTTTCCAGCTCAAACTTGGGCAGTTCGATGTCGTCGATGGCGCCCTTGGCAGTTTTCTCGACTTTCTTACCGCGCTTAACCAGTTCTTTGTACGCTTTTTCAGCTTTCTTGCGACGCGCTTCCAGCTGGTCCTGCATGCTGTTGAACTGCTCCTGTGCCTGGTCATAAGCCTTGCCGTAGAAACCGAGGCTGGCCAGGAATGCGTTGCGGCCAGCTTCCTGGGCGCGAGCTGTAAAGTCGTTAGCGGCTTTCTTGGAAGCGCGCTTGGCAGCAGGTTTGCGTGCAGCGGGCTTACGCTTGGCAGCAGGCTTGCGCTTGGCAGCAGGCTTGCGCTTGGGGGCAGCTTTAGTAGCAGTTGCGGTCTTTGTTTCTTCGGCCATGATCTCGACTCCTGGTTGATCCAATTATTTGGTGGTTGTGCCACCAGCTCGGACATAGGTTACGAGAAAAAATTAGAATAAACATACTAATATAAAGTGTATTTTAACCGCTTGTGCGCTGCGGACCGCTCGCGGTGCTGGAAGGCCCTGGACGGTGCAGGGGCTGTAACAAAAAACCCGCTTTGCAGCGGGTTTTTTGCTTTACCTACCAGGGTTCAGTCGGCTTTGGGCCCAGCCGCTACAATCGCGTTTGAGACATCGAAATTCTTAATGTTCTCGGCGAACAGGCCAGCCAGCTTCGCAGCCTGCTCATCGTAGGCTGCCTCATCTCCCCAGCCGGTACGCGGGTTAACGAACTTGTCGTCAACCCCGGGGATCGTAGTGGGGAAGTCCAGATTGAGGATGTCCAGGTGCCCGCTGGGGGCGTCCAGTAATGCACCACTTTGGCAGGCGTTAACCACTGCCCTGGTGACCGGTATGGGGAAGCGTGCACCGGAGCCTCCGGGGGCTCCCGAGCCACCGGCCCAGCCGGTGTTAACCAGATAAACCTGGCTGTCGAAGTCCTCTATGCGCTTCATCAGGAGTTCAGCGTAGTCTCCCGCTGGTCGCGGCATGAAAGGCGCGCCGAAACAGGTAGAGAAAGTGGGATGTATACCCGCTTCAGCGCCCAGCTCAGTGGAGCCCACCCGGGCGGTATAGCCACTCAGGAAGTGAAAAGCCGCGGCCTCCTTGGACAGGATGGACACCGGTGGCAGAACCCCGGAGACATCGCAGGTCAGGAAGATCACACACTTGGGCTCGCCGCCGTTGTTGGTCGCGGTGCGTTTTTCCACGTGTTCCAGCGGGTAGCAGCAGCGGCCGTTCTCTGTGAGGCTGGTGTCGCAATAGTCAGCGTGGCGAGTTTTATCCACCACCACGTTTTCGATGATGGCGCCGAAACGAATAGCGTCCCATATCACCGGCTCGTTTTTCTGGCTCAGATCTATAGTTTTGGCGTAGCAGCCGCCCTCGAGATTGAACACCGAACCTTTGGCCCAGCCGTGCTCGTCATCGCCAATCAGGTAGCGATCGGGATCTGCCGACAGGGTGGTCTTGCCGGTACCGGACAGCCCGAAGAATAGGGTGGTGTCGCCCTCTTCTCCCACGTTGGCGCTGCAATGCATAGGCATGACATCTTTTTCCGGCAGCAGGAAGTTCTGCACCGCAAACATGGATTTCTTCATTTCTCCGGCGTAACGCATACCAGCCAACAGCACTTTGCGTCGGGCGAAATCTACGATGACCACGCCTTCTGAGTTGGTGCCGTCACGTTCCGGGTCGCAGACAAAGCTGGCCACATTGAGTATCTTCCATTCGGGTTTGCGTCCGCCGTTGTAGCTGTCCGGGCGGATAAACATATTGCGTCCAAATAGCGCCTGCCAGGCAGTTTCCGTGGTCACTTTTACCGGCAGGTAGTGGTCGCTGTGCTCCCCCACGTGCAGGTGCGACACAAAGCTGTCACGTTCAACCAGGTAGGTTTCTACGCGATCCCAAAGGGCATCGAATTTGTCTGAGTCGAAGGGACGGTTGACGCTGCCCCAGTCGATGGAGTCCTCGGTGCTCGGTTCGCGGACCGTAAAACGATCTGCCGGAGAGCGGCCGGTGCGTTTGCCGGTAGTGACCAGCAGGGCGCCGGTGTCGGCCAGTACGCCTTCTCCACGTTTCAGGGATTCCTCGATCAGTAGTGATGATCCGAGGTCTGTATACACCTGTGCGGTCTGGATATCTGCGGTCATTGTGTGTCCTGTGGTTATCAGGGCAGGTCCTCTCAGGGCCTGTCGCCGTTTGTCGAACTTTTTGGGGGCGTAATTATGTCAGAATCGTGGCCTGATGCGAAATATATTGGATATAATTCCGGCGAATTTCGGCTATCACGGGGCTTAGTGCAGGGTTCTGCCCCCAGGTTCACCCAAAACCTCTCCCATATCCTCTCGGCTAAAGTGGTATTGCTGGTTACAGAACTCGCAGTCCATGGTAATGCGCCCCAATTCCTGCAGTAAATCTTCCACTTCGGAGGGCCCCAGCGAGGCCAGGGCATTGTAGGTGCGTTGCCGTGAGCAACTGCAGCGGAATGACACCGCAGCAGGTTCGAACAGGCGCACCGGTTCCTCGTGATACAGGCGATACAGTAGTGTCTGGGTCGGTAATGCCAGCAGTTCATCATCTTGAACGGTTTCCGCAAGCGAACTAACATGCGCCCATTGCTGGCTGCGCTCGGCAGTATCTTCGGTCAGTTGCGGCGGTAGTTGTTGCAGCAGCAGTCCCGCTGCGCGCTGCCCGTCTGCGGCAAGCCACACCCGCGTACTCAACTGCTCGGAATGCTCGAAGTAACTATCCAGACTATGCGCCAGAGAGCCCCCGATCAGCGGCACGATGCCCTGGTAGCGCTGCCCCTGGTCGGGGTCGATGGTAATGACCAGTTGGCCCTTGCTTAGCAATTGGTCGAAATTTGTGGAAGTAGCCTGATCGGCACCCCGGGCGATGGCGCGGATTTCCAGTGCGTTGGTGCACTCCACCATCAACAGCGGAATTTGACCCTCTGAGCGCGCTTGCAGTATTAATTTACCTTCGAACTTTAGGGTGGTGCTTAGCAGTACTGCAGCGGCCATGAATTCCCCGAGGAGCTTGCTGACCGCAGGGGCATATTGGTGTAGCGCAATGATATCGCGGTAGGCGTCGCCCAGATGCACGGTTTCACCGCGAATGTCCGTGTCTTCGAAAAGAAAGCGCAGGGAGCGATCGTCGGGGGCGTGCGCAGGCAAGTCATCGGTCTTGTTCATGAAAATGCGTAATCCAGTAGTGGCCACTTGGCCGGGTTGATCCCCGTGGGTCGCTGCGGCGTATAGGTCAGAGCGCCGCGCAGGGTTCAGTATGTGAGGCCAGTTAGCGGAATTTTCAAGGTGGTACGTTACTGATGGCCACTTTGGCGCAGTTTATCGTTAAAGTGTTGTGTATGCGCAGTACATTTTCCATCAGGCAAGCTACCTATATAGGAGAAACATTATGAGATTCAGTTATCAGATTGGTATGTGTGACCCGGATCATTACCTGCCTTTGGCGCGTGCAGCCGAGCAGGCCGGCTATGACGGTATTTGCGTGTCTGACAGTATTTGTTATCCGCAGGAGGCCAGCTCCAAGTACCCCTATAACAAAGATGGCAGCCGGGAGTTTTTGGAGAGTGTGCCCTTTGTCGAGAGCCTGATATCGGTAGCGGCCATGGCAGCGGTAACCGAGAACATCCGTTTCGCCACGTTTGTGTACAAATTGGCAGTACGCCAGGCGCCGGTGGTGGCCAAGCAGGTGCAGGGGATACAGTCCCTCTCAGGTAATCGCTTCGATTTCGGTATCGGGATTAGCCCCTGGGAGGAAGACTTCGCCGTGTGCGGCGTGCCCTGGGAGAAACGCGGTAAGCGCTTCGATGAGCAAATTGATATCTTGCGTGGGTTGGAGTCCGGTGAGTACTTTGGCTATCAGGGTGAAATGCATAATATACCGGCCAGTAAAATGTGCCCGGTACCCACGCAACCCACCTCCCTGTTGATTGGTGGGCACGCCGAGCCGGCACTGAAGCGCGCTGCGCGGCAGGGTGATGGCTGGATGTGTGCTGGCGCTGACACTGCGCAGCTGGATGCCTACATCAAGCGGATTATGCAGCTACGCGAAGAGTATGGAACCAGCGATCGACCGTTCAGGGTGTTTACGACTGGCCAGGACGCGTTCACCCGCGAAGGCATTGCACGCCTCGAAAATATCGGTATTACCGACGTGATCATCGCTTTCCGCAATGTCTATGAAATGGAGGCGGATAAACCGCTGGATGAAAAAATAGCGATGCTGAACTGGTATGCAGGTGAATTCATCAATGGCTGAGTTCACTCCTGATACCCCGGTGTTGGTGGGGGTGGCCGCGGTACAGCAGAAAATTGCCGATTTTCACCAGGCGCTGGAGCCGCTTGCCCTGATGGAGCAGGCCCTGCATGACGCCGCCGCTGATGCCGGAAACGCGGCACTGCTGGCGCGTGCCGGTGAAATCCTGGTGCCTAAAGGCATCTGGGGATACAGCGATCCCGGGCGCGTGCTGGCGAGTGCGGTAGCTGCGTCCCAGGCTGTTAGCGTGCTCGCTGAGATAGGCGTATCACAGCAAACCCTGATAAGCCGGGCCTGTCAGCGTATAGCCAGTGGCGAGATTGAAGTTGCGCTGGTGGTTGGGGGAGAAGCCAAGTATCGCTCTTTGTGTGCCAGCAAGGCAGGCGGTGAAGCGCTGGAGACTGCGCAGAGCGACAGCGAGCCGGATGTCATGTTGTTGCCTGATGCCGAGCTTTGGTCCGAGGTTGAGTCGGCCGCCGGCCTGGGTATGCCCGTGGGGTATTACGCAATAATGGACAGTGCCTTGCGCTACAAGCAGGGCTTGAGTCCCGATGAGCATCGCGACCAGATGGCTGCGATGTATGCCCGTTTTAGCGAAGTCGCCGCCAGCAATCCAGATGCCTGGTCGGAACAAGAGGTGGATGCGAAGACTATCCGCGAGCATTCCAGCGCTAACCGCATGCTGGCTTTTCCCTATACCAAATTGCATAACAGTCAGTGGAATGTGGACCAATCCGCTGCACTTATTCTGTGTTCTGCCGCGGTAGCCCAGGAGTTGGGTATTGCACGCAGCAAGTGGATATTCCCGCGCGCCACTGCAGAATCAAATTTCATGTCGGTGGTGGCCAGTCGCGGCGATCTGGGTGGTTGTGCCGGCTTTCAGCAAGCCGGACAGGCGGTGATGGCGGCTGCGGGTATCAGTTTCGATGCTATTCGCCTGCGCGAGCTGTACTCCTGCTTTCCCTATGCGGTGCGCTCGCAGTTGCATGAATTTGCGATGACACCCGGCGGTGATGTCAGTGTCACCGGTGGTATGACCTTTGCTGGAGGTCCGCTGAATAATTTTGTTTTCCAGGCGACCGTTAAGATGGCCCAGCTGTTGCGCAGCCAACCCAACGAGGTGGGCCTGGTGACCACAGTTAGCGGTATGTTGACCAAGCAGGCTTGCGCCCTGTGGTCGGCGCAACCCGGTGCGGATGGTTGGAGCTACAGCGATGTGAGCGCGCAGGTGAGGGCCACGACTGATGTGCGTGAAATAGTGGCGGACTACCAGGGTGACGGGCGGGTGGTTGGCTATACGGTGTTATACCAGGGTGATGACCCCTGGCGCGCGGTCGCAGTTTTCGACCTTCCCGGCGGTCAGCGCACGGTGGCCTATAGTGAGAATGCGCAGCTGATGCAGTCGATGCTGGAGCAGGAATTCTGCGACCAGGCCTGCTCCGTGGCGGGTGGCCGTTTCAATTGGGAGCAATGATGCCAATCTCCCCCGCTTAAACTATACTTGCAGGCGTTGATCAGAGGAAAAACGCATGGCCGGATTCAAAATAACTAAAGCCTATACCATGCCCAAAGAAGAAGTGCGTGAGGCCGCTGAAGGCCTGGCCAAGAGCCTGGAGCGCCAGCACGGTGTGCGCTCTCGTTGGGTCGGCGATTCAGTGACCATCAAAGGCGCCGGTGTAGACGGTAAAATGTCTTTTCACGACGGCTTGATTGATGTGTCGGTGCGCCTGGGATTACTGGCGTCCATGTTTGAAAGGGTGCTTAAGGAAGAAGTTCAGGATTACCTGGATACCCATGTGAGCTGAGTACTCAGTCAAATACCGTCACGCCTCTCAGCGGGTCACTGCCGCCAATCAATTCAGTAAATTCCTGCGCCAGCGCCTTGCTGCGTTCCACGCACTGTTCCCAATAACGTACCCTGTCGTCATGCTCCAGATGAGTAAAATCTGATCGATCGGGGATTTTACCCATAGGCAGGTCGGCGATGAACGCAGCACTGGGGCACAGCAATACCAGATTGTCGATCTCATGTATGGCCGCCTGACGCCAGGGCAGGAATTTGTCGAACCAGCCCGGGATGACACTAGAGCTGAAATGCGGATAGAGGATCAGTCCGTCACCGCGGTACTGACCGAGGTCGAAATGGTAGTCGATGATACCGCCGTCCCAGTATTGGCCCAGCGGCGCGCCGGGTATATCGCGCTCTCCGGTTAACACGAAGGGAATGGCGCCGCTGGCATGCAGCACCGCGGCAACATTGTCGTCACGCAACGCACAAAAGCGTGTGTCGAAATCATGCAGGGCAAAACCGGGGCTGGGTTGGCTGCCGCTGTGGAATACCACGCGCTGAAAGTGCAATCGCAGCAGGCGCCGGCTCAGGGTGTTGCCCAGTGCGGCAATGCCCATGCCGGTGGCCAGCAATGGTGTGGAAGATGCGGCGGCCGGACCACGGCCGCGCGCGGTGACGATGTGGGTACTAATACGCGGGTGCTTACTCAGGTGGGTGGCGCCGTCGGCGCCCAACACGCGACTCAGAATATTACGGCTGACCTCGCTGACCTCTTGTGCTGTGGGTTTGCTGGCGTAGTGCTGGTGCAAATAGCCCTGCTCAAGTCGCTCTATGGCGGCCACAGGATCGGCGCTGGCCAGGCAGGCGTGGCGCCAGGAGCCAATGGATGACCCGAGTGTTGATAGGGGCTGAGTGCTGCGCTGCAGGAAATCACCGAACAGCAGACGATCGAGCTGGCCGAGAATAAACCACTTGGGTCCACCCGATGCGCCCAACAGCAGGCTGAACAACTCAGCCGACCAGCCGTCGCGCTCGATTTTCCGCGCTGCTTCACGGCCCAGGCAAACAGACAGAGCTTTAATGTTTTGTGCCAATGCGTACCTCTTTAGGGGAGCGCCCGGTCCATTTCAGATAGGCCCGGCGAAAATTCGATGCGTCATTAAAGCCCACCATATAGGCGATACTGGACAGCGGCAGCCGGGTGTTTTGCAGGTAGCGCGTGGCGTGTTCAGCGCGTACCTGATCGAGCAGGTCCTGGAAGGATTGTTGCTCTTCTTCCAGGCGCCGACGGTAGGTGCGCGGACTGACATTGAGCATATCGGCGATCTGCGGCATCTGCGGATACTGCCCCTCCAATTTGCGCAGCAGGCGCAAAGTGCGTACTGCCACCGAGTCATCCTCTTCCAGATCGGCCAGCAGGCGTGCGCACTCGGCCTCGTACAGCGCTCGTAGGGCAGTGTTGGAAGAGGGCAGGAGAGTGAGCAACAGCTCGCGGGGAAAGGAAATGCGCCCGCGAGGGCAGTCGAAGTGGACGCCTTCACCGAAAATTTCGCGATACAGTTCCCCGTAAGCGGGGCGCGGGTAGGGCAGTTCAACGCGCAGTTGCAGCGCCGGTTTGTTAAGCAGGCCGCGCAGGGTATTTAACACGGCGGCGTACATCAACTCATAACCGAACTCTATCGGGGTCACATAAGGCTCACTGACGATAGTCAGCACACAGCGCTCGTCGACTTCCTCGAACTGCAGGGTTAGCGCCGGTGCCAGCAGGTGGTAGAACTTTAGAAACAGGTCCATCACCCCTGCCAGGTCGCGACAGGTCATAAAGGCCTGTCCCAGAACCGCATGGGCACTCAGGTTAAGGCGCAGGCCCAGTTGCAGGCCCAGGGTGGGATCGCCGGTGAGGCCCTGTGCATTTTTTACCAGGCGGGAGAAGTCCAGGTCGCTGATGCGCGCACCCAGGCTGGCAATGCCACTGTCGGCCAGGCTGGTGCCGGCGAATAGACGGTCGTGATCACAGCCCTGGCTCTCCACCATATCGATGAGAATGAGGACGTACTGGGCGGGTGTGCTGGGTGTCGGCATGCATACATTTGGCCACAAATGACCGTAAATTGACAACACTTTACCTTGTTGCGTTTTCGGCCATCCTCCATAGTGATGCCACTCACATAAAAAGGGAGCAGTGGTAATGAATATAAAGTGGACTGACGATGCGCCGCGCAAGATACAACAGTATTCAGGAGCAGATTACCCGAAGGAGAATCCGGACCTCGAAGATGTGCTGACCAGTGCCGACGTTGATTACGTGGCGGAGATATTCCAGACCCCGCTTAGCGGCTCCTACAACTGGGACTATAAGGTGCAGGACGATCGCATCAAGAAGCTGTATGACCTGGGTAAGCAACTCAACTGGGACCCCGAGATGGATATCAACTGGGACCGTCCCTGGCCCGAGGAAACGCGTTCGCCGGAGATGATGAACCTCCACGATTACCCGCCCTACCTGGCGATGGACGAGAAAACCCAGTCAGAATTCTGGTTGCATATGAATGCCTGGAGTCTGTCACAGTTCTTGCACGGCGAGCAGGGTGCCCTGCTGGTAGCCTCGCAGCTGTGTTCCTGTGCACCTACACTCAACGCCAAGCTCTATGCTGCGTCACAGACTTTTGACGAGGCGCGCCATGTGGAGGTGTTCAATAAGTACCTGCAACAGCGCATCGGCATGATGTACCCCATTAATACCCACCTCAAGAGCATCATCGACAAGATACTCACTGATGAGCGTTGGGACATGAAGTTTATCGGTATGCAGATCGTGATCGAGGGCCTGGCCCTGTCAGCTTTCAATACCACCCGCGAAACCACCCCGGATCCAGTGCTCAAGGACGTGGTGTACCTGGTAACCCGGGATGAGGCCAGGCATGTCACCTTCGGCGTGAATTATTTGGAAGAATTTGTGCAGACCCTGACGGATGAGGAACGTGAAGAGCGCGCCCAATTTGCCTATGAAGCCTGTGTAATCAGTCGTGAGCGGCTGGTCGCCACAGACGTGTTCCGCCATTTCGGCTGGGATGTGGAAGAAGCGCGGGTCAAGGTGCTGGACGGTTTTGTTATGTCTACCTTCCGCAACCTGTTGTTTCAGCGCGTGATTCCCAATCTCAATCGCATTGGCCTGCTCACCGATAAGATCCGTCCCAAGTTTGAGGAGTTGGGCATCCTGGATTACGAAAATCTGGCTACTGATGGTGATATCGACTGGTCTTCCCTGGAGCGTCCTCTGGATACTGGCGAAGCCCAGTCCCACGAGCAGAGCATGTTGGCTGAGTTTGCCAAGGAGCACGAGAAGCAGGAGTCTGCGAAAACCAGCTCTGCTGCCTAGCGACTATCGCTAGCGTCTCCGCACCACCGCAGCGTCTGGTCAAGATACCTTTTGCTGGGGCACAAAAAAGCCGGCTTTAAAGCCGGCTTTTTTGTATCTGGCAGAAATTACGCTGACAGGGCTCTAACCTGGGCGTTCAAGCGACTCTTGTGGCGAGCGGCTTTATTCTTGTGGATGATGCCCTTGTCGGCCAGGCTGTCGAGAACTGGCACGGCGCTGGCGTAGGCCGCCTGGGCCTGTTCAGCGTTGCCGCTGCTGATAGCCGCGTTGACTTTCTTGATGTTGGTGCGAACCAACGAACGCAGGCTGGCGTTGTGTGTGCGACGTTTCTCACCCTGACGGGCGCGCTTCTTTGCTTGTGGTGAATTTGCCACTGTCTGTTACCTCGATAGAGTCATAAAATCAGGAGGCGCGATTATTCACATTACCCCCCCCGTTGTCAACCGTCCGGGCGCTGGTTCATCCTATTGAGGCTGGGTTATACTAACGCCTATTAGTTATTATTCTCAGCACAACACCGGAACTATCAATGAATCAGCAGGCTACCAGTGCCCCCACTACCTCTGAGCGTATTCTCAATGCCGCCGAGGACCTGTTCGCCGAGAAAGGTTACAGTGCCACTTCCCTGGGGGATGTAGCCGACCGGGTCGGGATTCGCTCGCCCAGCCTGTATAACCATTTCAAGAACAAGGAAGCGTTATACGAGGCCGTGCTGGAACGTTTGTTGACTGAGTTCACCGCCCCCCAACGAGAGCTGGACAGTGGTCCGGTTACTTATGAGCGGGTCTTTGAGTGGCTGGAAACCATCGTGCGCTGGCACCATGCCAACCCCAACCTGGCGCGCCTGCTGCAACATGCGGCCCTGTCCGGTGGCCCGCATACCAACGAGCTGATTGAGCGCCTGTTTCGCCCCATGTTCCAATCCGGAGCACTAATAGAGGGGCAGGCAGTCGAAGTTTTTGGTGATGCCGGCCTACAGCCCTGGGCAGTGATGGCCTTCAACAACCTGGTGATGTCCTATGTCACCATGGCACCGATGTACCGCGATCTGCTGGGGCAGGACCCCTTCAGCGAAGCGGCCCTGGAAAACCAGCTTAACCTGATCAAATCGTTGCTGCGCGCCGTCTTTGCGTATCGCGGCGAGTAAGAGGCGCGACCATAGCATGTTGATTTCCGATGCAGTGCATATCTGGCGAGAGCCGGGTGGTGATTACCATATCGAATGGCAGGCGACACACCCGGATACCGAAGTTACCGTGGAGTTGCTGGCAGAGGGCTCCGCGATGCAGGCGCATTATGCGGAGCAGCCGGCAAGGCGCGCCCGCTTGTCGGGCCTGGCGCCCGACATACGTCACTATTTCCGCCTGCGCGACCAGCACGGCACTGAAGTGTTAGCTACCGAGCGCAAATTCGGCATGCAGGGTACGCCAAATTTTCGCGATTTCGGTGGGTACGGCACGGCCGATGGGCGGCAGGTCAAATGGGGATATTTGTTTCGCTCCGGGCAGTTGTCCAGCCTCAGTGCGCAGGACCTGATTCTGCTGGCCAGCCTGAATCTCGATCTGGTATGTGATTTTCGGCGCGTGGAGGAGCAAGAAAGCGAACCCAGTCGGCTGCCGCAACAGCGGCCGAGAGTCGCCAGTTTACCCATCATTCCCGGCAGCAACTCGCGGTTTTTCGAAGAGACGGAAATCCAGGTACAGGGGCGAGAGCCTATGTTCGACTTTATGCTGGAGATAAATCGAGATTTTGCCGAGGGGCAGACGGCAACCTATGCGCGCATGTTTCGCGAAATTCTGGCGCTGGAGGACGCGCGCTTTCTGGTGCATTGTGCCGCGGGTAAGGATCGCACTGGATTTGCCGCAGCCCTGGTGTTGTTGGCCCTGGGTGTGCCGCGCGAGATGGTGATGCGCGACTATATGCTGACGGCGCGTTATTTCCGCCCGGAACTGGAACTGGAAAGGCTGCAGCGCAAATACCAGATGGAGAATATGGACGCGGATGCAATTATGCCCATGCTGGAAGTGCACGAGGTTTATCTGGCCCGGGCACTGGAGGCGATAGGGCGCAACTACGTATCTGTTGAGGTCTACCTGGAGCAGGCTCTGGGGGTAGGCCCGGCGGAGTTAGCGGAGCTGCGCTCACGCTATCTGGACTGATCTCCAGCGTTCCACCAGGTTGTCTTAGCGGCTTCAGGGTGCCTTGCAGGCGGCCTTGGCGGCTTTAATTTGCTTCTTCTCGCAGGTTTCGCTGCCGGCATCGCCTACACACCACTTGCGGCGGTTGTCCCAGGCCGTCAATTCAACTTTCTTGCCATTGGAACACTTGACCATGTACGTCGCGTAAGCGGTGCCATCGGTTGCTTCGGCATTCGTGGTAAACACAATACTGGTGGGTTTGGCGGCAAAGCTGCCTGCAGAAAAGGCCACCAATGCGGCCGCAGTGGCCACTTTGAACAAATTGTTCATGATAAAAACCTCAATATTTCACTATGGATGCTTGGAACGGCGTGGCTATGCCTGAATGGCCGTTCCTGCAGCAGGCATTATATGCCCTGCGCAGTGCAGTATTGAGTTACTAATTGGCAACAATTTGGGTAATTCTGTAACAGTTGTCGGATGGACGTTTTATATTTTCTGTAACCACATGATTTATATGTATTTATTTTGTCATGTAAAAATCGTTACCGGGAACATTAAGTAAGTTTAATGTTACCCGTGTAACGTCAAGTCAGGTTCAGGCCAGCCAGATCAGCAACCAGCCGACGGCCGCCGCCAGCAGTGACTGGCCTGCCACGTCCAGGCGTGACAGCGCGTAGAGGTAGGATAGCGGGGGCAGGAACAGGGTGCACAGGCCCCAGGCGTAATCTTCTTTCCACGATACGATCAGCAGCAGCACCCAGCTTACTGCCAGCGTTGCTGCGCCATAGGTCATTAATGTGGCTGTACCTGCGTCCATAGTTGCTCCAGTTTTAAATCGACCAAATTTGCGGCAGCAGGGTAGCAGAAAGCCCTATACAAGTCAGTGCCAATATCACCATTTGTTCGCCTGTGGCGTCGCGCTCAACCGGGTTTCAGCACGCGACTGGCAGTGCCGGGCAGATGACGCGGGCGGGTATTTTGGGTAAGGTAGTGCGTTTTTTATCGATACAGAGAGCAGAGCCTTGAGCGACCCCTTCGCAGATATACGTCCTTACCGGGATGACGAAGTAGCGCCAGTCTTGGAGCGCCTGCTGGCCGATGACGAATTCCTGGGGGCAATCGCCAGTTTACGCATGGGTCGCGTGGCGGCACTGGTGCCGGCACTGGTGCGCCCGCTGGTGCGTTTCGGGCTGGCGCGCGAGGTGCGCGGAGTAAAGGATATTGGCGGCGTACAGGACATCATCAAGCGCTATATGGATCGTATGATAGAGAGCACCACAGGTGGTTTCGGTATCTCCGGCCTGGAGCAACTGGACCCTGAGCGCCCCTACTTGTTTATGAGCAACCACCGGGACATCGCCATGGATCCGGCGTTTACCAATTATGCTCTGCACCAGGGCGGTCGCGAAACCGTGCGTATCGCCATTGGCGATAATCTGCTGACCACGCCCTGGGCCTCGGACCTGATGCGCCTGAACAAGAGTTTTATTGTCAAGCGTTCGGTGAGTGGCCCACGCGAGCTGCTGGCGGCATCGAAGAACCTGGCGAACTATATCCAGCATTCCCTGCAAGTGGAAAACGCTCCGATATGGATTGCCCAGCGCGAGGGCCGCGCAAAGGACGGGGTGGACCGCACCGAGCCCGCCATTATCAAAATGCTGTCGTTGAGTCGCGACAAGCGCAATGAAGAATTTGGTGAGCATATTGGCAAGCTGAATATAGTACCGGTGTCGATTTCCTACGAGTTGGATCCCTGTGACGCATTGAAAGCACATGAGTTATGTGAACTGGCCTCTGCCGGTAGTTACGAAAAAGGGGCGCAGGAAGATATCGCGTCCATCGGGCAGGGAATCGCCGGGGACAAGGGGCGGGTGCACGTTTCTTTTGGCAGCCCGCTGGGCAGTGAGTTCAGCCGCGCAGAGGAAGTTGCCGCAGAAGTTGATCGTCAGATTATCCAGCAGTATTGTCTGCACCCCACCAATCTGCAGGCTTATCATCTACTGCACGGGCCGGAGGCAGTAATCCCCGAGGATCTTTACCTTGAGCCTGGTGATTGCACAGCGGCCGATTTCTCCGCACGTATCGACGCCATGCCCGAAGCACATCGCCCCTATGCGCTGGCCATCTATGCCAATGCTGTGGTGACTAAATTACCCGCGGCTGAAGATTCCCAGACCTCTTGCTGACCGACGAACTCAAGGCCCGCATCCGCGAGGCTTATACAGCTATTATCGAGCATAAGTCCCTGAAACCGCGTTGGGGGCAGCGGCAGATGATTGCTGAAATCGCCAATACCCTGTCCCGGATCCCGCCTGTGGAAGGGCTGGGCAGTGGCTCGCCAGCGGTTTGCGTAATCGAGGCGGGTACAGGTACCGGTAAAACCATCGCATATGCCGTGGCTGCCATTCCTATGGCCCAGGCCCTGAATAAGCGCCTGGTAGTGGCGACAGCAACGATTGCCCTGCAAGAGCAGTTCGTCAACAAGGACCTCCCGGATATTCGCGACAGCAGCGGCCTGGATTTCAGCTTTGCCCTGGCCAAGGGCCGGCGGCGCTATGTCTGCTTGTCTAAACTGGACAGGCTGATGGGCCAGGGGCAGGGCGAATCGGACCTGCTGCCGCTGTATCCCGACGAGGTGGCCGCGCCACTACAAGCGGAGGCGCTGCCGGTATATACCGCCATGCTGGATGCCCTGGGTCGTGGCCAGTGGGATGGAGATCGCGACAACTGGCCGGACAATATCGCTGAGGATGTATGGTACGGCGCGACCACTGATCACAGTCAGTGTAGTGGCCGCCGCTGCCCGAATATCAGCCAATGCAGTTTCTACCGTGCGCGGGAGGAACTGCAAAGTGCCGATATTATTGTCACCAACCATGATTTGACTCTGGCTGATCTGGCGCTGGGCGGCGGGGCCATACTGTCGCCTCCGGAAGACAGTATTTACGTGTTTGACGAGGGGCATCATCTGCCCGATAAGGCGCTGTCGCATTTCGCCAGCTTTTGCCGTCTGCACACCACACTGCAGTGGTTGCGAGACAGCGAAAAGCTGCTGCAGCAGGCGGCGCCCGCGCTGGGTGTGCTGGAGCAGTTGCAGCGGCCACTGCAGTCATTGCCGCTTACCATGAGCGAGGCGGCAGACAGTCTGCAGGTCGCAGAGCAACTTGTGGCGACACTGTTTGAGGACGCGGATGTCGACGCCAGTCGCGATGACCAGCAATTGCGCCTTGAGCACGGACAGGTGCCGGCTGCCCTGATTCCCGTGGCGACTACGATTAGCGCTCAGTTTGACAAGTTGGTGAGTGGTTTGTCACGCATGGAGGTTCACCTGGAGGAGGCCCTGGAAGATGATTTCGCAGGCCTGGACAAGGCGGATATTGAAACCTGGCATATCAATATTGGCGGTATGTTGGGGCGTGCCGAGGGCGCATTGGCGTTGTGGCGGGAATACGCGGTCACCGGTGAGGGCGAGACGCCCCCCAAAGCGCGCTGGATCACCCTGCTTAACAGCGGCAGCCAGTTTGGCTTTGAATTGCGCTGTAGCCCGGTGTTGGCCGCGGATATTCTCCAGGATTGCCTGTGGTCGCGTGCCGCTGGCGTGGTGGTTACCTCGGCTACTATCACGGCACTGAACTCGTTTGAGCGCTTTATGCTGCACTCGGGTGCGCCGCGTGATGCGACTTATAAGGTGGTCGCCAGCCCTTTTAATTATGCCAACGCGACCTTCTGTGTGCCGGCTATGGACAGTGATCCGGGGGATGCTCAGGCACATACCGATGCCCTTATTGCGATGTTGCCGCAGCTGTTGGATCCGCAGGAGGGTAGCCTGGTGTTGTTCTCCTCGCGGCGCCAGATGCTGGAAGTGTATCAGGGGCTCAGTGGCGACTTTGGCGAGCGCATCCTGATGCAGGGGGATTACAGCAAGCAGGAAATTATGCGTCGCCATCGGGAGTGTATCGATAGCGGTCGCGGCAGCGTGATTTTCGGCCTGGCCAGTTTTGCCGAGGGCGTGGATCTTCCCGGTGATTATTGCCGCCATGTGGTGATTGCGAAGATACCCTTTGCGGTTCCCAACAGTCCCCTGGAGGCGGCGCTGGCAGAATGGGTAGAGGCCCAGGGGCGTAACGCCTTTATGGAGATCAGTGTACCCGATGCCGCCCTGCGCCTGGTGCAGGCCAGTGGGCGGCTGTTGCGCACAGAGGAAGACACGGGTCGCGTGACCTTGATGGACAGGCGCATACTCACGCGCCGTTACGGCAGCGCAATTCTGGATTCGTTACCGCCATTTAAACGACAGCTGGGATAGTTGGCGCGGTATTGCTGCTAACGGGTGGGGCTTGCCGGTAGGTTGGAGCGGGTGACGGGAATCGAACCCGCATATGCAGCTTGGGAAGCTGCCGTTCTGCCATTGAACTACACCCGCTGAGCTGCTTTGCGCCAGCGCAGGGGGCACAGAGTAACCAGTTGTATGCAGTGGGTCAAAAGCGCTGTGTTTCTACTATATTGCAGACAGGTGATATTATCCCTGTCCGCCAACAAAACCCGTGCAGGAACGCGCAGCCTATGCGTACTGAAATCGCAGAAGTCATGATCGATATTGAGGCCCAATTGCGGCAACTCGGTCAATGGGACAAAATCCCGCCTTCCACCGAGGCACTGGCGTCCCAGGAACCGTTCTGTGTGGACACCCTGACATTACCCCAGTGGTTACAGTTTGTATTCTTGCCTACCGTGTACCGCATGCTGGAAGATGAGCAAGCGCTCCCCGGTCGGTGCGGCATTGCACCGATGGCAGAGGAGTTTTTTCGTGGTTCGGGGCTGGCGGTCAACGACCTGGCAGCTGCCCTGTCGCGCATAGACGAGCTGTTGTCACAACAGCCATAGCGGCACTTTGAGCACCGCTATGGTGTAACGGGCGCGCTAGATGCGCTCTATCACAGTGGTAATACCCTGGCCCAGGCCGATACACATGGTTGACACGCCCAGAGTCAGGTCGCGGTCTTCCATGACATTGAGCAAAGAGCCGGTAATGCGTGTGCCGGAGCAGCCGAAGGGGTGACCCAGGGCAATGGCGCCGCCATGCACGTTCACCTTGGTTTCCATATCGTCCAGTAGACCCAGGTCTTTCAGCACGGGCAGGGCCTGTGCGGCAAAGGCTTCGTTAAGCTCTACCATCTCGATATCCTGGATGGTCAGTCCCAGCTTCTTCAGCGCTTTCTGCGTTGAGGGCACCGGTCCGTAACCCATGATGGAGGGGTCAACCCCCGCCAGGGCCATGCCCTTGACGCGCGCGATGGGCGTGAGTCCCAGGGCCTGGGCTTTCTCGGCAGACATCATCAGCATCGCGGAGGCGCCATCCGAGATCTGGGAAGATTGCCCGGCGGTCACGGTGCCACCCTGCGGGTTGAAGGAGGGCTTCAGTGCAGCCAGGCCTTCCAGGGTGGTTTCGGGGCGAATGGTTTCGTCTTGTGTAACCGAGACCAGTGCGCCGTTCTCGTCGTGCCCGTCGATAGCTATAATCTCGCGCTTGAATTTGCCGTCAATAGTGGCCTTGTGGGCCAACTGGTGGGAGCGCAGGGCCAGCTTGTCCTGATCTTCACGGCTAATACCGTGCATCATCGCCAGCATTTCTGCCGTCATGCCCATCATGCCGGCGGCCTTGGCCACTGAGCGACCCATGCGCGGGTTGGGGTCGACATTGATCGGATCCATCATCGGCAGGTGGCCCAGGTGTTCCACGCCGCCTACCAGGTACACATCACCAACGCCGGCTATGATATTGGCCGCCGCAGTTTGCAGCGCGCTCATGGAGGAACCGCACAGGCGATTCACGGTCTGTGCGGGGATGGTGTGCGGCAACTCTGCGTTGAGCACGATCATGCGCGCCAGGTTCATACCCTGCTCACCGCGCTGGATCACACTGCCCCAGATCAGGTCGTCAATCTCGGCGGGATCAAGCGCTGTATTGCGCGCCAGCATGCCCTTGATTACCTCGGCTGACAAATCGTCTGCGCGTACGTTGCGGAAGCAACCGTTCTTGGAACGCCCCATTGCTGAACGGGCGTAATCTACAATCACTGCGTCTCTTGGATTCAAACTCACAGTATCTCTCCTTTAATTAGCCCTGAACTCAGTAGTAGGTCTTGCCGTTGGCAAGCATGTCTTGCATACCAGCGGTCAGCTCGTAAGCTTTGCCCAGGTGGGCAAATTTTTCCGAGGCCTCGGCGATGTGCGCCATGCCCACGGTGTCCATCCAGCGGAAGATACCGCCGCGGAAAGGCGGGAAGCCGACGCCGTAAAGCAGAGCCAGGTCCGCTTCGGCGGGGGTGCCGACAATACCCTCTTCCACACAGCGGGCCATTTCAATGGCCATGGGCAGCATCATACGGGCGATGATATCCTCGCGCTCGAACTCGGTGCGCTCCGCGCAGACCGGGGCAATGAGGTCGTAGACCTCATCGTTGACGATTTTCTTCGGCTTACCGCGCTTGTCGGTTACGTATTCGTACATGCCCTTGCCGTTCTTCTGGCCGTAGCGGTCGTTCTCGAACAGCACCTCGGTGGCGCTTTTAAAGTCCGGTTGCATACGGTCTGGAAAGCCCTCGGCCATTACCTGGGCGGCGTGCACACCGGTGTCGATGCCAACCACATCCATCAGGTAGGCAGGGCCCATGGGCCAGCCCCAGCGTTCCATCACCTTGTCCAGCGCCTGGAAGTCGGCGCCGTCACGCAGCAGCATGTTGAAGCCGCCGAAGTAGGGAAACAGAACCCGGTTAACCAGGAACCCGGGGCAGTCGTTGACCACTACTGCTTTCTTGCCCATTTTATTGGCGTAGGCCACGGTCCGTGCAATTGCATTGTCGGAGGTCTTCTCACCGCGAATCACCTCTACCAGTGGCATGGCGTGTACCGGGTTAAAGAAGTGCATGCCGCAGAAGTTCTCCGGGCGCTCCAGGTGTTCGGCCAGGCGGGTAATCGAGATAGTGGAAGTATTGGAGGCCAGTACAGCAGCCTTGTTGATATGCTTTTCCGCCTCAGCCAGTACCATGCCTTTGACTTTCTCGTTCTCCACGACGGCCTCTACCACAATGTCCACGTCCTCGAAGCCATTGTAGGTCAGGGTGGGGTCAATGCTGTTGAGGATGTCGCCCATCTTGTCAGGGGTCATGCGGCCGCGTGAGACGCGCTTGGCCAGCAGCTTGTTGGCTTCGCTCAGGCCCAGGTCCAGGCCATCCTGGTTGATGTCCTTCATCTTTATAGGGGTGCCTTTCAGGGCGCTCTGGTAGGCGATACCGCCACCCATGATGCCGGCGCCCAGCACGGCGGCGTGCTCGATTTTCTTGTCAGCCTGCTTTTCCCAGCCCTTGGCTTTCTTGCCCAGTAGCTGGTCATTCAGGAATACGCCGACCAGGGCGGCCGCGACCGGGGTAGTGGCAAGTTCGGCGAAGGCTTCGGCTTCCACATCCAGAGCGTCTTCCAGGCTCATTTTGCGCGCCGCCTCGATCACATCCACTACCTTGACCGGAGCGGGGTAGTTTTTGCCTGCCTGCTGCGCCACCATGGACTTGATAGTGAAGAAGGACATCATCGCTTCGGTGTCATTCAGAGGCAGGGGGCCGTGTTTGCGCGCGCGACGATCTGCATAGTCCAGACCGCCATCGATGGCGTTGTGCAAAGTAGCCAGGGTGACCTCGCGCAATTGCTCGGGCCCGGCGACGGCATCC
Organism: Gammaproteobacteria bacterium; assembly: GCA_024686215.1. GTDB lineage: Bacteria > Pseudomonadota > Gammaproteobacteria > Pseudomonadales > Halieaceae > JAACFI01. The sequence continues at coordinate 39,837 of JAIBDN010000002.1, read as the reverse complement.
ACTGCGCCGGCCTTGAGCGCGTCATCAGGTCGTTTGTCCGCGCCGGTGGCCATCCACATGACCGCCTCATCCACACCGATGATGCGCGGCAGACGTACGGTGCCGCCCCAGCCAGGGAGAATACCCAGTTTGGTTTCCGGCAGGCCTATTTTGGCGACGCTACTCATTACCCGGAAGTCACAGGCCAGGCAGCACTCCAGGCCACCGCCCATGGCGAAACCGTTGATGGCTACCGCGCTGGGGTAGGGCAGGCTGGCGATGCGATTGAGGTTCTTGTTGTTGGCGCCGGTGAAGGGTTTGATCTCTTCCTTGTCAGCGCCGAACAGGCTGGTGAATTCTGTGATATCCGCGCCGACTATAAATACCGGCTTGCTGCTGGTAACCAGTAAGCCCCTGATGCCACTCTCGGCTTCAAGTGCGTCCAGTGCTGCCGCGAGGCTGGTCACGGTAGCGTTGTCGAATTTGTTAACGGATTCGCCCTGAAGGTCGAAGTTAAGCTCGGCGATATCGCCTTCCAGGCGTTGTACCGTGAGTTGATCACTGTTGTAGATCATATCGATATCCTGTTGCAGTTTTATGGAGACGGTGCTGCGCATCACGTGGTCGTGAGCCCCACGGGGCGGTCATTGTACAGCGGTATTCCTCATCTGAAAATCATAAGTTTGCAGTGATTACATCGAGGCGTATCTCGGCTGCTGCCGCCGCGCCAAGTGCCGTGGGCTAGTTTGGATGATAGCAGGTAGTGCCGGGGTGCGTGTGTCGGGTTTGCCTGGGGGTTTAATGCTGCCGTATCGGGAGGGATAATCTTTGGCGGTAGCGGTGCCACGCCCGGGCTGACAGCCCGAGCGTGGCGTTATGCTTCTGCTACAAGCGCGGGTGCTTAATGCAGAATCCGGTCTGACTGCATTTCCGCCTGCAGTTCTTTCTGTTGATCGGCCGCGGCGGCTTCCTGCTGTTGCAGGTAGTTACGCAGTCGTCCCACAACACTGGTCATCACATCGATAGTCTGGCTGATCTGGTCCAGTGCCATCAATATGGTTTCCGTTTCGTTGGGGTTCTTGTCGCTATTATCCATGTGAGATTCCTTGGGCTATGTCTCAACACATTCATTGGTGCCGGCCAGCCACCCCCAGAAAGCAAGGGTGGCCAGAGGTCTTCTTAATCCCAGGTCAGGGCGCCACCTGTCTGGTATTCAATGACCCGCGTTTCGAAGAAGTTCTTCTCCTTGCGCAGGTCCATAATTTCGGACATCCATGGGAACGGATTCTGTGCGCCCGGAAATTGTTCCGGCAGTCCCAGTTGTGACAGGCGCCGGTTGGCGATGAAGTGCAGGTACTCTTCCATCATCGCCGCATTCATGCCCAGTACACCGCGCGGCATGGTATCGCGTGCGTACTCTATTTCCAGCTGGGTGCCTTCCAGAATCATCTGGATAGACTCCTCCTGGAATTCCGGCGTCCACAGATGCGGGTTTTCCAGCTTGATCTGGTTGATGACATCGATGCCGAAGTTCAGGTGCATGGACTCGTCGCGCAGGATGTACTGAAACTGCTCCGCTACACCGGTCATCTTGTTGCGCCGGCCCATTGACAGGATCTGGGTAAAACCGCAGTAGAAGAAAATGCCCTCGGTGACTGCGTAGAATCCGATCAGGTTGCGCAGCAGGATCTGGTCTGTCTCCATGGTGCCTGTAGTGAACGTGGGGTCACTCAACTCGTGGGTACGGCTGATGCTCCAGGCGGCTTTCTTGGCGACCGAGGGTACCTCGCGATACATATTGAACACCTCGCCCTCGTCCATGCCCAGAGATTCGATGCAGTACTGGTAGGCATGGGTGTGGATGGCCTCTTCAAAGGCCTGGCGCAGCAAGTACTGGCGGCACTCGGGGTTGGTGATCAGGCGGTAGATCGCCAGTACCAGGTTGTTCGCAACCAGTGAGTCTGCGGTAGAGAAGTAGCCCAGGTTACGCATCACAATACGGCGTTCGTCGTCGGACAGGCCCTCCGGATTTTTCCAGGTGGCGACGTCCGCAGTCATGTTGATTTCCTGCGGCATCCAGTGATTGGCGCAACCGTCGATGTACTTCTGCCAGGCCCAGTCATACTTGAAGGGCACCAGCTGATTGAGGTCAGCGCGGCAGTTAATCATGGCTTTTTCATCCACTGATACACGCGCAGCACCCATTTCCAGGTCTTCCAGGCCTGGAGCGACATCGAGCTGCGCAACGGCCTCAGTGGCCTTGCTGACGTTGCCTGTGGTATCGGCCTCGGCGGAAGCGATTGGATCGATTGCGGCCGCTGGTTGCGCTATCACGGCGGGCTCTGGTGCTGGTGCTACCGCGGCAGGCGCAACACTGGCCTGCGTTATGGCAGAGGCTGCTGCGGCTGCCGACGCGCTGTCGGGTGCGGCTTCTTCTTTGTGGTAATCATCCCAGTTCATCATACTGTTGTTGTCCCCTGGCTTCTTTATATGGTCGTCTAGCATTGTTGTTATGTGTGCGGCCCGCCTACTGGCAGGCCTCACAGTCCGGGTCGTCCAGCGAACAGGCCTCGGGCACGGGTGCCGGCTGAGCCGCCTCATTGGATACTGCGTTCAGGGTGCCGGTATCGATGGTAGATTTTTCGGTGCCGGTTGCTGCCAGAGAACGCAGGTAGTAGGTGGTCTTCAGGCCGCTATACCAGGCCATGCGGTAGGTGATGTCCAGTTTTTTGCCGTTGGCGTTGTTGATGTACAGGTTCAGCGACTGGGCCTGGTCTATCCATTTCTGGCGACGACTGGCAGCAGTAACCAGCCAGCGCGGCTCAACCTCGAAGGCAGTCGAATAGATGGCTTTAAGGTCCGCTGGAATACGATCAATGGCCTGTACGCTACCGTCATAGTATTTGAGATCGTTGACCATCACGCCGTCCCACAAGCCGCGCTCTTTCAGGTCGTTAACCAGGTAGGGGTTGACCACCGTGAACTCGCCGGACAGGTTGGATTTGACATACAGGTTCTGGTAAGTGGGCTCTATGGACTGCGATACCCCGGTGATATTGGCGATGGTTGCGGTGGGCGCAATGGCCATCACATTGGAGTTGCGCATGCCGCGGGTCTTGACCACTTCACGCAGGGCCGGCCAATCCAGAGACTGGCTGCGATCCACATCGATGTAGTCGGCACCACGTTGCTCAATCAGGTATTCCAGGGAGTCTATAGGGAATACTCCCTGGCTCCACAGTGAACCCTCGTAGCTGGAGTAGGCACCGCGCTCTGCCGCCAGGTCACTGGAGGCCTGGATGGCGAAATAGCTGATTGCCTCCATGGAACGATCGGCGAATTCAACCGCTTGCTCGGATCCGTAGGCCAGGTGTTGCTTGTACAGGGCATCCTGGAAGCCCATCAGGCCCAGGCCGACTGGCCTGTGCAGCAAGTTGGAGTTTTTTGCCTGGGGAACCGAGTAGTAGTTGATGTTGATGACATTATCGAGCATACGCACGGCAGTGTTGACGGTCTTTTGCAGCTTCTCCATGTTCAGGCTGCCATCTACGATATGTTGAGGCAGGTTTACCGAGCCCAGGTTGCATACCGCGATCTCATCCTTGTTGGTGTTCAGGGTGATTTCGGTACACAGGTTGGATGAGTGCACCACGCCGACATGTTGCTGCGGTGAGCGCAGGTTGCAGGGGTCCTTGAAGGTCATCCAGGGGTGGCCGGTCTCGAACAACATGCCCAGCATCTTGCGCCACAGGTTCTCGGCCTTGAGGGTTTTGAATAGCTTTACTTCGCCGTTGCGCGCCATTTCCTCGTACTGCTGGTAGCGCTGCTCGAAAGCGGTGCCGTACAGGTCGTGTAGGTCAGGCACGTCGTTAGGGGAGAACAGAGTCCAGTCACCGCCGTCGAATACCCGCTTCATAAACAGGTCGGGAATCCAGTTGGCGGTGTTCATGTCGTGGGTGCGGCGGCGATCGTCGCCGGTGTTTTTACGCAGCTCGACAAATTCCTCTATGTCCATGTGCCAGGTTTCCAGGTAGGCGCACACCGCGCCCTTGCGTTTGCCGCCCTGGTTGACTGCCACAGCTGTATCGTTGACCACTTTCAGGAAGGGCACGACACCCTGGGATTTTCCGTTGGTGCCCTTGATGTAGGCGCCCAGTGCGCGCACCTGAGTCCAGTCGTTACCCAGTCCGCCAGCGAATTTGGACAACATGGCGTTGTCCTGTATGGCGCCGTAGATACCGTGCAGGTCATCCGGTACTGTGGTCAGGTAGCACGAGGACAATTGTGGGCGCAGGGTGCCGGCATTGAACAGGGTGGGAGTGGAGCTCATGTAGTCAAACGAGGACAGCAACTCGTAAAACTCAATGGCGCGAGCGTTTTTGTCTTCCTCTTCAATAGCAAGACCCATGGCAACGCGCATAAAGAATATTTGCGGCAGCTCTATACGCACGTCATTGCTGTGAATGAAGTAGCGGTCATACAGGGTTTGCAGGCCCAGGTAAGTAAATTGCAGGTCGCGTTCGGGCAGCAGTGCTTTGCCCAGGCGGTCCAGGTCATAGCCTTGCAGGTTGGGTGCCAGCAGTTCCAGCTCTACGCCTTTTGCCACGTAGGCGGGCAGAGCTTTGGCGTACAGTGAAGCCATATCGTGCTGAGTGGCGCTGACCGCGACGCCCAGAAAGTGCAGGGCTTCGGCACGCAGGTTGTCGCACAGCAGGCGTGCGGCAACGTAGGAGTAATTGGGTTCCTGCTCGATCATGGTGCGCGCGGTAATCACCAGCGAGGTGCTCAGTTCTAGCGCTGTTAAGCCGTCGTACAGGTTTTTCAGGGCTTCATCGAGTATCTCGGTTTCACTGACATCACTGAGGTCGGTGCAAGCTTCGCTGACAATGGTATGTATGCGGTCCAGGTCCAGGGGTGCGCGACTGCCGTCTATCTGTACCACCTGAATGTTGCCTGCCGCCGCCTGGGTGGCTGGCGACAGGGACTGTTTGGCGGCACGCTTGCGCGCTTGTTCTTCGCGATAGATAACGTAGTCGCGGGCGATCTTGTGCTCGCCGGAGCGCATCAGGGACAGTTCAACCTGATCCTGTACGTCTTCGATATGAATAGTGCCACCGGAAGGCATGCGGCGCAGGAATGTGGCGGCTACCTGTTCGGTCAGTTTCTCCACGGTCTCGTGGATGCGGCTGGAAGCCGCCGCTGTACCGCCCTCTACCGCGAGGAAGGCTTTGGTAATGGCTACCGAGATTTTACTGCCTTCAAATGGCACCACGGTGCCGTTGCGCTTGATGACCCGCAATTGGCCCGGCGCTGTCGCCGCGATGGCTGAGCTTGCCGCGGTGGTGTCCTGGTGAGGAGTAGCCGTTTCGGCGGTAGTGCTGCCCTGGTTGGTCTCTGTCTGCATGTCGTCTCCGGTAGGTTGGCGTAAAGCCTTATTTTTTTGGGGTTACCACTTAACAATCTTCCACTAATAAACGTCACCCGGTGGGTGCGGGTTGCGCGCTGGCTATTTTCGCGAGAAATCTCGGTTGCCGCGATCAATTATCCGGCATCACACCTATTTTTTTGTTTATTTTTTGATCGCTGCACCCAATATATTGGGGTAGCTGCTTCACTCAGGTACAAGATAATGCGGGTCAGGGTGCAATGCAAGGTAATTAGCCTGGGTTTATTCTGTGGATAAGATGTTGATAATTTGAGGGGTCTGTACCCACTTACGCTGCAGGCCAATGGTGGTCGGTAGGCGACCAAATACAGGTAATATTTGGGCCGCATTTCGGCCCGCATAAATTTATTTTTTATAAAAAGAGCTCTTTATATACGGAAAGGTTATTACAGTTGCCGGTTTGGGTAAGCATGACTCAAGGTGCCGGCCGCTGCTGCAGGCACCGCCACAGGGTTCCGCGGCGTCTGCAGTGTTAGCGATTGGCCAGCAGCAGGGTTTCCATCAGCGCCTTTTGGGCGTGTAGTCGGTTCTCTGCCTCTTCCCATATCACCGTGTCGGTGGCGTCCATCAGCTCAACGCTGATTTCCTCTCCCCGGTGGGCTGGAAGGCAATGCATATACAGCGCCCCGCTGGCGGCGCTGCTCATTAGCTCGGCATTGACCTGGTAGGGTGCGAACAGTGCCGCGCGCTCCCGTTGTTCGCTTTCCTGGCCCATGGATGCCCAGACATCAGTAACCACCAGGTCGGTCCCCGCTGCTGCGGCCGCGGGGTCGTGTTCGATATGCACACGATCACTGTTGCTGGCCAGCAGTTGTGCGTCGGGTTCAAAACCTGGTGGGCAGGCTATGCTCAGTTCAAAGTCAAATTGCCGCGCCGCATTGATGTAGGACTGGCACATATTATTGCCGTCGCCCACCCAGCATACGCGTTTGCCGGCTATGCTGCCGCGTTGCTCCACCCAGGTTTGCATATCTGCCAACAACTGGCAGGGGTGGTAGTCATCGGTCAGGGCATTGATTACCGGCACGCTGGAATGTGCAGCAAAACGCTCCACAATGTCGTGGCCAAAGGTACGTATCATGACGAGATCTACCATGGACGATATCACCCGGGCGCTGTCTTCCACCGGTTCCCCGCGCCCCAGTTGTGTGTCCTGGGGGGACAGGAACATGGCGTGGCCACCCAGTTGGGCCATGCCCGCTTCAAAGGAGACGCGCGTGCGGGTGGAAGATTTGGCGAAAATCATACCCAGGACTTTACCCGGGAAGGTGCGCTGATCATCCCCGCTGCGGTGTTCCTGCTTCATCGCGATGGCGCGCTGGATTATGTGCTGCAGCTCAGCGGGGCTAAAGTCCAGTAACGTTAAAAAGTGCCGTGTGTCAGACATGTCCTTTCCTGCAGTGCAATCGGGTGTATTGCTAGGCGAAATTCCGGATCAGTGCCGCTACTGCCGCGGCTAATTCCAGAGTTTCGGTTTCATTGATAATCAGTGGGGGTAGCAGGCGTATGGTGTCACCTGCGGTGACATTGATCAGCACACCAGCATCCAGCGCTGCCGCCACCAATTCACCACATTCGCGCTGTAACGCGATGCCCAGCATCAGGCCGGCGCCGCGGATTTCGCGAATATGGGGCGCCACTGTCGGGTCCGCCAGTAGCGTATCGCGCAGCAGTTGGCCCATGGCCAGCGCGTTGTCGCATAAATGGTCTGCTGCAATAGTGTTGACTACCGCCAGGGCTGCTGCACAGACCAGTGGGTTGCCGCCGTAGGTGGAGCCGTGATGGCCGGCACCGAATACCTGTGCCGCCTTGCCCCGCGCCAGACAGGCGCCGATGGGGACGCCATTGCCCAGGCCTTTAGCTGTGGCCACCACATCGGGTGTAATCCCCAGGCCCTGGTAGGCGAAGTAATGCCCGGTGCGGCCATTGCCGGTCTGCACCTCATCCAACATCAGCAGCCATTCCCGCTCCCTGCAAATATCCTGCATGGCCTGCAGGAACTCAGTGGACAGCGGGTGTACCCCGCCTTCGCCCTGTATGGGTTCAGCGAGTATGGCGACGACGCCGGGGTTGTTGGCGGCGACCTGTTGCAGCGCCTGTATGTCATTGCGCGGTACGCGAATGAATCCCGCCACCAGGGGCTCAAATCCCGCCTGTATCTTGCGATTGCCGGTGGCGCTAAGGGTAGCCAGCGTGCGACCGTGAAAGGCCCCCTCCAATACCACGATAGAGGGCTTATCCACGCCGCGCTGGTGTCCGTAAAGGCGCGCCAGTTTGATGGCTGCCTCGTTAGCCTCGGCGCCGGAATTGCCGAAAAAGCAATTGTCCATACCGGCGACTGCACACAGCGTCTCCGCCAGCTGCTCCTGTACTTCGATGCGGTACAGATTGGAAGTGTGAAGCAGCTTGTCCGCCTGGTCCCGGATCGCCTTGGTGACGGCAGGGTGAGCGTGCCCCAGGCCGTTTACGGCGATGCCGGATAGAGCATCCAGGTAGCGCCGACCATCGGTATCGTACAGGTACACGCCTGCGCCGTGACTGAAAGTCACGGGAAGCCTGGCGTAGGTCTGCATCAGCGCCGACATGTTTGTTACCCTCCCAAAAACGCAAAAAGGCAGCGGGAGCTGCCTAAGACCCGCCAACTATAACTATATCGATTAAGCTTGGCAATCCAGCTGCGGTATTGGGCACCATTTGCCCTCATAATAGGGTAGAATCTCCGCCCTAGAGACGCTGCGGCACTCTGTGGCTGCCATAAACACAGGAACCAGATGATGGACATTATCGAGACGATCAAAGAACAGGTCGAAAGTAACGGCATCCTTCTATACATGAAGGGCTCCCCCAACCAGCCACAGTGCGGCTTTTCAGCACGCACGGTAGAGGCGCTGATGGCCTGCGGTGAGCGTTTTGCCTATGTGGACATTCTGTCCAACCCGGAAATACGTACACACCTGCCGAAATACGCCAACTGGCCGACATTTCCCCAGCTGTGGGTGGCTGGTGAGCTGGTGGGCGGTTGCGATATCGTGACCGAGATGTTCGAAACGGGTGAGCTGCAGACCCTGATTAAGGAATCTGCCTCCACGCAGGCGCAGGACTGAGCATCCGCACTGCCGCCCGGCCTCGAGCGGTACTTCTCAGTGCGGCACACGCTTGCACTGGGAGCCCTATAGCACTCACAGGATTGTTCCATACGCGGGCTTTGCCCCGCCTTTTTTGCCGTGATTATTTGCTCTTACAGCGGGAACATCGCCTTCGGGCTTCGGGTATAATCGCGTTTTTTTATAGCGCTCAGGAAACTGGATAAATGGATGTAGATCAGTACATGCTCGAGCTGGGCAGCGCGGCGCGCGAGGCGTCGCGACAGGTGGCGGCCGCGTCTACCGCAGTGCGCAACCGGGCGTTGCTGGCGGTCAGGGATGCCCTGGACGGCGCCCGCGCGAGCCTGGCCCAGGCCAATAGCGAGGATCTGGAGCGTGGGCGGGTCAATGGTCTGGATGCACCGCTGATGGATCGTCTGGAGCTGACCCCGGCGCGCGTGGATAGCATGCTGGAAGGGCTGCGCCAGGTGGCTGCACTGCCTGACCCGGTAGGCAGTATCACCGATATGAATACCATGCCCAGTGGTATCCAGGTGGGGCGTATGCGCGTGCCTCTGGGGGTGATTGGCATCATCTATGAATCCCGCCCCAATGTAACGGTGGAAGCGGCCAGCCTGTGCCTGAAATCCGGTAATGCCACAATTTTGCGCGGTGGCTCCGAGTCCCTGGCGTCCAACTGTGCGATTGCCAGCTGCATAGCGCAGGGGCTGCTTGAGGCGGGCCTGCCCCAGGCTGCGGTGCAGGTGGTGACCACCGCCGACCGCGCTGCAGTGGGCAGGCTCATCGCTATGCCTGAGTATGTGGATGTGATTGTACCGCGCGGCGGTAAAAGTTTGATCCAGCGCATTAGCAGCGATGCCAAAGTGCCGGTGATCAAACACCTGGATGGCGTTTGTCATGTGTACATAGATGAAGGTGCAGACCTGGATATGGCGCAGGCCATTGCGCTGAACGCCAAGACCCATCGCTATGGCACCTGTAACACCATGGAAACCTTGCTGGTGGCAGTAGCAGAGGCCAACACAGTGTTGCCGCGACTGGCAACGGCCTTTGCCGCAGCCGGTGTGGAGCTTCGCGGCTGTGAGCGCACTCTGGCCATTTTGCCCGACATCAGTGCGGCCACCGAGGAAGACTGGCACGAGGAATACCTGGCGCCCATTCTGGCGGTGCGTGTGGTGGATGGCCTGGAACAGGCCATGGCGCATATAAATACTTACAGTTCTCTGCATACAGACAGCATTGTCACCCGGGACCATGGCCGTGCCATGCGTTTCCTGCGCGAGGTGGATTCCAGTTCGGTCATGGTAAATGCCTCCACCCGCTTTGCGGATGGTTTTGAATACGGGTTGGGTGCAGAAATTGGGATATCCACAGACAAATTACATGCACGTGGCCCCGTGGGCCTGGAAGGGCTTACCTCGCAGAAATATGTGGTATTAGGTGAGGGGCAGGTGCGCGTTTGAGTCAGGCAACTCCGTCAATGACCCCGGTGGGCGTTTTTGGTGGCACATTCAACCCGGTGCATTACGGCCACTTGCGTTCTGCGCTGGAGTTGGTGGAGCGTTTGCAGCTGACCCAGTTGCGACTGATGCCCTGTGCAGTGCCGCCGCACCGGGAGCAGCCCGGTTGCTCGGCACAGCACCGTGCGGCGATGGTGGAATTGGCGGTGGCGGCTGAACCCGCATTGGCCTGCGACACCCGGGAGCTGGCGCGAGCGGGGGTCTCCTATACCATCGACAGTCTAATTGAGCTGCGCACAGAGTTGGGGCGCGACACCAGTCTGTGCCTGGTCATGGGCTGTGATGCGGTGCTGGATATAAGCGCTTGGCACCGCTGGCAGGAATTATTGGAATGGGCACATATTGTCGTTATTGCCCGCCCCGGCTGGCAGTTACCGACAGCAGGGGTGGTGGCGCAATGGTTGCAATCCCACCGCCTGCCCCCCGAGGAAAACCTGCATGACAATGCGGCAGGACGCATTGTCGTAGAAGAGCTGCGCCCGCTGGCGATCTCTTCAACTGAAATCCGAGACCTGTTGGCGCGCGGTTGTTCTGCGCGCTACCTGTTACCGGAACCGGTACTGGACTATGTCCAGAAACATTCCCTCTATCATTAAATAGGCGTTGCACTGAATGAAACCCAAGGTAAGCTGGCTGCATGGAAGCTGAACAACTCAAGAAACTGATCATTGAGGCGCTGGACGACCTCAAGGCTGTCAATACGGTAACACTGGATGTGACGGGCCTCACGGACGTCATGGATTACCTGGTGATCACCAGTGGCACCTCCAATCGACACGTGAAATCCCTGGCGAACAACGTCTGCATGGAGGCCAAGAGTCAGGGTATGCGACCCATTGGCGTGGAAGGCGAAGGTGAAGGCGACTGGGTGCTGGTGGATTTTGGTGATGTGGTGGTGCACGTTATGTTGCCGGCTACGCGCGATTTCTACGATCTGGAACGGCTCTGGGTCAATCCTGAATCCCCTGCCTGATGCGCTTAAGCATCATTGCGGTGGGCACTAAAATGCCGCCGTGGGTAGAGCAGGGCGTCGATGAATACGCCCGACGTATGCCTCGTGAACTGCAAGTTGACTGGCGCGAGATCCCCCTGGCCAAGCGCGGCAAGGATAATAACGCCCGGCAATTATCGGCTAAAGAGGGAGAGCAGCAGCTCAAAGCTGTGCCCTCCGGGGACCGCGTGGTGGCCCTGGATGTGAAAGGTAAACGTATTTCCACTGAGCAATTGGCGCGACAGTTACAATCCTGGCAAATGTCGGGGGACAACTACAGCGTGTTGATCGGTGGTCCGGATGGCCTCAGCCCGGCTTGTCTGGAGCGGGCGGATACGCGCTGGTCGCTCAGTGATCTTACTCTGCCGCATCCCCTGGTACGCGTATTATTGGCGGAACAGTTGTATCGGGCTTGGACAATCACCGTCAACCACCCGTATCATCGCGAATAGATTTATAACAGGTCAGGCAATCCGGTTACATGCCCCAGCACATCACCCTTAAGGATCCGCACCGCGAATCCCGGATCTACAGTGCCCGAACCGTTGCCGCCATCGCTATTGTATTAGCTCTTCTGGCGGTGATTCTGACGCGCTATTACGCCCTGCAGATTACTGAATACGAGACTTACCGTACGCAATCCGACCGCAACCGTGTGCAGTTGCAGCCATTGCCGCCCAAGCGCGGACTCATTTATGATCGTAACGGCGTGCTGCTGGCGGACAATACCCCCAGTTTTATTCTCTCGATCGTGCGCGAGCGGGTTAGCGATCTGGATGCCACCCTCACTGCCTTACAGGGTCTGCTGCCAATCTCCGCCGGCGACCTGGAAAATTTTCAGAAGAAACTGCAACGTCGTCGTCCCTATGAGGCGGTGCCGCTGCGTTTTCGGCTCACTGAAGATGAACGTGCCCGCCTGGCGGTGAATCGCTATCGGCTGCCCGGTGTGGTGGTAGATGCGCAATTGCTGCGGCACTATCCGCATGGCGCGTTGTTTTCCCATGCCCTGGGATATGTGGGTCGTATCAATGAACGCGAGGCTTTTGAGCTGGATGAGTCTGATTACCGCGGAACCTTCCATGTGGGTAAGGTCGGGGTGGAAAAATACTACGAGGACATACTGCACGGCGAGGTCGGCTACCAGAATGTGGAGAGCAATGCCCATGGGCGTGTGTTGCGCGTGCTGGAACGACATGCGCCGGTCCCTGGTGCCGACCTGACCCTGCATCTTGATATTCGAATACAGCGCGCAGCGGTTGAGGCCCTGGGGGACAGGCGTGGTGCGGTGGTTGCCATTGATCCGCTCACCGGAGGCGTACTGGCGCTGGTATCTACACCGGGCTTCGATACCAACCTGTTTGTCAACGGGATCAGTTCCAAAGACTACAGTGCTTTGCGTGACTCGCTCGACGTACCGCTGTTCAATCGCGCTATCCAGGGCCAGTACCCGCCCGGTTCCACGGTCAAGCCGATGATGGGTATGGCGGGACTTGAGTCAGGGTTAGTGACCACGGAAAGTACGGTGCCCGATCCTGGCTGGTACCGATTGCCGGGGGATAGCCGCAGGTATCGCGACTGGATTTTGCGCATCCGCGGTACCGGTCATGCGCCCAGGGTCGACCTGAATATGGCTATTGCCGAGTCCTGCGACGTGTATTTTTACGACCTGGCGCGGCGCCTTACTATCGATCGCATGCACGAATACATGTCCCCCTACGGCTTCGGTGAGCGCACCGGCGTCGATACCACCAGTGAGCGCAGCGGCGTACTACCCTCGACCCGTTGGAAGCGTGAAGCGATGGGCCAGGTCTGGTACCCGGGTGAAACTATCAGTGCCGGCATAGGCCAGGGTTATGTGCTGGCCACGCCGATGCAACTGGCGATGGCTACCAGTGTGCTGGCCAGTAAGGGGCAACGCAAGACGCCGCGTCTGGTCAGCAGCATAGATGGCGAACCGGTTGCCGCGCCCCTGCTGGAACCCCTGGTGGCCAAGGATGAACACTGGCTGGCAGTTTACGAGGGAATGCGCGAAGTGGTGCACGGCAAACGCGGCACGGCGAAATACCTGTCCAAGGGCATCGAGTACGACATGGCTGGAAAAACCGGCACCGCCCAGGTGATTGGCATTGCCCAAAATGCCGTTTATAACGAGGATGAAGTGGCGGAACGGCATCGCCACCACGGTCTGTTTATTGCCTTTGCACCCATGGAGGCCCCGACCATCGCGGTAGCCATCATCGTTGAGAACGGCGGCGGCAGCAGTGCTGCAGCACCTATAGCGCGGGCGGTTATCGATACCTGGTTGCTGGGCGAGGCGGGCTGATGGGGGATTATGTTCGCCAGATGCCGCACCAGGGTTCATCAGACCTGGCCGAGCGGCCCAGCACCGCCATGCGTTTTCATATCGACGTACCCCTGCTGTTACTGTTGTTGGCACTCACGGCCTATGGCTTGTTTGTGCTGTACAGCGCCTCCGGCCAGAGCATGGGTGCGGTGATTCGCCAGGGCCGTTATTTTGCTGTGGCCTATGTGATTATGATTCTGGGTGCCCAGGTCAGTCTGCAGCGTTATATGCGCTGGGCACCCTGGTTGTATCTGGCGGGTGTGGGGACATTGCTGGCGGTGATGTTTTTTGGTGTGGGGGCCAAGGGTGCCCAGCGTTGGCTGCAAATTGGCGGCTTTCGCTTCCAGCCTTCGGAGATCATGAAGCTGGTGGTGCCAATGGCCGTGGCCTGGTATCTGGCCGATCGAATTTTGCCGCCACGCTTCAAGTTTGTACTGATCGCACTGGCCCTGGTGGGACTGCCGGCGCTACTGATTTTGCAACAGCCTGACCTGGGTACGGCCTTGTTAATCGCCGCGAGTGGCCTGTTTGTGTTGTTTATGGCGGGCATAGGCTTGCGCTATATTTTCGGTGCCGCGGTCCTGGCGGTGGCATCCGCCTGGCCGGCCTGGGTGTTCGTGCTCAAGGACTACCAGAAACAGCGTATTCTCACCATGCTTGACCCCGAGAGCGACAAATTGGGCGCGGGATGGAATATTATCCAGTCCAAGACAGCCATAGGTTCTGGCGGCTGGCAGGGTAAGGGTTGGATGCAGGGAACCCAATCGCAATTGGATTTTTTGCCGGAGAGCCACACCGATTTCATCATCGCTGTGTTGGCAGAGGAGTTCGGTCTGCGCGGTATACTGATGCTCATGTCCCTGTACCTGTTAATACTGTTGCGCGGATTCTGGATAGGCTTGCGTGCCCAGACCAGTTACGGCCGAATGATGGCGGGCAGTCTGACATTGACGTTTTTCGTATATATATTTGTTAACATGGGGATGGTTGCCGGATTGCTACCGGTAGTGGGCGTGCCCCTGCCATTGGTTAGCGCCGGTGGTACCTCGGTGGTTACATTAATGGCGGGCTTTGGCATCCTGATGGCGGTCAGCACGGAAAAGCGCACCGTTGCGCAGGGCATGTAGAAGCCCGTATATGCCGCCGCTCAACGATAATTATGCACCTACAATGAGTTCTGATTTATGACCTTACGCCTGAAAACAACCTGCGCCATTTTATGCTTGTGGATGGCCCAGTCCTGCGCCGCTGACAATTACTCAGAAAACCCTGCTGCCCTGGCGCTGGTGGATGAAATGGTGCGTGAGGAAGGCTTTGATCGCGAGCAACTGCTGCAGTTATTTGCCCAGGCCGAGCGCCAGGACAGTGCGCTCAAGGCCATGACCCGCCCGGCAGAAAAAAGTAAGGCCTGGTGGGAGTATCGCGAGATTTTTGCTGATAAGGATCGGGAAAAGGGCGGGGTGGCGTTTTTCAATGAACACCGTGAGGCGCTGGCCAGGGCCGAGAGCGAACTGGGGGTGCCGGCGGAAATCATAGTGGCGATTATTGGTGTGGAGACCCGCTATGGGCGGGTTACCGGCGGCTACCGGGTGATTGATGCCCTGTCCTCGATGGCGTTCGATTATCCCACAGAGTTGTCCAACCACGTTGCGCGGTCAAAGTTTTTTACCAGCGAGCTGAAAAATTATCTGCTCCTGACCCGCGAGCAGAGCTTTGACCCTTTGGATCTTACCGGCTCTTATGCCGGCGCCATGGGCCTGGGACAATTTATGCCCAGTAGCTACCGCGAGTACGCCATCGATTTTGACGGCGACGACATCATTGATATCTGGAATAACCCGGTGGATGCGATTGGCAGTGTTGCCAACTACTTCAAGCGCCACGGTTGGCGCAGTGGTGAAACAGTGGTGGTGGCTGCCGACGCTCCGGCAGATGCGCCAGAGCAGCTGTTTGTAAAGGGACGCAAGGATTTGAAGCCGCAGCGCAGTGTCGCCGAATTTGCAGCGGCGGGCATTGTTGCCAGGGAGGAGGTAGACCCCGAGGCCATGGCTACGGCAATGAAGTTTGAATTGCGTGAGGGCTACGAATACTGGCTTGGTCTGCACAACTTTTACGTGATTACCCGCTATAACCACAGCGCCATGTACGCTATGAGCGTCTATCAACTGAGCCAGCGCCTGGCGGCTGAGGTTGGTCGGTAGTGCTGCACCGCGCGGGCTCCGCACTTGCGCTGGGCTTGATGTTGCTGGCGGGGTGCTCATCTCCCCCTACGCCAACCCCGGATCAGGGCTCTCGCTACCCTCAGGCGCAGGATGCTGCGCCGGTGCGCGCCATTGTTCCAGGTGATGTAAGCGATGCGGTGCCCCGGCCTGACCCGATTTTGGCGGTGGGTAACAGGACTCCCTACACGGTCAATGGCGTTGAGTACGCGATACTGGAAAATCCACGCAACTATAAACAGCAGGGTATGGCTTCCTGGTACGGCACCAAGTTTCACGGCCACAAGACCTCGAACGGCGAGATCTATGACCTGTACCAGGCCAGCGCGGCTCACAAAACCCTGCCCATCCCCTGTTATGCCCGGGTGACCAATCTCGACAACGGCCGCAGCGTTGTCGTCAGGGTCAATGACCGCGGCCCTTTTCACAGCGATCGCCTGATCGACCTGTCTTATGCGGCGGCGGTGAAGCTGGGCTATATGCAGCAGGGCACGGCGCGGGTGGAGGTTGAGGTACTTAACATCGCCGGCGTTGATGACCGCAGGGGAACCACCAGCGGTAATTACCGTTTCCTGCAAATGGGCGCTTTTGGGTCCGAGGTCTCGGCCCAGCGTCTGCAGGGTGAATTACAGGCTCTGCTTACCACGGATGTCTCTATCAGCCCTGTTGAATCCGGCGGCGCTATGCTCTATCGCGTGCGAGTAGGCCCGGTGGCAAACAATGATGAATTGCTGGTTGTGCAGCAGAAGCTGCAACAGAATGGTTACACTGCGGGACAGCCTTTGCCCTGATTCGGCAGCCTACTGAACACTCCCAGCGAGTTTACACGCGATTTCTCAATTCGCTAAAAGTCCCAGGTTTCTTTCGCATTGCTGATCCATGGGTTACCATTCGCCGCTTCCCCGATACGTTCCCACGGTCCCGATTTTCTATGATTCGATATGCAGTAGCTATTCTTCTGGCTTGCGCCACCCTTAGCACCCAGGCCGCCACCGCAGTGCCGTCTCCCCCCCAGGTGGCAGCCAAGGCCTATTTACTGATAGATGCCAGTAGCGGCGCTATATTGGCCGAGCAAAATGCTGATATGCCTCTGCCGCCGGCCAGCTTGACCAAAATGATGACCAGCTACATTCTGGCCAGGGAGCTTTCCGAGGGAAACGTCCAGGAATCCGATATGGTGACCATCAGCGAGAACGCCTGGTCGCAGAACCCATTATTTGCGGGCTCTTCGCTAATGTGGATCGAACCTGGCAAAGACGTGTCCATCGCTGATCTGCAGCGCGGTATCGTGATTTCTTCAGGCAACGATGCCACCGTGGCCGTGGCTGAGCACCTGGCTGGTAGCGAGGCCGTGTTCGTGGAGATGATGAACACCCAGGCTGAAAAATTGGGCATGGTGGATTCCTATTACGTGAATACCCACGGTCTGCCCCATCCGGATCATGTGACCACAGCTCGGGATCTGGCGCTGCTGGCCAAGGCGATGATCAATGACCACCCCGAGCAGTATGCGATTTACAAAGAGAGTGAGTTTACCTACAACAATATTCGCCAGTACAACCGCAATACCTTGATGTCCGAAGACCCCACAGTGGATGGTTTGAAAACTGGCCATACGGAAGAGGCGGGATACTGCCTGGTGGCCTCCGCCGAGCGCCGCGGTATGCGCCTGATTTCGGTAGTGATGGGCACCACTAGTACTCGGACGCGCAAGAACGAAACGCGCAGCTTGCTGAATTACGGTTTCCGTTTCTATGAGACCAGTGAAATGTTTGCGCCCATGACCGAGTTGGAAAAACCTCGAGTATGGAAAGGGCAGGTGGACTATGTCTCCGCCGGGCTAGTGGACGCCACTGTGCTCACTTTGCCACGCGGCAAGCAAAAGCACCTGGTCACCAGTGTGGATATAGACAAGGAAATTGTAGCCCCACTGCTGGTGGGGGATACCCTGGGCACGGTGACACTCAGCCTGGATGGTGAGACGGTGTTCCGTGCGCCGGTAGTAGCGCTGGAAGCGGTGGAGTCAGGCGGTTTTTTCGCGCGCCTTTGGGATATGTTGTTGATGTGGATAGCATCCCTGTTCAGCACCTGAGTAGAGTCCGGAGTCAGTTCTTATGCAGGACCAGGAACCCCCCAAGATAGAATTTCCCTGCGCCTACCCGATCAAGGTGTTGGGCACCAGCAGTGATCAATTCGAGTCAATTATCCTCGAAGTGTTTACCCGCCATGCCCCGGGTTTTGACCAGGAGACTGTAGTCGCCAGGGGCAGCAGCAAGGGTACCTTCACTTCTCTTACCATTACTATTACCGCTACCGGTGTGGCACAACTGGAGGCTCTGCATCAGGACCTGTTGGCCACCGGGCATGTGAAGATGGTGATATAGGCGGTGTCTGCGCCGCCAGTGTTGTTGCGCGAACTGGGACAGGTGGAATACCTGCCCACCCTGGAGGCAATGCAAGCTTTCACTGACTCGCGCGATGCGCAGACGCCCGACGAATTGTGGCTGTTACAACACCCACGGGTGTTTACCCAGGGACAGGCGGGTAAGGCCGAACACGTGCTGGCGCCCGCAGATATTCCTGTTATTCAGGTGGATCGCGGTGGTCAGGTGACCTACCACGGGCCGGGCCAGTGGGTGCTATACCTGCTGGTGGATCTGCGGCGCAGCAAGTTGGGCGTGCGCGACCTGGTTACCCTGATCGAGCGCAGCATCGTGCACCTGCTGGCGGAATATGGTATTGCCGGCAAGCCCAGAGCAGACGCCCCCGGGGTCTATGTGGACGATGCTAAAATCGCCGCACTGGGCTTGCGCGTGCGACGTGGTTGCAGCTACCACGGTCTGTCGCTTAATGTGGATATGGATCTGGAGCCATTTCAGCGCATCAACCCTTGTGGTCACCAGGGCCTGCAAGTGACCTCTATGGCCAGCCTGTTGCCCCAAGCCAAACTGGATGTGGAGGGTATTGGGCGGCGTCTGCTGGAGATTGTGGCCCAGCAGTTACGCGACTGAGCCAATCGGCTTATGCGCTTAAGTGCACCGCGCACGGTTACCCGTTCCCGCTACTTTTTCACCGGTCGTTTGTGCAGTTTGCGCTGCAGGGTGCGCCGGTGCATTCCCAGGGCTCTGGCAGTGGCCGAGATATTGCCATGCTGGTCCTGGAGTATCCGTTGAATATGTTCCCACTCCAGGCGCTCTACCGATATCGGGTCTGTTGGCACCGCCGCCGAGTGGTCCTCCCCGACTTCGAACGCCTGTAGAATCTCGTCAATACTGGCGGGTTTACACAGGTAGTTCACTGCGCCTGCCCTGGTCGCCTCCACCGCGGTGGCGATACTGGAGTAGCCAGTGAGGACCACAAGTCTGGCCGTCGGTGCAAGCGCCAGTAATTGCGGCAGTGCAATTAGCCCGGAACTACCCGGCATGTTGAGGTCCAGAAGAATATGGCTGGGGTTGAAAACGCTGCAGTTGGCCAATGCCTCATCACCGCTGTCACAGGCCAGGGTGGTAAAACCCCGGCGCTGCAGTCCGCGCGTCATGACCTCGGTAAATACCGTATCATCGTCAACCAGCAGGATGCGTTGTAGGCTCTCGTTCATTGTTGTGGGCTGCTTTCTTCGGGTGTGTTGATCGGCAGTGTTAGTGTGGCCAGGGTGCCACCTTCGCGCAGATTGCGCAGTTCAATGCGCCCACCGTGGCGTTGCACACTGGCCTGAGTCAGCATCAGGCCTATACCCAGCCCCGATTTGTCGGCGTGAATAATGGGTTTGCCCAGTTGTTCCAGTAGTTCCGCGCGGATGCCGGGACCCCAGTCACGGACCCTGATGCTGGCTTCGCGCGTCGTCCAGTGGACACTAAGCGCTATTTTTTGCGACCCGCTATCGGCGGCGTTGTTCAACAAATTCTCCAGAGCCTGGTGCATGGTTGGATCCAGCTTGAGTACCGGGCTGTTCACGGCACACTCGAAGCTGTAGATGACACCGGGTCGGCGCACCGCCCAGCGCTCCAGGGTTTGTCGCGCGAAATCACCGGCAGCCACAGGCCGGGTGTGCTGTGCAGAGCTTAGTTCCGCCGTGCGACTCAACTCCGATAGTGTGCTTCTACAGAGCGTTAGTTGCGCCTTGAGGAGTTCGCAATCCTGCTGGGCCTGGTCAGGCAGGTCCGGATCCTGCAACATTTCATCTACCAGTACGGTCATAGTCGACAATGGCGTACCCAGCTCGTGGGCAGTGCCCGCGGCAAGGCTGGCCACAGCCATGATCTGGTCGTCGCGTAAACGGTCTTCACGCTGGGTCACGGCCTGAGCGTCCTGTAGGCGCAAAGTACTGGCCATGCGCACCACAAAATAGGTGATCAGACCGGCGCTAAACAGGAAGTTAAACCACATACCGAGGATATGCACATTGGTGCCATCACCGTGCCCCATGGCGGCGTGAGGCGTAAACAGGGGGAAGGGCACATAGAAGTACAGCAGCAAACTGTAGGCCAGGAGTGAGGCGCCGGCAATTATCCACGTGTGCCGCCAGGGCAGCACTGCCGCGGCGATTACCAGGGGTACTATGTAATAGGAGACAAAGGGATTGCTGGCCCCACCACTGAAGTACATCAGGCTGGTCCAGCCGAGAACATCGACCATCAGCTGCGCCAGAAATTCATTGTCGGCAACCGGCCAGGGGCGGGTGGTACGCCACAGGCTGGCTATGGTGAGCAGAGCCAGAAGCGCCAGACTGATCGTCACGCCGACCAGGCTGGCGGTAGTGCGGCTGGCCAGCAACACGTAGGCGAGCACCCCGGTCTGACCCAGCAGGGCAATGCCGCGGATGATCAGCAGGTTGCGCAGATTGTCCAGCGAGGGGCTGTAGGCGCGAGGTGAGCTGGCTTGGGTATGTTTCACGGGTATAGTATAAAGGCTGTCGCGAGGCACATGCAGCGTCAATATGTCGCAGGCGACGGCGCACTGCCGCTAGACTGCGCCAAGCGTCGAAAGGGCGTATACTTCGCGCTTTTTTCACCGGATAGCTTCATGTCAGACCTCGACAAGGCCATATCTTCGCGTCGCACGTTTGCGATTATCTCGCACCCTGACGCGGGTAAGACGACCATTACAGAAAAATTGCTGCTGTTAGGCAATGCGATCCAGGTGGCAGGCACTGTTAAAGGCAAAAAAGGCCCTCACGCCACGTCAGATTGGATGAGCATGGAGCAGGAACGCGGTATTTCGGTCACTTCTTCCGTGATGCAATTTCCCTACCGGGAGCGCACCGTCAATTTGCTGGACACGCCGGGACACGAAGATTTCTCGGAAGATACCTATCGCACCCTCACCGCTGTAGATTCCGCATTGATGGTCATCGATGGCGCCAAAGGAGTGGAAGACCGAACCATTAAACTAATGAACGTGTGTCGCCTGCGCGACACGCCTATCTTTAGTTTCGTCAATAAAATGGACAGGGACATACGCGATCCCATTGATCTACTGGACGAAATCGAAGCGGTGTTAAAGATTCAGGTCGCGCCCATTAACTGGCCGGTGGGCATGGGCAAAGAATTCAAGGGTGTCTATAACCTCTACACTGACGTCATCCATTGCTTCACGCCCGGGCAGGGATCGGTGTTGGCGGATGATATTCGCATCCAGGGTCTGGATTCCGACGCGGCCAGGACGCTGCTGGATGATGAGTACGACGATTTCCTGGATGAAATCGAGCTGGTGCGTGGCGCCAGCCATCAGTTCGAGCAGGAGGCCTTTCTGGCAGGCAAACTGAGCCCGGTTTTCTTTGGTACAGCACTGGGCAACTTCGGTGTACGCGAAATGCTGGACGATTTTGTGCAGTGGGCACCGCCGCCACTGGATCGCGATACCCAGGAGCGCTCGGTGGCTGCGGGAGAAGATACATTCAGTGGCTTTGTTTTCAAGATTCAGGCCAATATGGATCCCCGTCATCGCGACCGGATAGCCTTCATGCGGGTGTGCTCCGGGCGTTATGGCAAGGGCATGAAAATGCGCCATGTGCGGGTGGGCAAGGACGTAAAAATTGCGGATGCGGTGACCTTCAAAGCGGGAGAGCGGGTGCTGGTGGAAGAAGCCGTGTCCGGCGATATCATTGGCCTGCATAACCACGGCACTATCCAGATTGGAGACACCTTCTCAGAGGGGGAGGAACTGCAGTTCACCGGGATTCCGCATTTCGCCCCTGAATTGTTTCGGCGTATCCGCCTGACTGATCCGATGAAGTCCAAGCAGTTGCAGCGAGGTCTGCAGCAACTGTCAGAGGAGGGTTCGACGCAGGTGTTTTCGCCTATCACCACCACGGATCTCATTGTCGGCGCAGTGGGGCAGCTGCAGTTTGACGTGGTCGCCTACCGCCTCAAGGATGAATACAAGGTGGAGGCCCTATATGAACCGGTCAATGTCTACACCGCGCGCTGGATCACCTGCGACGACGAACGCAAGCTGGAAGAGTTTCGTAAAAAGGCCGCAGAACATCTGTCAGTCGATGGTGGTGGGCACCTGACCTATCTGGCGCCCACCCGGGTCAACCTTGCATTGATGGAAGAGCGCTGGCCGGATCTGCAGTTCCGCGCCACGCGCGAGCACTAGGCCAGTAGTTTGCTCACGTCCTTTTCTATGTCCTTGGGTTTGACCGTGGGGGCATAGCGTTTCACGACCTTGCCCTCACCGTCGATCAGGAATTTGGTGAAGTTCCATTTGATGCGCTGCGTGCCCAGGGCGCCCGGAGCCTCTTTTTTCAGGTGTTTGAACAGTGGGTCAGTGCCACCGCCGTTGACTTCGATTTTGCCGAACATGGGGAAGCTGACGCCGTAATTGAGCTGGCAGAACTCGGTGATTTCGTCATTGCTGCCGGGGTCCTGTTTGCCAAACTGGTTGCAGGGAAAACCGAGTATTTCCAGTCCCTTGCCCTGGTACTTTTCGTACATTTCTTCCAGACCGGCGAATTGCGGGGTGAAGCCGCATTTTGATGCGGTGTTGACCACCAGCAGAACTTTGCCCTGGTAATCGCTCAATGGCTTTTCGGCACCGCCAGTCGTGTGGCAGGTGAAGTCGTAAACGCTGTTACTCATGTGGTTCCCCTTGTTGGTCTTGCCAGGTGCTCGGTGGCACAGTGTTACAGCTGAACCTTACGCAGCACCGCGAGCGCTGGATCAATCAGCGGGCGCCTGCGCGATCAGGCCATTTGCGCCTGCAGTTGCGCCTGTTGCATCAATAGGCCCAGGCGTTTGCGTTGCATTTTCAGGGAGTACTCAAGAGCCTTGAGCCTGGTGCGCAGCGCCGCACTTTCCCACTTGTGTTGCAAGTGTGCACGCTTCAGTTCCAGGGCGTCGCCGAGCTGGCCTTTCTTCTCTTCCAGGGCGTCGCTCAGTTCACTCTTTTTGCGTTCATAGCGTTCAGCCTGCAGGCTGGTCCACTGGTTGATGGATTCGGTGAACAACTGGTATTCCCGTTCCAGGCTGGCGCGCAGGGTTGCGCTGCCCTGGGTCTGCTCCATCTCGCTGCGCGCGCGCTGGAACTGCGTGTCCAGTATCGCCCGCTGGATCTTGAAGTCCGACACCCGGTTGAGATCGCTGGCCAGGCCGATGCGTGCGCACAGGGCGATCATCCATTTGGTGGGATCCCACTGCCACCAGCGGATGCCATTGCGATAGTCAGTCTGAAAGATGTGGTGAAAGTTGTGGTATCCCTCACCGTAGGTCAGGAAAGCCAAAAAGCCGTTATCCCGCGCGCTGTTGGCGTCAGTATACGGGCGATTGCCCCAGTAATGTGCCAGCGAGTTGATGAAAAATGTGACGTGGTGATTGATCACCAGGCGCAGCAATCCCACCAGTAGCAGAGTACCGATTATATCCCCGTGCCAGATGCCCAGCGCCAGGGGTAGGCCAAGGTTCATAAACAGGGTGAGAACGCCATAGTGCTTGTGTTGCCACATCACCACGGGGTCGCGTTGCAGGTCCTTCGCGTTGGAGAAATCCTCTGTGTCGCTGCGATATTCGCGCAGTATCCAGCCAATATGGCTGAACCACAGCCCACGGCCAGCCGAGTAAGGGTCCAGTTCGTCGTCATCCACATGGCGGTGGTGGCGGCGGTGATCGGACGCCCAGACTAATATACTGTTTTGCAGTGCGCCGGCACCCCACAGGGCGTAAAACCATTTCAGTGCCGGGCTGGCGCTATAGGCCTTGTGCGCCCACAAGCGGTGGTAGCCACCGGTAATGGACATGCCATTGAGATACAGGAAAGCCAGCGCCCACAGCCACTGGAAAGTGTCGAAGCCACGATAAATACCCCAGGTGGGCACCAGCAGCAGAGCCAGCAAAGGTAGGCCGAGAAAGATGACCACATTGATGGCGATTAATGGCGGCTTGGCGTCACTGTTATTCATGGAGATGGTAGAACCTCAAATAGCGTTAGAGCAAAGTCGGACAATATTAACGATTTCACTGCCAAAAGTCTCCTGCCGAGGTGGCGGGTGCGGTGCTGTAACAGCAGGCCACATGTCCAGCGAGTTCTACAGTAGAATGCAGTTTTGCAAATAAGTAGAGGCCACGTATGCCCGGCTTTATTCACCTCGGCCTTATGACGCCCCGGGTTGTTGCAGGATCCATGACCACCCTATTGGATATGCGCGGGTGACCCAGGCGGTATTTACCCAGGGCTCCACCATGCGTCATGTGGTCGGGATGACCGCAGCCAGCGCTACTGGCCTGATGGCCATGTTTGCCGTGGACATGGTGGATATGTATTTCCTCACCATGCTGGGCGAGCAGGAATTGGCTGCGGCAGTGGGGTATGCCGGCACCTTGTTGTTCTTCCTGGTGTCCGTCAGTATCGGCCTGCAGATTGCCCTGGGAGCACTGGTAGCGAGATCTGAAGGTGCCCAGCGCAGGGATCTGGCTGGCCGCTACTGCAGCAGTACCTTGTTATTCAACGCCCTGTTGTCCATTGCGATCTGTGCGCTCGCCTGGTTCCAGTTGCCCGGGTTACTGGGCTGGTTGGGTGCCACTGGCCAAACCCTGGAATACGCAACCAGCTACGCCAGCATTGCACTGCCGAGTATGCCAGTGTTGGTATTGGGCATGAGTATGGCTGCCGGGGTGCGTGCCATAGGCGACGCGCGTCGTTCCATGTGGGCGACGCTGGCGGGCTCAGCGGTCAATGCCGTCCTCGACCCCCTGTTTATTTTTACTTTTGGTTGGGGGCTGGAGGGCGCGGCATTGGCCTCGGCGGTTTCGCGTATTGCGGTGTTTGCCGTCGCCTGGTCTGCCCTGTTCGGCGTTCACCGGCTGCCGCGCAAAATAAGCCTGGACGAATTTATCGCCGATATGGGGCCCATACTGAAAATAGCCGGGCCCGCGGTGCTGACCAACCTGGCCACGCCTATAGGTGGCAGCTTTGTGCTGCGCACCATGTCCCAGTTTGGTGACGGCGCGGTTGCCGGTGCTGCTATCCTGGGGCGTATCACCCCAGTGGCTTTTGCCGCCGTTTTTGCTCTATCCAGTGCCGTGGGGCCAATCGTGGGGCAAAATGCCGGGGCTGGGCTATACGGCAGGGTACGCTCCACGCTGCGCGACGCACTGTATTTCAACGTGGTCTATATAGCCCTGGTATGGCTACTGTTGTGGTACAGCGCGGAAGCCATCGTAAGCACTTTTTCTGCCAGCGAAGAGGCCGCAGAGTTGCTCCTGTTCTATGTCCATTTCCTGCCGGGGGCGTTTATCTTTAATGGCATGCTGTTTGTTTCCAATGCCAGTTTCAACAATCTACATTACCCATACTGGGCGACTTGCTTCAATTTTGGGCGAGCATTACTTGGCACTATCCCCGCGGTTTATCTCGGAGCGAAATGGTATGGCGCCAAAGGGGTAATGGCCGGGGAGGCACTGGGGGCGGTGATGTTTGGTACGCTGGCGTTGATGGGGGCCTTCGCCCTGGTGCGGCGTCTGGAGCGGGAGCACATTATTCCGGATACGGTGGCAGTAGTGGAGCTTAATGCTCCGGAGTCGGTGGAACGTGAATCGCCGATTTAGCCTGCGACAAACCCGAGCGATAATTGTCCAGTGCCTGGTGCAGCCATGCGCCACTAGGCTGGGTGACGCCAGCGCAGGTCACGGTATAGGTCTCACCCGTCCATGAGCTTTCACTGGCCAGGCGGTCAATGAAGTTTTCTGCAGAATCGGCATAACGATTGCCGCGCTTGTATTTCAAACGCAGGTGATCTGCAGCATCTGCAGACTCGTGTGCGCTGCCATTGCGGTTGAAGTCGCAGCCACTTTGCTGCACATACTGCAACAGATATTGAATTTCACGCTCAGCCTGGTCCTGCTCGGCGAGTGCGAGCCGGGGCAGCGCCAGAATGCAGATCAGCAGGTAAAAGCGCAGTTTCATTGCAGGGTCAAGCGCACGCGCAGCGGGTTGTGATCAGAACTGGAGACAGGGATAACCCTGGCCAATGTGGCATGCATACCGCGCACGTAAATATGGTCCAGTGCGCGTCCGAAGGTGGTGGTGCGCAAGTCCGGTTCAAAGGCTACCGGACCCAGTCCGTGGCGTTGCATAAACTGGTCAACCAGCGATTGGCGCTTGCCACTCCAGGTGTTGAGGTCGCCAGCGAGAATAACCGGCCCCTGATGCTGGCTAAGCAAATCAGCCAGGGCGCCGAACTGCTGTTGGAAATTTTCCAGGCCCAGGGTGAAATTCACTGCATGCAGATTGATGGTCAGCAGGCGATCATCCCGGTCCTGCAGTGGGTACTCGGTGATGCTGGTGGCCTTGGGGGTGCCCAACCAGGGCTCCCAGGCAGTCAGGTTGCAGTGCAGGCTGGGGTTGCTGGTGCTCAGGGTCATCACCCCGGTATCCTGGCTAGTAGTGGTATAGCCGGCAGCAAAAGCCTGTACCAGTGGCGTGTTAATAGCCTGGGGTATCTGTGCCTGCAGTGAAGCCTCCTGGATAAAGGCGAGATGCACGCCACCGGCGATCTCAGCCAGGTCTTCAGCCCAGCCAGCATTGCTGGCCTTTTGGATATTCCAGCTGAGGATATCCAGGTCACCCTGCAGCGGTTCACCCAGGCCTATGGGGGACAGCCCCAAACCTGCGGCGCAGTTGTTGGCTGGGGGAGAGCCCACACTGGGGCCCGACCCTACGAGTATCAGCGTAACGCTCAATACCAGCAGGCTGCTCCAACGGGTTGCTATGTTCCGGGTTATCGGCATAAGGGGCATCTAGGCACAATCGAGCCGGAATTCTGACACCTGGTCGGCAAGTCGTCCATGACCGTTTACGCCATTTTTACCGCTGTACTTGGCGCCCGAGGCCATGCCGGACGCAGGTTTTAGAGCTTTTCCAGGTAGGTCTGGTACTCGAGAGTGGTAATGCGGCGCCGAAATTCGGCGATTTCCTGCTCTTTGGTCAAGGTAAAAATGCGCTGTAATTCGGGCCCCAGTGCATTGCGAATAAAGTCAGACTCGCTGAACAGTTTGATCGCATCGGGCATATACACTGGCAGGGAAGCCTCTTCCTGTGAATAGCCATCGCCGGTGATAGGGTTACCCGGGGAAAGGTTTTGCTCAATGCCATCAAACATTGCGGAAAGCAGTACCGCGAATAGCAGGTAGGGGTTGGCATCCGCACCAGCTACCCGGTGTTCGAGGCGCCGCGCCGCGTGACTACCTGCCGGTACGCGCACTGCTACGGTGCGGTTTTCATAGCCCCAACTGGGGAAGGTGGGTGCATGGCAGCCCGGCTGAAAGCGTCGATATGCGTTATAGCTGGGAGCGAACACCGCCACGGAATCTGCCATGTTTAACAGGCAGCCAGCGATGGCATTGTGCAGTTTGGGAGTGCCCAGTTCCGTGCCATCGTCAAAGATATTGACCCCGTCCTCGTCCAGCACACTGCAGTGCACATGCATGCCGTTGCCGGCTTCCTCCTCGAAAGGCTTGGGCATGAAGCTGGCGATTAGTCCATGTTTGGACGCCACACCCTTGATCAGGCGTTTCATCATCATGATTTGCTTGGCAGCGAGCACCGGGTTATCAACGTGTTGCATATTAATTTCATATTGGGATGGCGCCGATTCCTTGACCACGCCGTCAAATGGCAAGTCCTGGACTTCGCAGGCCAGGCGCAGGTCTTCCATCATCCCCTGGTGGTGATTCAGTACGTCCAGCCCGTAGGTATTGCCGCCTACCGGTGATCCCCCTACCGGTGAAGGGCAGGTGTGTTGTGGTATCGATTGCTCATCCCAGCGCACCAGGCTGAATTCCAGTTCTGCGGCCACCACCGGGCGCCAGCCTGCTTCCTGGTAACGATTAAGAACCTGTTTGAGTACGTGGCGTGGGTCGCCCAGGTAGGGCGATCCGTCGGCGTCGAACATGGAAAGCATAATCTGGCCGTGTTGGCTGTCGGCTGACCAGGGGGTGGGCAGCAGGGAGCCTTCCACCGGGCGGCAAATGCCGTCGGCATCACCCGAGGCGAATACCAGTTCTTCCACATCCCGGCCCCAGACATCCAGGCTCAGGGCGGTTTTCGGCAGTTTCAGTTCGCCATCGAAGATTTTGCCCAGCTTGTGCCGAGGCAGCCATTTACCCCGCATGATCCCGTTACAGTCGGGCAGCAGCGCTTCTATCGTGGTAATTTCTGGGTGTGCCCGCAGGAACCAATCGGCTTCAAGCGACATGCATCCACCGTATATTAGCCGGTAAGCGGTCACTATCCTTATTTATGCTGTTGGAGACAATACCCTAAGTTGGGCAGTTACCCTGAATGGCAGGTAAAGTGATGCATACGGGGTCCGCAAACAGCCCATAACCTGAGCTCAGGCTACCGGGGTGACATATAAATGCTCAGCGGATCCTCGCCCCCGGCTTCGCCGAGGCAGGACATGGAGTTGAGGAACAGGGAGAACAGGTCCGTCTGGGAACTGACATCGAGTTTGCGATAGATGCTTTTGCGGTGGCGGCGGACGGTTTCCAGAGCTATGCCCAGGCGATCGGCTGAGATATCCGTACCATAGCCGCGCAGCATCATCTCCATCACATCCTTTTCCCTGGGGGACAGCAGTGAGGCGCCAAAGGTGCGAAATGCCAGGTCGATCTGGTGGTCTATGCCCGGCTGGATAAGATGGGTGACGGCAAAATCGTCGTGTTCACTGTGCGATTTGATCAACTCCGACACCGGCTCGGCCAAAAGGTACAGCGACTCATACTCCTGCTCTGAGAATTCACCGTGTTGGGGCAGGCGCATCATACTCAGGTTGATAACGTTGCCGCCGTGAAGTTTTGACAGGTAAACCGCTTCGTCGCACGTGCCGGTGTCAGCATAATAAGTGCGGTAATAGTCCGATTGCTGCAACTTTCCCAGAGTCACCCGCGACAGGCGATAGATTTTAGCCCGGGGCTGGTGCATGGAGGTCTCGTAAAAAGGGTCCTCACGATAGGGGCCTTCCAGGTACTGGTCGACCTGGCTGTTAACGGCATTTGCCGGAATCTCGTGGTACAGCACCCTGGGGGGCAGATCTTTGTGATATAGCCAGATCTGTGGGTAATCGATGCTCACCTGTCCGTTGATGGCTTCTATGAGGGCGGGGAAAAATCGCTCCGAGCCCAGAGCGGCGATGGCTCTGGATATATCGCGATTCCATTGGCTCAATTGCTTGATATCGGTCATGCGTTTTACGAGTTTCTTGTGTCGCGTATACCCAACTCCCATAGTGCGGAGGCCTTGCGGTGTTGTCAAATCACAGGACCGAAATTTTCAGTAAAATTGCCAGCTGTTCAGCGAAACGCTATTTACACGTTATAATTCCAGCTACCTACCCAGTGATAGCGATACTTTGTCCAAACTAACGCGCGATTCAGAGCTCTATAACGAGGCGGTACCCATAGAATTCACGCGGGCACTGTTGGCGCAGGCGCGTGCTCACAACAGGGACGTGCAGGAAATATTGCGCGCCGCGCGCTTTCCCTTTGACCCGTTGCGCCAGGATGCGCAGACCTCATTTGTATCGCGCGAGCAATACAGCCGTTTGTGTATGGAGCTGTTTCGCGAATTGGGAGATGAGTCCGGTGGTGTTATGCCTGACGTGCAAACGCCGGTAGGTACCACGCGGCTGATTGCCCTGAGCATGATTAACAGTCCCAATCTGGTAGCGGCGTTGCGCCGGGGTATTGAATTCAATGCTTGCTGCCGCGTGCGTCACGGTGCTGCAATCGTCAACGAACTGATCGTGGATGCCGAGGGTAAGGAAGCTACTCTGACCTATGCCAGCAGTGATGATGGGCCGGAAATCCAGCATAGCGTGCTGTGTAACCTGGCCATGTGGATGCGTTTCTGCGGTTGGTTGATAGGTCAACATATCGATGTGAGCACCGCTGGCTGTGTCGGCCCAAAACCCGCGTTTACCGCGGGAATCAGGCATTTCTTCCCGTGCCCGGTGAGTTACGACCAGCAAGTTAATTCCGTTACCTTTAGTGCCCGTCACCTGGAGGCAGAATTGGTCCGTAATGAGGCGGACCTGGCGGAGTTCCTGAAGTTGGCCCCCTATCATATCGTCATCGAGCCGCTGGCCAGCACCTTGAGCATTACCCACCGGATACGCGAGATACTCGGGGGGGATTTCCGTGAGGAGATGCCCAGCTTCGAGGAGCTGACCGATCTACTTAATATGTCAGCCCGCACCCTGCGTCGGCGACTGGAAAAAGAGGGTACCTCCTACCAGCGTATCAAGGATAATGCCCGCCGCGATGTGGCGATTTCCATGTTGAGCCGGGATGGTATGACGGTCAGTGAGGTGGCAGAACAGGTGGGGTTTTCTGATCCAAGTGCATTCCATCGCTCCTTTAAGAAATGGACGGGCCAGTCGCCTGGCTCCTACCGTTAACCTGAAAGCCATGTACCGCGCGCTGCGGGTGGACGGCCTTCCGTGGCGGGTGGCCTGCGCTGCACCGCATTTAGCCCAGCTTTGCCATTAGAAAATCCACTGCTTCCTGGCGTGGAATGAGTCGAGAATCGTCATCCCTGCGGCCTTTATACTCGATATTGTCCTCGGCCAGAGCGCGGTCGCCGATGACGATACGGTGGGGTATGCCAACCAACTCCATGTCGGCAAACTTCACCCCGGGGCGCTCGTTGCGATCATCCAGCAGTACCTCCACACCAGCCGCCTGCAGCTGCTGGTAAAGTTCTTCTGCGCAGGCGGCTACGGCTGCTGATTTGTGCATGTTAAGCGGTACGATGGCCAGCTGAAAGGGCGCCATGCTGTCGGGCCAGATGATGCCCCGGTCATCGTGATTCTGCTCAATGGCGGCGGCCACGATGCGACTGACGCCGATACCATAGCAGCCCATGGTCATGGTGATGTTCTTGCCGTTTACATCCAGTACCTTCGCCGACATGGCCTCACTGTACTTGGTGCCCAGCTGGAAGATGTGGCCTACTTCAATGCCGCGTTTGATCTGCAGGAATCCCTGCCCATCGGGGCTGGGGTCGCCTTCTTCAACTGCGCGAATATCCTCTATCCTGGGCAGTGGGCAGTCGCGCTCCCAGTTCACTCCGGTGAAGTGGATGTCATCCTGATTTGCGCCGCAAATAAAATCCGCCAGATGCGCAGCGCTGCGATCTGCGATAACCGGAATATTCAGAGCAACCGGTCCCAGCGAACCGAAACCCGCGCCCAGTACTTTGCGTACCTCGGCTTCATCGGCCATTGCCAGCGGGCAGCTGACTCCCTCGAGTTTTTCTGCCTTGATGGCATTGAGCTGGTGGTCGCCGCGCACCACGAGCGCAATCAATTCGCCCTCCTGAGCGCCGCGCACTATCAGTGTCTTTACAGTGCTGGCCGGGTCTACACTGAGCATGGCGCTAAGTTCATCAATGCTCTTGACCCCAGGGGTGGCGACCTCGGTCATGGCTGCCGCTGCAGCCGCGCGAGGACCGGCTGGGGCCAGCGCTTCAGCCATTTCCACATTGGCTGCGTAATCGCTGCTGTCACTAAAGGCGATATCGTCCTCTCCGGAGTTGGCCAGGACGTGAAACTCGTGTGACGCACTGCCGCCAATACTGCCGGAATCAGCGATAACTGGCCTGAACTCCAGGCCCAGGCGGGTAAAAATGGTGCTGTAGGCCTGGTGCATTACCTGGTAGGTCTGTTCCAGGCTGGGCTGGTCCGTATGGAAGGAGTAGGCATCCTTCATCAGGAATTCCCGCGAGCGCATGATACCGAAGCGGGGACGAATTTCGTCTCTCACCTTGGTTTGTATCTGGTACAGGTTAATCGGCAGCTGCTTATAGCTCTTGATCTCATCGCGCACCAGGTCGGTGATGACCTCCTCGTGGGTGGGGCCCAGGCAAAAATCACGCTGGTGACGATCCTGGATGCGCAGCAGTTCCGGACCGTACTGTTCCCAGCGCCCGGACTCTTGCCATAGCTCTGCAGGTTGTACCATGGGCATGCTCACTTCCTGGCCCCCGGCCTTGTCCATCTCCTGACGTACAATACTTTCCACCTTACGCAACACGCGCAGCCCCATCGGTAACCAGGTGTATAGCCCTGAGGCGAGTTTGCGAATAAGGCCCGCCCGCAGCATCAATTGGTGACTGATGACTTCGGCATCGGAGGGTGTTTCTTTCTGGGTGGCCATAAGGAAATTGCTGGTGCGCATTTAGCTGTCCGCTGTCGTGTTAAAACCGGGCGGCTAGTTTACGTCTCATGGCGACGTGGGTACAGCGCCCCTTTGGTCATGTTTTTCTGCTGTTATCTTGTCTCGGAGAATCTTCCTGCTGAAGCGCGTTACAGTCTATTTTTTGTGACGCTAGTCCTCTGGATGCTTAAAAATAGGGTTTTTTTGCTCTCGATGTAGAAAAACGCTTGTATTACAGCGTTTCATGTTTTATATATTTACCTATGCCTTGGGGCAGCAGGGTTTCCGCGGTTTTTGGGGAGGCGGGCCGTCCGGGTGTGAATGATTTTCCAACTTAAAAATAAGGGAAGGTTGAAAATAAAATGGCGACTAAAAAAGCAGCGGCTAAGAAAAAAGCTCCAGTCAAGAAGGCAGCAAAAAAGGCTCCAGCTAAGAAAAAAGCAGTAGCTAAGAAGGCAGCACCGGTTAAAAAGGCAGCTCCAGCGATTAAGGCGAAAATGACCAAAAGTCAGATCGTCGCAAGCGTTGCGGAGAGCACCGGCCTGAGCAAGAAGCAGGTTGTTTCTGTTATGGAAGAGGTGGATCTGTTGGTTGAGCGCAGCATCAAAAAGCGCTCTGTCGGTGAGTTCACTATCCCTGGGATGATGAAAATCACCACTGTGAAAAAGCCTGCCCGCAAGGCACGCAAGGGCATCAACCCTTTCACGGGTGAAGAAACCGTGTTCAAGGCCAAGCCTGCCAGCGTAGCTGTCAAGGTGCGTCCCTTGAAGAAAATGAAGGAATTCGCCGCCTCCTAAGCGCCGTTTTCCCGCCATCCCGCTGGCTTTGCCTGCGGGATGGCAGCATTAACCTCTCCTCGGCACCTTCGGTGCGGGGTTTTTTCGCTCCTCGTTTTGGCCGCTCACCGCGCTTGGCCTAGTGCCCTGCTTTAGGGTAAAATCCGCGCCTCATTTTTCGCTCTCTACGACGTATTGATCATTGCTGGGTACAAATCCATGCCGATATATGAATATCAGTGTCAAACCTGCGGTAAACAACTGGAGGTTTTGCAGAAAATCAGCGAAGACCCGTTACAGGACTGTCCTGACTGCGGTGAGTCTGCGTTGAAGAAGAAAATTTCAGCTGCTGCCTTCCGCCTGAAAGGAGGCGGATGGTATGAAACTGATTTCAAGACCGGGAACAAGAAGAACCTGGCAGGGGGTAGCGACAATGCCGCGCCCTCCGCCAGTCCAGAGAAATCGCCTGCATCCGGCCCCAACGATAGTAAAAAGACAGCATAAAGCGGCCCCTTGTGGGCCAACCAGCCAAATTATACGGAATACATATTATGCGCAGTCATTATTGTGGCGCCCTGGGATCAGCCAACATTGACGAGACAGTTACTCTGTGTGGCTGGGTAGATCGCCGCCGCGACCACGGCGGTGTTATCTTCCTGGATATGCGTGATCGTGGGGGCATCGTGCAGGTGGTATTCGACCCTGATACGCAAGAGCACTTCGAACGTGCAGACCAGGTCCGCTCCGAATATGTGTTGCGCATTACCGGGCGGGTGCGTGCCCGGGGTGAGGGTACCGTTAATCCAGCCATGGCGACGGGCGAAATCGAAGTTCTGGGCAAAGAACTGGAAATACTCAATGCGGCAGCGACGCCGCCCTTCCAGTTGGATGAATTCACCGCGGTAGGGGAAGAAGTCCGCCTGCAGTACCGTTATATGGACCTGCGCCGACAGGAGATGCAGGACCGGCTGATCCTGCGTTCGCGTATCACCAATGCGGTGCGTAATTTTCTCGACGGCGAGGGCTTCCTGGACATAGAGACCCCGATTCTGACTCGCGCCACGCCTGAAGGTGCGCGGGATTACCTGGTGCCCAGTCGCACACACCCGGGACAGTTTTTCGCCTTGCCACAGTCTCCCCAGTTGTTTAAGCAGCTGCTGATGGTGTCGGGCTTTGATCGTTACTACCAGATAGCCAAATGCTTTCGGGATGAGGATTTGCGGGCAGATCGCCAGCCCGAATTTACCCAGATAGACATAGAGACCGCCTTCCTCGGAGAGGAAGAGATCATGGCCATTACCAAGCGCATGATCCGCGAACTGTTCAGCTCTGTTCTGGCAACGGAGCTGCCCGATTTTCCGCGTATGTCGTATGCCGAGGCTATGGATCGTTATGGCTCCGACAAGCCGGACCTGCGTATCTCGCTGGAACTGGTCAGCGTTGATGACCTGATGCAGCAAGTGGACTTCAAGGTGTTTCGCGGCCCTGCCGACGACCCGGCCGGGCGCGTCGCTGCGCTGCGCGTACCCGGTGGCGCCAGCATTAGCCGCAAGGAAATCGATGCGTACACCAAGTATGTTTCTATCTATGGCGCCAAGGGCCTGGCCTGGATCAAGGTCAATGACATTGATGCCGGTGTGGAGGGGTTGCAGTCCCCCATTTTGAAATTCATGCCGGACGAGGTGGTGGCGCAAATGATGCAACGCCTGGGTGCTGCTAATGGCGACATCATCTTTTTCGGCGCCGACCAGACCCGGGTAGTTAACGAGGCGCTGGGTGCGCTGAGGATAAAAGTAGCCGAGAAGCTGGGAATGGTTGCTGAGGGCTGGGCACCACTTTGGGTTGTCGACTTTCCTATGTTTGAAGATGATGGCGGTGGCAAGTGGACGCCTCTGCATCACCCCTTCACTGCCCCCTCCTGTTCCGCCGGGGAACTGGCCGCGAACCCGGGTGCTGCGTTGTCCCGCGCCTACGATATGGTGCTCAATGGTTGTGAATTGGGTGGCGGTAGTATCCGTATTCACCAGCGCGAGCTGCAGGAAACCGTGTTTCGCATCCTGGAGATTGATGAGGAAGAGGCGCAAGAAAAGTTTGGTTTCCTGCTCAATGCGCTGCAGTACGGTGCACCACCGCATGGCGGCCTGGCTTTCGGCCTGGATCGCCTGGTGATGCTAATGACCGGCGCCCACTCTATTCGCGATGTAATCGCCTTCCCTAAAACCCAAAGCGCGGCCTGTGTGATGACCAATGCGCCCGGGGACGTCGGGGCCCAGCAGTTGCGCGAACTGAATATTCGCCTGCGCGAGCGTCCTCAAGAGGTCAGTCAGGGCGATTAGAGAAATAGCTATATAAAGAAGGAAGACTTGTATGGCCGGTCACAGTAAATGGGCCAATATCAAGCACCGCAAGGCAGCGCAGGATGCCAAGCGTGGCAAAGTGTTCACCAAACTCATACGCGAGCTGGTGGTAGCGGCCAAACAGGGCGGTCCACTGCCGGAAGATAACCCCCGCTTGCGCGCTGCAGTAGACAAGGCGCTGGGTTCCAATATGACCCGCGATACCATCGATCGCGCAATCGCCCGCGGCGAAGGTACCAACGACGCCGATGCTATGGAGGAACTCACCTACGAGGGTTATGCTCCCGGTGGCATCGCTGTCCTGGTAGAGGTTATGACGGACAATCGCAATCGTACGGTGGCAGAAGTGCGTCATGCTTTTTCCAAGCGTGGCGGTAACCTGGGGACCGACGGCTCGGTGGCCTACCTGTTTACCCGTAAAGGACAACTTGGCTTCGCTCCTGGCATCGACGAGGATCAGTTGCTCGATGTTGCCCTGGAGTCCGGCGCCGAAGACATTGCAACTAACGACGACGGCTCCGTAGACGTTACCACCGCCTGGGAGGAGTTCGCCGCAGTCAAAGCCGCTCTGGCAGCAGCGGGATTTGTAGCCGATGACGGTGAAGTCACTATGCTTGCTGCAACCACGGTAGCTGTTGATGCTGGTGGGGCCGAGAAGCTCATGGGTCTGGTCGACGCGCTTGAAGACCTGGACGACGTGCAGAACGTGTATACCAATGTAGAGATTTCTAACGAGGTTCTTGCCTCACTCTCTTAGCTTTTTGTTGTTCCCGCCACTGCGGCGCGCTTCCATCAATACGGCGGGCACGCCGGGTTGTGAGATACGAAGCTGGCTCAGTGTGATGGGTCGTGAGGGAGAGCGAGCATCCGGTTAAAGCCGGTTAGGTAACTGTCCGTGCGAATTTAATGGCCTTACAGACGCGCTTATTACTGACCAGCGTCGCAAATTTGTACATAATGAATGATTGGGGCACACAGCGGATTCTTGCATGTCGCTTATCCTGGGGATTGACCCTGGTTCACGTAAAACAGGCTTTGGCATCATCAACTATGTCTCTGGGCGCAGTGAATACGTTACCAGCGGGGTGATCCGTTTGCCGGAGGGTGATTTAGCCCCACGCCTGCGGATTATTTATGAAAGCGTGACCGAATTGGTAGAGCTGCACTGTCCGCAGGAATTGGCCATTGAGCAGGTTTTCATGGCCCGCAGTGCCGGCTCAGCGCTAAAGCTGGGGCAGGCCCGAGGCGCTGCGATTGTAGCCTGCGTGACCCGGGATATGCCTGTGGCGGAGTATTCTGCGCGGCAAATCAAGCAGTCTGTGGTCGGCACCGGGGCCGCGGACAAAGCCCAGGTGCAGCATATGGTGAAAGTGCTGTTGAAGCTGCAGGCGGAACCACAGGAAGATGCGGCCGATGCTTTAGCAGCGGCCCTGTGTCACGCTCACACACAGCAAAGTATGATAAACATGGCCGGCGCCAAATCGGTACGCCGGCGTCGCCTGCGTTGACAAGGCCAGAGTGAATGATAGGTAGAATCAGGGGTCAGTTAGTACACAAACAACCGCCGGATATCCTGGTGGAAGTGGGCGGTGTGGGTTATGAAATCCAGGTGCCGATGACCACGCTGTTCCGGTTACCTGAGCTGGGTGCGCAAGTGTCCCTGGTGACCCATTTTGTGGTGCGCGAGGACGCGCAATTACTCTACGGCTTTATCGACGAGCAGGATCGCAGTCTGTTTCGCCAGTTGATCAAGGTCAGTGGTGTGGGTCCCAAGCTTGCCCTGACCATCCTTTCCGGTATGGATTCCATCAGTTTTGCCCGCTGCGTGCAGCGCGATGATATATCTTCTCTGGTGGCGTTGCCCGGTGTTGGTAAAAAGACCGCCGAGAGATTGCTGGTGGAAATGCGTGACAAGCTCAAGGACTGGCTGGGCCAGGTGGAGCTGACAGGTGAGCAGGTTGCAAGCGGAGTTACCCTGGCGCCGCTCACCAATATAGTAGCGGACGCCGAGGGGGCGTTAATTGCCCTGGGTTATAAACCGCAGGATGCCAGCCGCGCAGTGGCGGCGGTAAACGACGACAGCATCGAGGGTAGCGAGGAATTGATACGCCGCGCCCTGAAATCCATGGTCAGTGGCTGAGGCGCGTAAGTGATAGAAACCGATCGCCTGATTGCCCCGCAAGCCGATAGTCCGCGCGAAGATGTTATAGATCGTGCGATACGGCCAAAATCGCTGGACGAATATGTAGGTCAGCACGCCGTGCGCGAGCAGATGTCGATTTTCCTGCAGGCGGCGAAAGGCCGCAGTGAGCCGCTGGACCACACCCTCATATTTGGCCCCCCGGGACTGGGTAAAACTACCCTTGCCAGCATTATCGCCAATGAAATGGGGGTGTCTTTGAAGACCACCTCCGGGCCTGTGCTGGAAAAAGCCGGTGATATTGCTGCGCTGATGACCAACCTGGAACCCGGTGATGTACTGTTTATCGATGAAATTCACCGCCTCAGCCCCGTCGTCGAAGAGGTGCTTTATCCGGCGATGGAGGACTATCAACTGGACATCATGATCGGCGAGGGGCCGGCCGCCCGATCGATCAAATTGGACCTGCCGCCGTTCACTCTGGTGGGCGCGACTACCAGGGCTGGCTTGCTAACATCGCCACTGCGTGATCGCTTCGGTATTGTGCAGCGGCTGGAGTTCTACGAGGTGGCCGACCTGGCGCACATCGTGGAACGCGCGGCCAATATCCTGGAAATTGGCATGGATAAGCAGGGCGCAGCTGAAATCGCTCGCCGTGCCAGGGGTACTCCGCGTATCGCCAATCGCCTGCTGCGCCGGGTCAGGGATTTTGCCGAGGTCAAGGGCGACGGTCATATCAGCGCCGATATAGCAGATCGGGCGCTGGATATGCTCAATGTCGACCAGAAGGGCTTCGATCACCTGGATCGTCGACTGCTACTGGCGATGATAGAGAAGTTTGACGGTGGCCCTGTTGGCGTAGACAGCCTCGCCGCTTCGATTTCAGAAGAACGCGGTACCATTGAAGACGTGTTGGAGCCTTATTTGATTCAGCAGGGGTTTATTCTGCGGACGCCACGGGGCCGCATGGTCACGCGTAACGCCTATTTACATTTTGGTTTGCCACAGCCCGCGGCAAGTGGCGACGCTAATTTGCCTCTAAAGTTGGGCGAGGGTGGAACGCCAGGGTGAAGAATGGGGAATTTTCCTTAGGCTTACGAGTCTACATTGAAGACACGGATGCCGGTGGGATTGTCTACTACGTTAATTACCTGAAGTTTATGGAGCGTGCACGTACTGAATTCATGCGCGCCCAGGGCTTTGGTAAGGATGCTATTTTTAATCGCGACTTGATGTTCGTGGTACGTGATGTAGCGGTAGAATACCGGCTGCCAGCGCGGCTGGACGATGAGCTGCAAGCCACCGCCAGTATCCGTCGCCTGCGCGGTGCGTCCATGGTGTTTTACCAAAGCGTCAGGCGCGGGGATGAGATCCTGGCGCAGGGTGAGATAACGATTGCCTGTGTTGATTGCAGCGGCATAAAGCCGCGACGCCTGCCGCCGGAAGTGGTAGGTATTCTGCAAGGCACGCAACAAGAACAATAGATGATTGAGGGGACCTCCCGTTGCAAGAACAAATGAGTCTTATCGACCTGGTGCTACACGCCAGTTTTACCGTGCAGCTGGTGATGATCATACTGTTACTGGCGTCTATGCTGTCCTGGTACATGATCGTTCAGCGGTTTATCTACTTCCGCAATGCCAGGGAAGAGACCCTGGTCTTCGAAGAGCGCTTCTGGTCAGGTATCGACCTGGCGCAGCTGTACCGCGAGGGTAATGAAAAGGCCGCCGAGGGTCACCCTTCACTGGGTATGGAAAGTATCTTTCGCGCCGGTTTCAAAGAATTCTCGCGCCTCGCGCAGCAGTCAGAGATGGATTCTGATGCCGTGATTGAGGGTTCCCGCCGTGCCATGCGGGTGGCAATGATGCGCGAGAGCGAACGCCTGGAGAGGCATTTGCCCTTCCTGGCATCGGTGGGCTCCACCAGTCCCTATATTGGCCTGTTTGGCACGGTATGGGGGATCATGCACTCCTTTCGCGGCCTGGCCAACGCCACCCAGGCCACCCTGGCTACTGTGGCGCCGGGTATTTCCGAGGCACTGGTGGCGACAGCCATGGGCTTGTTCGCCGCGATCCCGGCCGTATTGGCCTACAACCGTTTTGCCTCCAAGGTCGATGTGCTGAGCAACCGCTACGACACATTTATGGATGAGTTTTCCAGCATTCTCCATCGCCAGGCCTTCGCCGTGCGCTCCCGCGACAAGCAGGCGGGGTAGGGCGCAGTGGCCAGAGACCGCAAAAAGCATCGGCCCATGGCAGAGATCAACGTGGTGCCCTACATCGACGTAATGCTGGTGCTGCTGATCATCT
>JAIBDN010000052.1 GCA_024686215.1 Gammaproteobacteria bacterium | reverse complement strand
GCCCACATCCGTGTGCACGGCATAGGCAAAGTCCACGGCGGTGGCCCCCCTGGGCAGCTCCATTATTTTTCCCTTGGGTGAGAAGACATAAATCTCGTCAGGGAACAGGTCGATTTTTACGCTTTCAATGAACTCCAGTGAGTTGCCGGCGCGCTGCTGCATTTCCAGCAAGCCCTGCACCCATTGCCTGGCCCGCGCATGGTTGCCGCTGGCGGTCTGGCTGTCACTCTTGTACAGCCAGTGAGCGGCAATGCCGTTGTTGGCCATTTCTTCCATGTCACTGGTGCGAATCTGGATTTCGATGGGTACGCCATGCATACCCATGAGTACGGTGTGCAGCGACTGGTAGCCATTCGCCTTGGGTATGGCGATATAGTCCTTGAACTCACCAGGCACCGGTTTGTACAGGCTGTGTATGCAGCCCAATACGCGATAGCAGGTATCCACGGAGTCGACGATGATACGGAAGGCGTAGATATCCATGATTTCGGAAAACGATTTCCGCTTGGACTTCATTTTCTTGTATATGCTGTAAAGGTGCTTTTCGCGGCCAACTACCCTGACCTCGTGTCCTTCCTGCGCCATGGTGGTTTCTACCTGGTGGCGTATTTTCTCTACCAACTCCTTGCGGTGACCGCGGGCATTGCGTAAAGCCGCATCGATGCGTGTGGCCCGCATGGGATAAAGTGCGGAAAACCCGAGGTCTTCGAACTCCATACGCACGTTGTTCATACCCAGGCGCATCGCTATCGGTGCGTATATCTCCAGTGTTTCCCTGGCGATGCGTCGTGCTTTGGAGGTCTGCAATACGCCCAGAGTGCGCATGTTGTGCAGGCGATCGGCGAGTTTTACCAGAATGACGCGTATATCCTGGGCCATGGCCAGGGCCATTTTTTGGAAGTTTTCCGCCTGCTTTTCTTCCAGTGACTCAAATTCCATCTGCGTCAGTTTGCTGACGCCGTCTACCAGTTCAGCCACGGTGGACCCGAACTGGGTGCCAATTGCAGATTTCTCAATGCCGGTGTCTTCTATGACATCGTGCAGCATCGCGGCCATCAGGCTCTGATGGTCCATGTGCATATCGGCAAGAATACCGGCAACAGCCAGGGGGTGGGTGACGTAGGGTTCGCCGCTGCGTCGCAGCTGGCCAAAGTGCGCCTGTTCGGCGAAAAAGTAGGCGCGCTTTACTTGATTGCTTTGCTCTGGATCGAGATAACTGCGCAGGGTGGTAGTGAGGGCATCAATGGTCTGCATATCGCTATTGTATGATTCCTGCCATGGATGCCCTTGGGATTACAAGGCCTCGCTGGCCTCCATGACTTCTGCCAACTCTTCCTCGGCATCCATTTCTTCTTCCCGAGTGAGGATCTCCGGTCCAATCAGGCCTTCGGCTATTTCGCGCAATGCGATAACGGTGGGCTTGTCGGATTCTTCCTGGACCAACGGATCTTTGCCGCCAGTGGCCATCTGCCGGGCGCGCTTGCTGGCGACCATCACCAGCTCAAAACGGTTTGCGACATTTTCAAGACAATCTTCAACAGTTACGCGTGCCATTACTTGATTCTTCCCATATTGAATGCGCTGCCTGAGGGCTTTAGTACTCAAGGCTGCAAGTTAAAAACTGGAGTGGCTTGCCTGCTGCAAGCTGGCGATTTCCCGCTACCCCGGACCGGGCAGCGATACTGCTCCGGCGGAACCCTCAAGTATACCCCAAACTATGGGGTGTTCGTCCAGCGTGAATAATGCGTGGATAGTAGATGGCCGAGGGAGGATAAGCGCGCCGGCTAGCCGACCAGGTCCGCCAGCATGGGCTGTAATACCTGGCTTTGGCGCGCGGTACGCAAGCGCATGCTACTGACAATAGCCTGTAAGTCCCCCAGCGCTTCTTCGAAGTCCTGGTTGACCACCAGGTAATCGCTGTCGACATAGTGCGACATCTCCTCCACGGCCTCTGCCATACGTGCCGCGATGACACTGGCATTGTCCTGCCCGCGGGCGTTGAGGCGTTGCTCCAGGGTTTCCCGTGAAGGTGGCATGATAAAAATGCACCGGGTGTCGGGCAGCAGCTGCTTGACCTGTTGCGCCCCCTGCCAGTCGATTTCGAGGATGACGTCGGTGCCTGCAGTGAGTTCCTGCTCTACCCACAGCCGCGAAGTGCCATACAGATTGCCAAATACCCGCGCGTGCTCCAGAAATTCTTGCCGCTGCAGCATGCTCAAAAAATTGTCTTCGTGGGTAAAGTGGTAGTTCACCCCATCCAGCTCTCCCGGGCGAATGTCCCGGGTGGTGTGTGATACAGATACCCGCACCCCTGCGCAG
Source organism: Gammaproteobacteria bacterium (assembly GCA_024686215.1). Lineage (GTDB taxonomy): Bacteria > Pseudomonadota > Gammaproteobacteria > Pseudomonadales > Halieaceae > JAACFI01. Next base: position 14,216 of record JAIBDN010000052.1, on the reverse strand, counting down.
CGCTCGACCAGGGCTTTGACCAGGCTGGTTTTACCCGCGCCAGAGGGCGCCGATACGGTATACAGTGTTCCGGTTTGGCTCATGCTACTTCCTGTGATTTTTTCCGCTGCTACTCGATGTTCTGGATCTGTTCGCGCATCTGTTCGATCAGCACTTTCAATTCCACCGCGCTCTGGGTGGTGGTGCTGGACACCGACTTGGAAGACAGGGTGTTGGCCTCGCGGTTGAGCTCCTGCATCAGGAAATCCAGGCGTCGACCACAGGGGCCGCCCTGTTCCAGGGCGCGACGGATTTCCGTTATATGCGCTTCCAGGCGGTCCAGCTCCTCGTCTACGTCGGCCTTTTGCGCCATATAGACCAATTCTTGCTCCAGCCTGCCCTGATCCGGCTCCATATCAAGGTCGTTTATCCGGGTGATGACGCGCTCACGTTGTTGCTGCAGTATATCCGGCAGAACTTTCCGCGTGGTGCTTACCTCCGCTTCCAGCTGCTGCAGCCGGTCCAGCACCATCTGCGCCAATTTGGCACCCTCGCGTTCGCGGCTGCGCTTCAGGTTGTCCAGGCTGTGCGCGAACAACTCGCCCGCTTCCTTTAGTAACAATTCGTCTGATTGTTCCTGGGTGGAGCAAATCCCCGGGAACTGCAGTATCTCCAGTGCACTCAGTGGCCGACTCTGCTCCATGTGCTGCTCGATGGCGCTGGCGGCTGCCAGCAGGCGTTCCAGTTGGGCGTTATCTACCTGCCACTCCCCGCTGCGCGCAGGATGCGACTGCAGCCGTATCAGGCAGTCCAGTTTGCCTCGGGCCAGCGCCCTGGTGGCTTGCTCGCGCAATTTCGGCTCCAGCGGACGCAAGGCGTCGGGCAGCTTAAAGCTGCAGTCCAGGTAGCGGTGATTAACTGAACGCAGTTCCACTGTCAGGACCCCCTGCTCAGTAGTGCTGCTCTCACGTGCAAACGCCGTCATGCTATAAATCATTGGGCTGGCTAATAGTCCTGTAACTGTTGTTAGGAAGAAAGATTTTGAGTGTAGCAGCTTGCCTGTGACGCGCACAGGCCGTGTTACTGGCGTATACTTGCGCCCCTCATTTGATACGGAGTTATACCCCATGGAAAGACCCAGCGGCCGTTCGCCAGAGCAACTGCGTGATATCAGTATCACGCGCGATTTTACCTGCCATGCTGAGGGATCTGTATTAGTCAGTTTTGGTAAGACCCGGGTGATCTGCACAGCTTCTGTTGAAAAGGGTGTACCGCGCTTTATGCGCGGGCAAGGGCGTGGCTGGGTCACCGCAGAATACGGCATGTTGCCGCGTTCCACGGGCACGCGAATGGGGCGCGAGGCCAGCCGAGGCAAGCAGGGGGGACGCACGGTAGAGATACAGCGGCTGATAGGCCGTTCCCTGCGCGCCGCTTTGGACCTGTCTTTGCTGGGTGAAAACACCATCAATATAGATTGCGATGTGATTCAGGCCGATGGCGGCACACGCACAGCCTCGATTACCGGTGCCTGTGTGGCGCTGGTAGACGCCATTTCCTATATGCAGTCTGAAAAGCTGATAAAAGCGAGTCCATTGCAACAGATGATTGCCTCAGTCTCGGTAGGCGTCTACCAGGGAGTACCGGTACTGGACCTGGATTATCCGGAGGACTCTGCGGCGGATACCGACATGAATGTCATCATGGGCGAATCCGGCGGCTTTATAGAGGTTCAGGGTACGGCTGAAGGTGCACCCTTTGCGCGCGAGGAGCTTGACGGCATGCTGGATCTGGCGGCAAAAGGTATTGACGAACTGATAACCCGGCAAAAAGAAGCACTGGCTTCCTGAGCAAAAAAAGGGGTAGGGCCTAAGGTGGCCCTGCTGCAGAAAAGACTGTGCCTATAGTTCGATATCGTAATCCATGATAATGGGCGCATGGCTGGAGAATACTTTGCTCTTGTAGATTGCTCCGTAATCCACTGTGTACTTCAGCCCCTGGGAAACGATGTGAAAATCGCTGCGCCAGCCATTGTTGTCGCGATCATTAGCGGGCCACCAGCTGAATTCGTCAGTGTCGGAATTGATCTCTCGAAAGGCATCCACGTAGCCGGAGGCCAGTAACTCGCTCATCCACTGGCGCTCCTCCGCCAGGAAGCCGGAGGCGGTGCTATTGCTTTCGGTGTCCTGCACATCACCCGGGGTGTGCGCGAGATGCCAGTTGCCACAGATGATAAATTCCCGACGTTTGTTGCGCACCTTCTGCAGGTGACCGCCCAATAGCTCGTAAAATTCGTTTTTGCGGGTCTGCTGTTCCGCATTGCCCTGTTCCGCGCTGGGTGCTAACAGGCAGGCCACGCTAAGATTCTCGTAGTCGGCCTGAATATAGCGCCCTTCCATGTCAAAATCAGCGAAGCCCAGCCCGGTCATGATGGCCTTGGGTAGCTGTCGACAATAGATGGCTACGCCGTTGGCTTTGCCATCTATATCATCGAAAAAGTAGGCATTATAGTCTTCTGGAAAGTACAGATTGTCCTGCAGGTCATACTCCGAACACCGCAGGTCCTGGATGCAGATAAAATCTGCATCCTGTTCTTTCAGCCAGTCGTAAAATCCTTTTTCCGCAGCAGGTTTAATGCCGTCGGCACTGAAACTGATGATCCTCATTCATAGCCCCTTGGTATGAGAGCGTGTATTATATCGGCGCCTGTAGTGGCACCCATGTCATATGCGTATCTTGGCTTTCCCGTTAGGGTCAGCAGAAAAAATCCGATAATGAAAACTGCAGATCTTGCCGCTGATTATTATGGTGTTATCGTAAAGTGCAGTCAGCGGCAAATCCCGCTGGTAGTGAGCGATCAATACCAGACTGCGTATTCTATATTGGAATCCACGGATTACAATGCTTCGTTTAAGGATCGTCAAACCCAATGCAAGCCTACCAGACAGAATTCATTGAACTAGCCAGACAGTACGATGTACTCAAATTCGGCGAATTTACCCTCAAATCAGGCCGTATCAGTCCCTATTTCTTTAATGCAGGCGCATTTTCCAGCGGCCGGGCCCTGGCATCACTGGGTCGCTGTTATGCCCGGCGTATTGTCGAATCCGGTGTAGCGTTCGATGTTTTGCTGGGGCCCGCCTACAAGGGCATTCCGCTGGCCAGCGCTACCGCGGTGGCATTGGCCGATCATCACGGTATTGATGTGCCTTTTGCCTATAACCGCAAAGAAGCAAAAAACCACGGAGAGGGCGGTCTTCTGGTAGGTGCGCCATTAGCAGGGCGCGTGTTGATAATAGATGATGTAATAACAGCGGGCACCGCAGTGCGTGAGGTTATTACCATGATAGAAATTGCCGGGGCAACGCTGGCGGGGGTTGCGATTGGCCTGAACCGACAGGAGCGGGGGGCCGGAGAGCTGTCCGCTATCCAGGAAGTGGAGCAGGCCTACGCCGTGCCGGTTCTCAGTATTGTCGATATGAGCCATATCATTGAATACCTGGAAGCTTCCGGGGGTGGGCCAGAGGGTGCACTGCAGGGCATGCAAACGTACCGGCAACGCTACGGTGTTTGACTTGTACCGAGCCGGCCCAGGTTTTATATTGTGCACATGATGACTAGAACTGTGCAATTTCCGCTATTTTTGACGGCTATCCTGTTGCTCGGGGTGGCTCCAGCCACGCTCTGCGCGGAGCTTTATCGCTACTATGACGGCGAAGGCAAGATGGTGATCGATTACCGCGTACCCATTGAGTACGCCGGGAGGGGCTATGAGGTGCTCAATGAGGACGGCGTGGTCACCAAGGTGGTCCCCAGGGAGCTGACCGAAGAAGAAAAGTCGCAGCGCAGTGCTGAGGAAAATCTGCAAGCCCAAGCGGAAGCGGAGCAGGAGCGACTGCGCAAGTGGGATGAATCCCTGCTGCTGCGCTACAGTACCATTGAAGATATAGAGTCTGCCCGGGAGCGCGATCTGCGCGCCCTGCGCATCAGGGTGAGTATCCTCAAAAGCAACCGGGGCTCATTCAAGCACCAGGTGGAAAACTACCAGGCGCAGGCCGCTGATCTGGAACGCAGCGGCAAAGAAGTCGACGTGAAGCACCTGCAGGTGATAGAGGAATTACAGGGAGAAATAACCGTCACAGACCGTGCCATTGCTGATCGCGAGCAAGAAATTGAGGCGGTGTCCCAAGGCTACCAGGCGGATATAGATCGCTTCGCTTTGCTGCTGCAAGTGGTGGAATTGCGCCGCTCGATGCTGGCCCAGGACCCCAAGTAGCCCCTGCAGTCCGAGTAATACCTAACTGACGAAGCTGGTTGCTTGCCCGGGAATGGGCTGGGTGATGGCTTCACGGAAAAAGCCATCTATTAATAATTCCCACTGCTGCGCCCAATCGGTGGTCGGCGCACGCTGAAAATCACTGCGCACGTATTGTGAAATACGGCCCTCGGCGGCAGCCATCAGCAGATTGGCAGCGGCTGGCAGCGGGATGACCGGTCGCAGTCCCTCGCGTACTTCTGCCTCCCTGATGACTTGTTTCAACTGGGTTTCAAAACGGTCAAACAACTGGGCCACTCGCAGATGCAGGCGCTCCGCCTCTCCGGCGAGGGCATCACCAGTGAGGATACGGGTTATGCCCGGGTTGCGCTCGGTAAAGGCCAGCAACAGCATCAGCATTTTTTGGCAGCGTGCTGCTGCGGCCGGTTCCTCACCGAGAATGATATTGATACGGCTGAACAGGGTCTCCTCAATAAACTCGATGAGGCCCTCAAACATTTTTGATTTGCTGGGGAAGTGACGATACAGGGCCGCTTCAGAAACACCGACTTGTCTGGCCAGGCCAGCTGTAGTGATCCGGCTACCGGGATTGGCTTCCAGCATCTGGGCGAGTGCCTCTAGAATTTGCTGGCGGCGTTGGGATTTGCGGGGTGGCATAGCGGTCCAGGTCGATTCGCGTTACGCGCAATGCTAGCGATTACCTGCTAAGGCTGCAATAAGCCTGAGCGATATGGAGGCGATTTTTCGTTTATTTTTCACTTTGGATGCGTTTGTTGCTGATTAGCGTGCCCATTCCCTCATCGGTGAAGGTTTCCAGTAACACAGCATGGGGCATTCGCCCGTCTATAATGTGGGCGCTGGCGACCCCTGATTTGACAGCATCCAGGGCACAGCCAATTTTGGGCAGCATGCCACCACTGATGGTGCCATCGGCAATCAGCCCGTCAACCTGGGATGTGGTCAGTCCGGTGAGGATGTCGCCCTCTTTGTCCAGGAGGCCGGCAACGTTGGTTAATAACATCAGCTTTTCCGCCTGCATCACCTGCGCCAGCTTGCCGGCTACCAGGTCGGCATTGATATTATAGGTACTGCCGTCTTCCCCCACCCCTATGGGCGCGATCACCGGAATGAAGTCACTGTCGATAATCACATTGATGACTGCAGTGTCGATTTGCTCGACCTCACCCACATGGCCAATATCAATGATTTCCGGCACTTCCAGTTCGGGGCCGTGCCGGGTGACCTGCAGTTTCTTTGCCCTTATCAGGTTCCCGTCCTTTCCGGTAACACCGATAGCCCTGCCACCATTGCGGTTGATAGAAGCCACAATCTCCTTATTAACGCTGCCACCCAGCACCATTTCCACGACATCCATGGTTTCGGCGTCAGTCACCCGCATACCGTCGACAAATTCCGTGTGAATGTTCAACTTCTTTAATAGAGAGCCGATTTGCGGTCCACCGCCGTGGACTACCACGGGGTTCATTCCCACCAGTTTCATCAGCACTACGTCCCGGGCAAAACTGTCGTGCAATACCGGGTCTACCATGGCGTTGCCACCAAACTTGACCACGATCGTCTTGCCGATGAAGCGCTGTATATAGGGCAACGCCTCGGTCAGTACCTGGGCGACATTGAGGGCTGCTTCGCGATCGAGTGACATGTTGTAACCTGTAAGTGAAATTGGCGCCTGTAGCGGGATTTAAAAGGTCAGCTGCAAATCAGGGGCTACACGAGCGATCTGTTCACGAAAATCCGCCTGGATAGCTTCCAGGGACTCTACGCTATCCGCCTCAAAACGAGCAGTCAGTGCTGGTCCGGTATTGGAAGCGCGCACCAAGCCCCAGCCTTGGCTGAAGTCTACCCTGATGCCGTCCATGGTGTTGACCTTGCCTGAAGAGAAGTCCGCAGTATCGACGAGCTTGGCCATTACCTGGAATTTCTCATTATCCGCTATCGGGATAATAATTTCCGGCGTATTAAAGCTCTCTGGAAATGCTTCCAGTACCTGGTCCAGGCTGTCCCCGTGGGTGCTCAATATCTCTGCCAGGCGGCCCGCCGCATACATTCCGTCGTCAAAGCCATACCAGCGCTCACCGAAGAACATATGCCCGGAAAACTCACCGCCCAGCAGTGCACCGGTCTCCGCCATCTTCTCTTTCATAAAGGCGTGGCCGGTTTTCCACAATACTGGTCGGCCACCGTGGCGGGTGATCAGTTTGGTGAGGTTGCGGCTGCACTTTACATCGAACACCACGTCCGCTCCCGGGTTGCGTGATACCACGTCCTGAGCGTAAATCATTAACAATACGTCGGAGCGTACTATGCGCCCGCTGGGCGTCACGATCGCGAGACGATCGCCATCGCCATCAAAGGCGACACCAAAATCGGCTTCCTTTTCCTGCACCACACGCGCCAGATCTGCCAGGTTGCTCTCGTTGCTGGTATCCGGCGAATGATTGGGAAAATTGCCGTCTATCTCACAAAACAGAGGTATTACCTCGCAGCCTAGATCCTCGAACAGCTGTGGTGCAATACGGCCGGTGGCGCCATTGCCGGCGTCAATAACAATCTTCAGGGGAACAGCGATAGCAATATCGTGCAGCACCTCTTCCATGTATGCCGGCACGATGTTCTCGCGGATCATTCTGCCGTTGCCCTTGCTGAACTCCTTGCTCAGGACCCTGTTGCGTATATCCTGGATGCCACCGGCGGCGATAGTTTGCTGGTTCAGCACTATTTTAAGGCCATTGAAGTGGCCGGGGTTGTGGCTGCCGGTCACCATGATGCCGGACTTGCAGCTCAGGTGCCGGGTGGCGAAATACAGTAGCGGTGTGGGGACCAGGTCTATATCGATAACATCCCTACCGCTCTCCATCAGCGCCCGCACCAGTGCCGACTTGATACGCGGGCTTGATAGCCGGCCGTCGCAGCCCACAATCAGGGCCTGTTCACCCATCTCCCCGGCAATACTGCCAATGGCTTTGCCGATATCGGCCACTAGCTCGTCGGTGAGCTCGGATTCAGCGTCACCACGAACATCGTAGGCGCGGAAGATATGTTCAGGCAGGTGAGAGCTCGCCGGGTTGGCTTCCAGATCACTGTTACCGGCGAGGTCCAGGTCCAGTGTTTCTTCATCGTCATCCAGCATACTTCTGGCCTGAAACATCGGGTTGGTCAACTCAGAGCCCTGTTTCTCGAAAGATTCCTGCACGTCTGCAACGGGTATGCCCGATGGCGCTGCGCCGGTGCTCTGGCGTTGGGTTCTCAGGGTAGCTAGACGCAATTGCTTGGCGATGCCAACCAGCTCGGGGATTGCCAGGTCCAGAGGAGTCTTTACTTCTGCAGCAGAAATAATCCGACTAATTTCACCCTGCAGCTTGCGTGGCAGCATGACCAGGAAAATAGCGATGGCGCAAATCACCGCGAGAATGGATACCGCCAGCACCGAAAAAAGCGGCCAGCGCTGGATGCTGATACTGTCCAGCATTGATCTGGACGGGGTAAATGCAATACGCCAGGGGGTCTCTGGAATGACGGCGCGCTGGGTATATTCAGCACCATCGCCACTGCCAGAAAAGGCGATGACATTGGTCCGTTGGGTACCGGAAGAGTCGGTGTAGACTTGCTCCATGGCAAATTTACCTGCACTGCTGTCCAGAGACTGCAGTTGCTTTTCTATTTGCTCGTTGTCCAGCGTGACGATAATCACCGCCTTGCGTTCGGCGATTCGCGGGTGACTTACCAGCGCCGCCATTGAGGTGAACCATCGGTTTTCGAATTTGTACGCCTCAGGCTGGGTTTGCTCCTCGCCGCTGGTGCGCCTGACCAGGTCGACCTCGATATGATTGCGTAAGCCACTGTCCGCGCCTTCCAGTTGCGCCGTGCCCATGTCACCAATGGCGACGATCTTCAGGCTGATCACTTCCGGGAAATAATCCAGCATGGCCTGCTCCACCAGGCCGATGTCCTCACCGGATTGGTTGGCGATCGCTGACAATGCCAGTGGCGATCCGGCTGCGCTGTGAATGCGATCTCTTAAGCGGACTATCAAGCGGTGCATGTTGGTGGCTTGCTGTGTGGCAAAGGAGGCCGCAATTCGTTCAATTTGTTGCGTCTGCAGTGTTGGATCGCGCAGGAAAATAAGATAGCTGAACCCGAGGGCGACTGGCGCTATTGCAGCCAGCAGTGCGATGACTGCTATGGATTTAAGGGCATTACCTTTGGCCACAATGCCCTGGGGTTTTTTGGCGGGCTGATCTTTGCTGCCTGCTTTGGGCTCGGACTTCTTATTCTTTTTAAGTTTCAGCATCAAGTTGGTCAGTTCGCTGGTGTCTCGGGCAATCATATTACGGAGCGGCTCGGACTTAAACGCATCTTGCTTCTTTTATTTATCCGGATCGGGGTTAGCGCGGTGTAATTACTGTGCTCAAGGTTTGTTTTGCGCAATCAACGCCACTATTTGCGTGGCGATGCTGTTTTTACTCGCGCAAGGCAGCGCCTGCTCACCATCACTCCACATTACGGTTACGGCATTCTGGTCGCTGTTAAAGCCTATGTTCTGATCGGAGACGTCATTAGCAACAATCATGTCCAGGCCTTTGCGTTGCATTTTGTCTCTGGCATAGCTCAGTACATCATTGGTCTCGGCGGCAAAGCCAACGGTAAAAGGGGCTTGCGCGCTGTTCGCCACTGCCGCGACGATGTCCGGGTTGCGCACCAGTTCCAGGGTAAGCTGCTCTGCTCCTTTCTTGATCTTGTGCTGTTCTATGCTGGCGGGGCGGTAATCTGCTACCGCGGCACAGGCAATAAATATGTCGCACTCTCCCAGCAGTGCCTGGCATTGATCCAGCATCTGCTCCGCGCTTTCCACACTCACCTTGTGCACGCCGTCGGGTACGGGGACGTTGACGGGGCCGCTGACCAGCGTAGTACTGGCTCCCGCATCTACTGCTGCTTGTGCCAGGGCATAGCCCATTTTGCCGGAACTGTGATTAGAAATGTAGCGCACTGGATCCATGGCTTCGCGGGTTGGTCCGGCGGTGATAACCACGCGTTTGCCCGCCAGTAGCCCGCTCTGAAATAGCCCTGCCGCTGCCGCAGCGATGATGGTCGGTTCTTCCATGCGTCCCGGCCCTACATCCCCGCAGGCCTGCTCGCCCGCAGCGGGCCCTACGAGATGCACCCCGCGTGTCGCTAAGGTGGCAATGTTGTCAGTGGTAGCCTGGTCACGCCACATCTGCTGATTCATGGCGGGAGCCACCAGTAGTGGAGCGGCAGTGGCCAGCGCCGTTGTGGTCAGCAAGTCGTCGGCCCTTCCAGTTGCCAGTCGCGCCAGTAAATCAGCTGTGGCAGGTGCTATTAATAGCAGGTCGGCCCAGCGGGCCAGTTCAATGTGACCCATCCCCTGTTCTGCCTGTTCGTCGAGCAGTTCTGTATGCACCGGATTACCCGACAGCGCTTGCAGTGTCAAAGGCGTAATGAACTCCCGGGCACCGTGGGTCATGATGACGCGCACATTGGCGCCAAGTAACTGCAGTTGCCTGATCAGCTCTGCTGACTTGTAAGCCGCAATTCCGCCGGTGACACCCAGTAGGACATTGCGCTTGAAAAGATGTGCCATTTAATCGTCCAAACCGGGAAAATAGCTTTTCGGGGGTGGAAAGATACCATCACACCGGTTTATTTGACACCGCAGTGGCGTGGCAGCTCAGGGAGGAGTGCTATGGGCATAGGTGATTGGCCAGCGGGGGAAGGGCCTCGCGACAAGCTACTGGAAAGAGGGGCTGACGCCTTGTCAGACGCAGAACTGCTGGCTGTGCTGCTGCAGACGGGTTATCGAGGCTGCAGCGCTCTGGACCTGGCGCGCAGTCTGCTTGTTCAATATGCGGGCCTGGATGGGGTCATGCATGCTCAGCGTTCCAGCTTGCTGGCCTGTGCAGGCGTTGGCCGTGCCAAATACGCCCAGTTGCGGGCGGCCCTGGAGCTTGCTCGACGCCAGGCCCTCCAGGTACTGACTAGTGGTGATGTGCTGTCCAGCCCGGATAAAACCCGGCGCTTTCTGCAGTATCATCTTGGTGGCCAGGCGCGGGAAGTATTCAGTTGTTTGTTTCTGGATAGCCAGCACCGCGTGTTGCGCTGCGAGGACTTGTTTCTGGGTACTCTGGACGGCGCTGCGGTCTATCCGCGGGAGGTGGCGGTTCGGGCCTTGCAGTACAATGCCGCCGCTGTCATTTTTGCCCATAATCACCCTTCCGGGGTGGCGGAGCCCAGTGCTGCCGACCGGCGCATTACCGAACGCCTGTGTGCCGCACTGAGCTTGCTGGATATCAGGGTATTGGACCATATAATAGTAGGGCGCGGGAGGGAGTACTCCTTTGCCGAACAGGGCCTGCTATAAGCTGCAGTCGTCCCACGCTGGCACTTATCTTTGGCTTGCTATGGTGGGGGTGTTCTGGTATAAAGTCGCGCTCCGCGCGGCTGGGTCCCTGTTTTACCCGTAAAGCCACACCTTTTTTTAACTGATTCCCGCGTCTTTATATGGGAGAGATTTGAACATGGCCAGAGTATGTCAGGTTACCGGCAAGCGTCCGATAACAGGAAACAACGTTTCACACGCGAAAAACCGCACACGTCGCCGTTTTTTGCCAAATTTGCATAAGCACCGTTTCTGGGTTGAATCCGAGAAGCGTTTTGTTAGCCTGCGTGTTTCAAGCAAGGGCATGCGTATCATCGACAAGAAGGGCATCGAGCAGGTCCTGACCGATATGCGCACCCGCGGCGAAAAGGTTTAAGGGAGAGTAGCAATGAGAGAGAAAGTCAGAATGAACTCTTCAGCTGGTACAGGGCATTTCTATACCACTGATAAGAACAAGCGTACTACTCCAGATAAGCTGGAAATGAAAAAATACGATCCTGTTGCGCGTAAGCATGTGATGTACAAGGAAGGCAAAATCAAGTAGTTGCCCCCTGGCGCAGCAGTATCAGGAAAACCCCGGCTCGTCCGGGGTTTTTTTATGTTGGGCGCTTCTATACCCTGCTCTAATGGATTCGCTGCTAGTATCCGTGCATGCCTGAATTACCTGAAGTAGAAACCACACGCCGCGGTGTTGAGCCCTACAGTCTTGGTCGCGAGGTGCGCCAGATCGTAGTGCGCGAGTCGCGGTTGCGTTGGCCGGTACCGGCGGACCTGACAAGAAAGTTACGGGGTCAGCGTATCGAAGCGGTGGAGCGGCGCGCGAAATACCTGTTGTTTCGAACCTCTGCCGGGACCTTGCTGGTGCACCTGGGCATGTCGGGTTCGCTGCGCGTGATAGATCCGGCGCAACCACCGGGCAAGCATGATCACATTGACATCCTGTTCCAGGACAAGCACTGCCTGCGCTTCAATGACCCACGGCGTTTTGGCTGCTTTTTGTGGCTGGAGCCACACGAGCAGCACCCCCTATTGAGTCACCTGGGGCCTGAACCTCTGTCTGAGCAATTCGATGGTGATCTGTTGTATCGCCGTTCACGTGGTCGCAAAGGGGCGGTAAAGCCCTTCGTGATGGACGGAAAAGTGGTAGTTGGTGTTGGTAATATTTACGCTAACGAGGCCCTGTTCCTGTCTGGCATTCGCCCTGACCGCCCCGCGGGGCGCATTTCTGCGCTGCGCTACCAGCGCCTGTCAGATAACATTAAGCAAGTACTTACTTCGGCTATAGATCAAGGCGGCACTACCTTGAGAGATTTTGTCGGGGGTGATGGCAAGCCTGGCTACTTCGCCCAGCAGCTCTCTGTTTATGGCCGCGCAGGACTCCCCTGTAAGTGCTGTAAGCGGCCCTTACGAGAGGTGCGCCTGGGTCAGCGCAGTAGTGTTTACTGCGTGGCCTGTCAGCGCTGAACAGGCTACACTGTAAGTGCATAGGGGAACGGGAAAGGGAACCCGGGAGATAATTATGAAAATAAAACAAGGCGCTCACCGCGCCACAACAGCCCTCATGATTGGCTGTCTGATGTTACCGCAGCTACTGTGGGCCCAGTCAGCGATAGATGAGAGTCCTAATGAAGCTGCCATGGTGGGTGACCTGCTGGTGGCCCGACCCATAGGGGCGGTCATGACAGTTGGGGGCGCCGCGGTATGGCTGGTGAGTCTGCCATTCACACTGATGGCGGGTCACTCCAGCGAGGCGGCCGAGTCGCTGATGTTGGGTCCTGCCCAGGCGACCTTCTGGCGCTGCCTGGGGTGTCGCAATATCGGTTATACAGGTAAGGACCGTGCCCAGAGTGAGCGCAATGCCGAAAAGGAAGAGGCCGAAGCCCAGGCAGGCCTGGATGATAAGTATCCTTACGTCGGGCCCAGCGACTTTCCCTGATTCGTCAGTTAGTCAAAGCGGGCCTGGCGCCCGCTGTAGATTAATCTGCAAAGCGCTGTTCTAGTGCTGCCGCAACCTGCGGTGGCACGAAGGGGCTAATGTCCCCATCCAGTGCCGCTATCTCCCTGACCAGGGACGATGAAATATATGAAAGGTTCTCGGAGGGGGTGAGAAAAATACTCTCAAATTCCGGGTACATGGCACGGTTCATATTGGCCAGTTGGAATTCATACTCAAAATCTGCCACAGCACGCAAGCCACGCAGGACACAGCGTGCCCCCTGGCTTTTTGCAAAATCTATCAGCAGGTTACTGAAACCCACCACTTCGACGTTGTCCAGATGCGCCAGCGACGACTCACACAATTCGATGCGCTGCTGCAGCGTAAACAGCGGGGTCTTTTTCTCGCTGTGGGCGATGGCCACCACTACCCGGTCGAAAAGGCGAGCGGCACGCTCGGTAAGATCCACGTGACCATTGGTGATGGGATCGAAGGTTCCCGGATAAATGACGGAATGTGTGCGCATGTTGCTGGCCCTGGCCGGCGGCAGAAGGAGCGGATGGTAAACAATTTGTCAGCAACCGACAATGCGTGCGCAACTATCCGTATTTTTCTCTACTCGACTCTATACAGGCGGTAGGCCACTGCGCCGGCGTGCTTGTGGCGGTGCTCGATCCAGTTGCCCGGTAATTCCGGCGTCTCTTCGTCCACTGCTGCTTCAATGTATACCAGCGCACCGGGCGCTAAAAGATCACCCCGGGTTAGCGCGGCGCAGGTGGGCTCAACCAGCGCCTGCCCGAAGGGCGGATCTATAAATACAATGTCGTAAGCAGCGCTTGCGCCGGCCAGAAACTCCAGAGCAGAACCTGCGTGATAGTGGCCCGAGGATCCTGCCTGTAATGTTTCCAGGTGTTGCCGCAATTGCTCGACTACCTGTGGCGACTGATCAACAAAATCGCAGTGACCGGCGCCTCGAGAAAGGGCCTCCAGCCCCAGCGCGCCGCTGCCTGCAAATAGATCCGCGCAGCGCGCGCCATGTAACTCGCTCGCCAGCCAATTGAACAGCGTCTCGCGTATACGGTCGGTGGTCGGCCGCAGTCCTGGTTGCGGTTGAAAGGTCAGCTTGCGGCCGCGCCATTGGCCACCAATAATCCGTAACTGGCTGGGCTTTCCGGCGCCTTTCGGGTTTCTCGGCATTTCTTCGCATCGTGCAAGGGTGGTAGGATAGGCGCCTTCGCAGGCACCCCGTCTGCAGCACACTCTAGCACGACAACTATGAAATTTTTCAAGCGTAAAAAAACGGCGGATGAGCCAGCGGTAGTCAGCACAGAGGATCCTGCACAGCAACAAGAGCAGGTCGCCATAGCCGATGCAGCAGTGTCCGAGACCGGCGCGCCAATCCACAACCCTGAGCAGCCCGAGCTCGTCGAGTCCGTGGCGAATGCCCCGCAGCCATCCGCGCAACCGGCTCCTGCAGTTGAACCCGATGTGGCGCCTGCTGCACCGCCGGATAGCGCAGAAAGCGCAGGATTTTTTGGCCGCTTGCGGCGCGGCCTGGGTCGAACCAGCAATACGCTGGTGCACGGGGTGGGCACGCTTTTTCTGGGCCG
>JAIBDN010000126.1 GCA_024686215.1 Gammaproteobacteria bacterium | reverse complement strand
GCGGCGTCTGGTTCATGCACCAGTTCCCGCAGGAGTTGCAGAAACTCAAGGACACTCCAACACTGGTGGAAAGCGCCGTGTCTGAAATTATTCGCTACCAGACACCCCTGTCCTATATGCGCCGCACCGCAACGCAGGATATCGAGATCGGTGGCCAGCTGATAAAAAAAGGCGACAAGGTGGCCATGTGGTACGCCTCGGGTAATCGTGACGAAGAGATCTTTGAGCAGGCCGACCAGTTCATCATTGATAGGCCCAATGTGCGCCGGCATATCGCCTTTGGCTTTGGTATTCACCGCTGCATGGGCAACCGTGTTGGCGAGGCCCAGTTACGCATTGTCTGGGAGGAAATTCTCAAGCGTTTCGAGCGCCTTGAAGTAGTCGGTGAGCCGGTTCGGCTGGAGCACAGTTTTGTGCACGGGATTAAGGATTTGCAGGTGATTGCCCATCCCCGGACCTGAGGTCTGCGCCTAACCGGACTTTTCTTTCACCGCATCATTCAGCACGCGCTTATCACCGCCAAAAAAGCGCCTGAGGTCCTCAAGGATAATGTAACCCGAGGGGACTACCAGCAGCGTCACTATAGTGGCGAACAGCACCCCGAAGGCCAGCGACACCGCCATAGGGACGAGGAATTGAGCCTGTACGCTGCGATTAAACATCAGCGGCAACAGGCCCACAAAGGTGGTCAGAGACGTCAGTATAATGGGCCGGCAGCGCGATACAGCCGCATGCAGTACCGCGTCGTGAAAGTGTTCCCCAAGTTTGCGGCGTTGATTCACATTGTGCACCAGCACCAGGCTCGAGTTCACCACCACGCCCGAGGCAGCAATAAAGCCCATCGCCGAAGGCATCGCCAGGCCTGCCACCAGACCAAAATATTTCATAATGACGTGACCCCAGATAGCACCGACGAAGGCAAAGGGTATGACGCTCATGATAATCAACGGTTGGCTATAGGAATGCAGCGGTACAGCCAATAGTGCAAAAATAACAAACAGGGCAATACCAAACATGGGCACTAGACTACCGATGGCCTCCCCCTGTTCGGCCTGCTCACCCTCCAGGCTGTAACCTATACGCGGATAGTCCTGCATGATCTCCTGGATGGCCCCGGCACGCAGGTCAGCAAGAACCTCATTGGCGGTAATCTGCGCCCGGTCGACATCGGCGATGACACTGACAATCCGCTGCCGGTCGGCGCGGCGAATACTCGAGTAGCCGCGCCCAAGTTCGGCTTTGGCAACCGTCTGGAATGGCACCTCGGCACCGTCGGGCGTGCGGATCCGCATATCGTTGAGAGTGGCAAGTGATTTTCGTTCAGCCTCGGTATAACGCACCATGACCCGCACATCATCACGACCGCGCTGGATACGCTGGGCCTCTTCACCATAAAATGCCTGTCGCACCTGCCTCGCCAGCATCGCCAACGATAAGCCCAGGGCTTCACCGGATGGCTGGACATCAAGCTTGAGTTCCTGTTTACCCGCGCGGAAAGAATCCGTGATATCAATAACGCCGGGATAGGTGGCAAGTTTTTCGCGTAACTTCGCGGCAACAATACGCAGGTCATCCACGTTAGCGCCTTCCAGCTGGATATCGATTGCATTGCCGGCGTTGAACAGGGAGGTGCTGAATTTCAGCTCCACCGCGTCAGCGATTGGACCGGCCAGCTCCCGCCAGCGGTTGGCCACTTCGCGCGTATCAATCTTTCGCGACTGGCTGGGGGTTAACTGCAGGGTGACTTCCCCCAGGTGGCCACCGCCGGCAGCAGGGCTGTCGCCAGCTCTCGGCCCGCCGCCGCCGCTGCTGCTGGGCTGGCTGCCAACGGCTGACAGAATATGGGTGACTGGCGGGGCCGCCGGATATTCTACTTCGAGGTCACGCTGCAGTTGCTGCGCGGTCTTTTCCAGGTGCAGCACTGCGGCATCTGTCACCGAGGCGGGGGTACCCAGAGGCATCGTCAGCTGGGCAATGGCCTGGTCTGACTCCAGCGGCGGGAAAAACGAAAATGGCAAACGGCCGCTACCCAGAATACCTACGGCAGATAGGAACGCCACCATGGCAAGAGCAACGACGACATAGCGGGCGGCCACTGCCCGCTCTACCAGGGCGCGGAATTGCACACCGATAAGCGCTTCAATGCCATTGGATACACGCCCCTGAAACTTTACCACTGTCTCCGCAACGGGCTTCGAGACGCCCGCCAGGTGCAGCAAATAGAGCAGCACCAGCGTGGCAATGGCAAACCCCATATAGCTGCGCGCATCCCAGGCGATTTCCAGCAACGCAATACCGAGGATAGGAATCAACAGCAGCCCTATCTCACTAGCGGCAGACCCGGACCGACTGTGACCGAGGTGGGAAGGTAGAATCAGCTGGGATTCAATCAGCGAGAAGGCCAGGCAGCACATGACCACTGTAGCTATCACGCCAAACACCTGGCCGAAGGTTCCAGGGCCCAGGAGAAGAGGCATGAAGGTAGCGACGGTGGTCAACACCCCAAAGATCACCGGCAGGGAGACCTGCTGCGTGCCGAGCACAGCGCCGTCCAGCAGATTGCCCCTCTGCTGCTGCACCGCGTGAACGTTTTCTCCCACCACAATGGCATCATCCACCAGAATGCCCAGCACCAGGATAAAACCAAACAGGGAGATGGCG
>JAIBDN010000001.1 GCA_024686215.1 Gammaproteobacteria bacterium | reverse complement strand
GCAGACTGCGCGGCCCGGTGGTGTTTCCTGAGAATATTTTTATCGGCGGTCATAGCGGCCCCATTCTAAGGGCAGGCAGGATTGCTGCAAACCAAAAAGGTTCTTCGTAGATTAGTGTGGTGGTCTGGAGCGAAAGCTGACCGATGCGTATCTCCGTTTATCCCTGGCTTGGTTTCATCTAGCGGTCCGCATTGTTCAGAGGTGTTCTAACGGGCGCGGGCGGGAAAGTGTTTCTCAGACGCTCCACGATATTCGCTTGGTGAGAAACACTTTCCCGCCCGCGCCCTCGGTATGTGCCAGCCCTGTTCAATCGCGGGTTTGGAACAGAACTTCTTTGCGGTTCCGCATTTCCCTTCGTGCCGTCTCGGAGCTTCATGATACAAGGGTCCGGGCGAAAGCAGGCTTTTCACCAAGCGAATATCGTGGAGCGACTGCAAAGCCTGCTTTCGTCCGGGCCCGCTGGCTAAAACGAAACCCCGACGACATCCACAAACTGCATATTTCTATATATAGGAGTGGCAACTCCGCGATGCAACACAAAAAAGGGCACCAGCGGTGCCCTTGATCACGTATTGCGCCAGGATCAGCCGTCGAAGTTGTAGATGAAGCGCATGCCGATTTGCCGGGGTCGTATCATATTGTGGAAGTAGCGACGCGAATCAAAACCGTCGATCTGGCGAATCTCACTTTGGTCATCGCGTACGCCGGTTTCTGCATACTTGTCCAATACGTTATCCGCATACAGTGTCACGCGCCAGGCATCATTGAGCCAGCTGGCAGAAACATTCTGCACGGCGAAGCTGGACAGGGCCTCCCCGTTAGCGCGCTCACCGGCTTTAGTGAGCACGTCGCTGGTGAAGGTCATTGACCAGTCGAAGTCGATCTGTGAGCCATCCGTAAGAGGTAAGCCGTAGTTCAGCGCCGTATACGCCTGGTGTTCTGGAGAGCCGGGCAGGCGGTCGCCGTCCTCGCCGTCCTCACTACCCACCAGGCCGGGTGCGTCGTCGGTCAGCTCCGCATTGGTGTACGCATAGGAGCCGGAAAAAGACAGGGCGTCGGTCATATACCATTGCCAGGACATCTCTACACCCATACTACGTGCCGAGGATCCGTTGGAGGTAATAGGTATGCCCCCATTCTGAGTGACATCAGTAACCTGAATGTCATCCCAGTCAATGTAGTATAGGGATCCGTTTAGAATAAGGTTGTTACCAAACTGCGAGTGCATGCCCAATTCGTAGTTGGTGGTGGTGTCTGACTTGATCAGTATCTCGTCGGGCAGTGCGCAGACATTCTGCTCACCTGCGATCAAATCAGTGCACGGAGGCACTGCATTCACTCCTCCCAGACGGTAGCCCTCACTCACAGTGAAGAAACCCATGATATCTTCGGTGAAATAATAGGACGTGTTGAACTTGTAGATGACATCGTCATCGTCTGTATCAACCTTTACGTTGTTGGTAATAATTGAGTCGGGTGGGGCGCCCCCGAAGACAGTATCTGACAGCGGTAGGGCAAAACCGGTATCAAAATCTTCTTCAAACTTGAACCACCTCGCGCCGACAGTTACCTGCCACTTGTCGGTAATCTGGTAGCCGAGTTCACCGAAAGCCGCCGTTTCTGTGAGCTCGTCGTGGTCGATCTGGTAGTACTCGAGTGAGTCCGGACGCAACTGTATACCGCCAAGGTTGTCTACCGCGAACTGATCGAAGCCCGGCGTGAATTCCTCGGACAGCTGGTCAAATTTGGAATCGTTGTAGAACCCGCCAACAATCCAGTTAAAGGGCCCATCGCCGGTGGAAACCAGGCGTAGCTCCTGGCTGAAACGCTCTTCCTCCTGGTCTTCTCGGGTGAAGCCGGAGAAACTGGGGAAAATTCCGTAACCGAAACCGAGCAACAGATCTGTCTGGTCCCGCTGGCCGTTCGCCGTGTATTCGGAATATCCGGTAGCTGAGGTCACTTCGGCGAAGCCCAGATCGGCAACCAGTTCCAATGTAATTAATTCGTTCTTGCGGTCATTGGGCTCTTTAAAGCGATGCGCGGATACGTAGTCGCCAGTGCCAAAGGAGTCACTGTGGTTAACCTGGCGGCCGCCAATTTCAGTATCCTGATAGTAATAACTCAGGGTGCCATCCAGGCGGTCCCCGGTGTAGCGGGCTGCAATGCGCCCGGAAGTTGTTTCGACGGTGTTCACATCGGCTTCTTTTTTGAGATTGGCGCGCACATCATCCGGATCATTGAAGTTTGGCTGCGGATTGGATACCCCAGCCTCGCGCACCAGGTAGTTGTAATCGATAAACCCGGGGTCATCCTGGTAATCCAGTGACGCCCTTACTGCCAGCCGGTCCTCTATGATCGGGATATTGATGGTGCCTCCGGTTTCATAGCCGAGGTCATCAGATTTGTTCAAATCGTAAAAATCGCCGCGCAACTCTATGCTTAGCGCGTCTGCCTGGGGCTTATTGGGTATATAGCGGACTGCGCCGCCCAGTGTGCCCGCACCATAGAGCGTACCCTGGGGTCCGATCAGCACTTCCACGCGGTTCATATCGTGCAGGTTCAGGTCGATATAGATGGGTACTTCGCCTATGTAGGTACCCACATTATCGCCGCCGCTGTTACCCGTGGTACTCTCAGGCGCACTAATCGAGTCCGCATTCAAGCCCCTCACAGTGAGAATATTTCCTGCCCTGGGCCCCTGGTCTACCAGGGTCATTCCAGGCACTCGACGCGCGATGTCGGAGATATTAGACAAGCGGTCCCGCTCAATAGCGTTGCCGCTCAGGGCAGTAATGTTCAGCGGTATATCCTGAATCGACTCAGCTCTGCGTGTCGCGGTTACGACTACTTCCTCGATAAGCGTCTCTTGCGCTGCGGTATAACCGGTCATCAATGTGGATGCCACCGCTGCGGACAATGCGCTCACGCGAAATTTACTGGACTTGCTCATGTTTTGCCCCGTATCACTCTGCTAATTCTAGTCAGAGAGTTTTGTTATTAGAGTCGGTTGAACAGAATTATCGCTGTCCCGACAATGCTAGCTAGTGCACGCTTTTCCGATCCAGGAATTATCCAGGCCGAAAAATATTATCATCGCCTAATCTATCACTACGGCTATGGCGCAGGATATCCTGCAGATAGCGGAAAATTACCGGTACAAGCCGCTATTTACCCGTATTTTAAGGTGTTTTGCTGTCCTATCAGAACAGCACGCGACTGCGAATTGTGCCTTCGATACTGGCCAGCTTGGTCAGGGCAATATCGCTGTATTCCGCATCGATATCGATCACCACATAACCCACTGACTCGGTGGTTTGCAGGAACTGGGCTGTGATATTGATATCGTTTTCCGAGAACACGTTATTGATCGCGCTCATGATGCCCGGGACATTGTGGTGAATGTGCAGCAGGCGATGGCTGCCGGCATGCTCGGGGAGGGCTACCTCAGGAAAATTGACGGAAGATATGGTGGTGCCGTTGTCGCTGTAGCGGGCGAGCTTCTCGGCCACTTCCATGCCGATATTTTCCTGGGCTTCCACGGTACTTCCGCCTATATGCGGGGTCAGGAAAGTGTTATCGAAACGGCGCAGTGGTGAAATGAATTCGTCGTCATTGGAGCGTGGTTCCAGCGGAAATACATCGATGCCCGCGCCACCCAGGCTGCCGCTTTCCAGGCTGGCGGCCAGCGCGTCGATATCCACCACGGTGCCCCGGGATGCGTTGATCAAAATACTGCCGGGACGCATTTGCGCCAGTTGTGCTGCACCGATCAGGTTGTGCGTGGCACCGGTTTCCGGTACGTGCAGGCTAACCACATCAGAATGTGCCAACAGGTGATTCAGGCTGGGTACCTGGCGGGCATTGCCCAAGGGCAGTTTGTTGACCACGTCGAAGAACTGTACCTGCATGCCCATGCCCTCGGCAATCACGCCCAGTTGCATGCCGATATTGCCGTAACCGATAATTCCCAGTTTCTTCCCTCTGATTTCAAAGGCGTTGGTGGCGCTTTTCTGCCATTGCCCGCGGTGCGCAGCGGCATTTTTCTCGGCGACACCGCGCAGTAGAAGTATGGCCTCGGCGATTACCAGTTCGGCGACGCTGCGGGTATTGGAAAAGGGCGCGTTGAATACGGCTATGCCGCGGCGCGTGGCGGCCTGTAGTTCGACCTGGTTGGTGCCTATGCAGAAACAACCTACGGCAACCAGTTTATTGGCAGCGGCAAAAATTTCTTCACTGAGTTGGGTGCGTGAGCGAATACCCACGAAATGAGCACCGGCGATTGCGGCCTTGAGCTCTTCCGGCGGCAGAGCCTTCTTGTGTATCTCAATATTGCTGTAGCCGGATTGCTCCAGCGTCTCTACCGCTGAAGGGTGTACGCCTTCCAGCAACAGGAATTTGATTTTGCTTTTCTCAAGCGACTTTTGTGTCATGGTGGTGAGGGTCCTTCAGTGTGCAAAATTCCCGGCGAGCAGGGAAAAGCGGGCGCGTATGTTACCATACGCGCCCCCTGAATCAGCGCCCTGTGAAAATTACCGGAGGACCCGCCACGTGGCCGATCTCGACACTTCCCTAGTGACCCAACTGCAACAAATCGTCGGCGTGGAGCGGGTACTTACTGACCCTGATTCATTACAACAATTTGGTAGTGACTGGACCCGCGTCTACACTCCCAACCCCGCCGCGATTGTATTGCCCGGAACGCTTGAGGAAGTGCAGGAAGTGGTGCGCCTGGCTGCACGCGAACAGCTGGCGATTGTTCCTTCGGGTGGACGCACCGGCCTGAGCGCGGGTGCTGTGGCGTGTAATGGCGAGTTGGTAATAGCACTGGATCGACTGAATGGCATTGCGGATTTTAACCCGGTGGACCGCACCGTGCGCTGTGGAGCTGGCGTTATTACCGAGCAACTGCAACAGTATGCGCAAGAGCAGGGGCTGTTTTACCCGGTAGACTTTGCTTCCAGCGGTTCCAGCCAGATCGGTGGCAACATCTCTACCAATGCCGGGGGCATCAAAGTGATACGCCACGGTATGACGCGGGACTGGGTCGCCGGCCTCAAGCTGGTCACCGGCAGCGGCGAGTTGCTGGACCTGAACCGCGGCTTGATCAAGAACAATGCTGGCTACGATTTGCGCCAACTGGTGATTGGTGCCGAGGGTACTCTGGGCCTGGTAGTAGAAGCCACCATGCGCCTGTCGCGGCCGCCGCAGGATCTCGCGGTACTGGTATTGGGTGTGCCAGACATGGCCGCGATCATGGCGGTGCTGTCAGCCTACCAGGGCAGTATGGAACTCAGTGCCTTCGAGTTTTTCTCTGAGTTGGCCCTGCAGAAAGTGGTGGAACACCAGGGCCTGCAACGCCCCTTTGCAACCCCAGCTGAGTACTACGCCTTGCTGGAATTTGAACAGCCCGATGATGCGGCCATGGAGCAGGCGATGGCCTTGTTCGAGCATTGCATGGAGCAGGGCTGGGTGCTGGATGGCGTGGTCAGCCAGAGCGTCGCCCAGGCGCAAACCCTGTGGCGTCTGCGCGAGGATATCTCCGAAACGATCTCCCGCTGGACACCCTACAAGAACGATATTTCCACGCTGATATCGCGCGTTCCGGATTTTCTCGCGGAAGTGGAAGCGGTGGTCAACGCCAGCTATCCGGATTTTGAAATAGTCTGGTTTGGCCATATCGGTGACGGCAATGTGCACCTCAATATGCTCAAGCCGGATGAATTGCCCATGGATGAGTTCCAGCGCCGTTGCGGCGAGGTCAGCCAATGGGTGTTCGAGATCGTGCAGCGCTACGAAGGCAGCATTTCCACCGAACACGGCGTGGGCCTGCTGAAGAAAGACTACCTGCACTACAGTCGCTCAGAAACCGAGATAGCCATCATGCGGCAGATCAAGCTGGCCTTTGATCCGGCGGGCATTATGAACCCCGGCAAGGTTTTTGATGTATAGTTAGTAAGTGCCAGCTAATCCGCAAAGCACTGCTACCCTATGCGCAAGTAGACAAACTCCCTTCTTTCGAAACAGCTTCGATTGTTGCAGTTTGAAATAGTGATGTGGCTTAAAACGGTGGTAGATAAGCTCATTTCCGATTATCCCAAGCGCTCTCCAGTGTGTCAGAGAATACTGTCAGCTGTGCTGGAGAAGGTATACCTGACTGGGCCGTGTGAGGCCACGGAGGGCCCGGGCGGCGATCCGCGAGCCCGAGCGCACATGGAGGTGCTTGTAGCGTGTCCAGTCAGGTATACCTTCTCCAGTGCGGCGGCGGGTAAGGCACCTGACAAAAATTAGCGCTACGAAGGATACAGCGTCTTGACGCCCTCAGCCGTACCCAACAGCAACACATCAGCCGGTTTCAACGCAAACAATCCGTTGGTGACCACCCCGGTGATATTGTTGATCTTCGCCTCCATGGCCAGGGGCTGCGGGATAGCGAAGTTGAAGACGTCGAGAATGACGTTGCCGTTATCGGTGACCACCCCCTCGCGGTAGACCGGGTCGCCGCCCAGCTTCACCAGTTCGCGGGCAACGTGGCTGCGCGCCATGGGAATCACTTCTACCGGCAGTGGGAATTCACCCAGGGTGTGCACCAGTTTGCTTTCGTCGGCGATGCAGATGAATTCTCCGGCCACCGCAGTAACGATTTTCTCCCGGGTGAGCGCCGCGCCGCCGCCTTTGATCAATTGCAGGGCTGAATTACTCTCGTCCGCACCGTCCACATAGAAGTCCACCTGGTTCACCGTGTTGAGGTCGTATACCGGAATACCGTGATTGCGCAGGCGCTGCGCCGAGACTTCGGAGCTGGCCACCGTGGCGTTGATCAGGCCCTTGATACCAGCCAGGCTATCGATGAACAGGTTGGCGGTTGAGCCGGTGCCTATGCCCAGCACCGAATCGTTATCCAGCTTCGGCTTAATGTAAGCCAGGGCGGCATCGGCTACGGCCTGTTTCAATTCGTCCTGGGTCATATCGATTCCTTTAGGGCTGCGGAGTATGCAGTGCGGGGTCATTATAGGGCAGCCCCCCTGTGTGATCACGAAAAATACCCAAATGACCAGGCACTCTGGGGCTGAAAAAGCAGCGCTGCTCCATTACTATGGCCGGCTAGCCCGCTTTTTGGACATAATACAGTCATGCCACAGTCTTATATCAAACGCATTCTCGATGCGCGGGTCTACGATGTTGCCCGGGAGACGCCGGTGGAAGAGGCAGTGCTGATGTCGCAGCGCCTGGATAATCGGGTGTGGCTGAAGCGCGAAGACCTGCAGCCAGTGTTTTCTTTCAAGCTGCGCGGCGCCTACAACAAGATGTACCGGCTCAGCGAGGAGCAGCGCAGTCGCGGAGTAGTGGCGGCCTCGGCGGGTAACCACGCCCAGGGCCTGGCAATGGCGGCGCAAAAATTGAAAGCCAAGGCGATTATCGTTATGCCGCGCACCACGCCGCAGATCAAGATTGATGCAGTGCGCGCCCGCGGCGCCCGGGTGGTATTGCACGGGGATTCCTTCGACGAGGCATCCATTCACGCGGCGAAACTGGTGGAAGAGAAGGGGATGACCTATGTGCACCCTTTCGATGACCCCGATGTAATCGCCGGGCAGGGCACCATTGGTATGGAGATCGTGCGCCAGCACCAGCAACCCCTGGATGCCTTGTTTGTGCCGGTTGGCGGCGGCGGCCTGCTTGCCGGTGTGGCAGCTTATGTGAAGTATGTTTGGCCCGAAACCCGCATCATCGGTGTCGAACCTGAAGATGCCGCCTGTCTGAAACTGGCTATGGAGAAAGGTCGTCGTGCGACTTTGTCAGAGGTGGGCCTGTTTGCCGATGGCTGTGCCGTTGCCCAGATAGGCAAGGAGACTTTTCGGGTTATTCGCGACACGGTTGACGAGGTGATCACCGCCTCAACAGACGAAATGTGTGCCGCGATCAAGGATATTTTTGAAGATACCCGCAGTATTGCTGAGCCGGCGGGCGCCCTGGCGCTGGCAGGCATGAAAAAATATGTCGAGCGCACCGGCTGCCAGGGTCAGCACTTGCTTGCCATCGTCAGTGGCGCCAACATCAACTTTGACCGGCTGCGCTATATCTCAGAGCGTACCGAGATCGGTGAGCAGCGCGAGGCCGTTATCAGCGTGTCCATCCCTGAAAAGGCCGGTAGCTTCCGCAAGTTTTGCAGTGTGTTGGGGCGGCGCAATATCACCGAGTTCAACTACCGTTATGCCGATGCCGGTTCGGCCCAGGTGTTTGTCGGGCTGTCTGTGGTGCCCGGAGGTGAAGACCTGGCCGACTTGCTTGCTGACCTGGATCAACGCGGGTACACCACAGAGGATATGACCCACAACGAGGTGGCCAAGCTACATATACGTCACATGGTGGGCGGCCATGCACCTGCAGTGGTCGTAGATGAGCGGGTTTACCGGGTGGAATTCCCCGAGCGCCCGGGCGCTTTGCTCAAATTTCTCGCGGGATTGGGGCAGCGCTGGAATATTTCCATGTTCCACTATCGCAATCACGGGGCAGCCTACGGGCGCATCCTGGTAGGCGTGCAAGTGCCGAAGTCGGAGCGCCGTGCCTTTGAGCAAGTACTGGCGGATATCAACTTCCGCCACTGGGATGAGACGGATAATCGTGCATATCAGCTGTATTTAGGACAAAGACCGCTTTAACTGGTCGAAAGTCAGCCTCTGCTTGGCCTGGGGGGGTTTCATTTTTTTTTGGATGCTATAAACTTTACGCTATTGTGTTAAATAATAACGAAAATTAGCACGTGGGTTGTTTTTTTGAGGGAAATGGGTAAGGCCTCGTAGAGGGCGTCACCCGGGACGTAGTGAGAGTGATAAAAAGTGAAGCGTAAACCGGATTTTTTATTGATCCTTATGGTGGCATTTGGGATGGGTGTGGCTGTTACCCTGCTTACACCCATGGCAGCGAATGACACCGTGGCTGCTCCGGCATCCGAATTACACGCAGGCGTGATTATTCTGGAATAGCCCGACCCTGCGGCTCAGCTCCCTGGCATGCATACAGGGCGGCTTCTGTCGCAACGAAATTTAACGAAATATCCCATTTTTCCAGTGGTAACTGCGCGACGCGCTGCAGCTCGTGCGCCAATCCTACGCGTAGCGGCCCGTTGACGCCGGTCAGGGTCTTATCGTAGAACCCGCCGCCCATACCCAGGCGATTACCGCACTCATCCCAGCCCACCAGGGGCAGCACAATAATGTCCAACTTTTCTGCTGACATCTCCTGGGCGTCCGTCGGAGGTTCGGGAATACCGTAGCGGTTTGGCTGCAACCGGGCTTGACTGTCCCAGGCTCTAAAGATGAGTTGCTGGTCAGTCTGGATTACGGGCAGGAACAGGTGCTTGCCGTTCTCGCGACAGATTGCAGCAAGTGGCGTGGTATCAATTTCCCCGTCTGCGGCCAGGTAAAGCGCAATGTGTTTGGCATCTTGCCAATGGGGTAGGGCGCACAGGTTGTGTGCTGCAGCCTGAGCTGCGTCCTGTTGTTGGCTGGCTGTGAGCGCCTGGCGCTGCTGGCGCAGCGCATTTCGCAGTTGGACTTTACTGTGCTTGGCATCAGGCATAATAGAGTTGGATTCCCAGCGTACCGCTGACAGAACTGCCCTTGAACCCGACGGTTCAAGGAGGGCGCCCCTGCACTGTATCAGGCTTTCCGACCGGGGTCGGACATGCACACCTACAGCAACGAGAGACATCCGGTTACAAATTTATCGGCTCGAGGACTGTCCGTCTGGCGCATAAACCAGGGATCCAGTTCGATTATAGCGTGGAAACGCGGCGGAAGGTGAACTAACCGATTTCCAGTTGCCGCAACTGGTACAATGCATCGTCCAGTTTGCGGTTCAGGCGACCCACAGACTCACCAGAGGCGGCTTCACCGCCGGGGCTGCTTCCTTCCGAAGCCTGCAACAGTTCGTAACTGATATTCAGGGCGGCCATAACTGCAATACGTTCCAGGCCGATGACTTTGCCAGTGTCACGAATACCGCGCATTTGTTTATCCAGATACTTGGCAGACACTAGCAGCTCTGCCTCCTGCTCTTCCGGGCATGCTACCTGGTATTCCTTGTCGAGAATCTTGACGGTCACAGTGTTGGGTTGGTTCACGAGCTTACTCCGCGGTGCGCAGGCGATCGATCATGGCAGCTACTTTTGATCGGGCCAGTTCATTCTTGTCGATGAGATCCTGTCGCTCGCTGTGCCAGGAGGCGCTGTCAGACTTTAGCGCCTGATTCTCGCGATTCAGGTCATTGCAGAGCGCTATTAGCTCGTCAATCTTCTGTTCCAGGGTCTTTAGTTGGTTTTCCGCCATGAAGCTACACTGAGGTGGTATTATTGGAACACTACTATAGTGTCGCCGGCCACTGAGGTCAACGACAAAAAATTCATAAATATCAATGGCCTGCCAAGCTTTTTATAGCAATTGGTGGAAGTGTGCCCGCGGGCACTCCTGGCAGTTGCTATACGGAGAGCATGATATGCACGATATATTTGATGGCGAGCAGGGTGTTTTTGACTTTGACGAGATCGCCAACCACATGCTGGAACAGGGCGTTGATTCCTCACCTTCTGCCGTTCACGGCTGCCTTTGCGGGCTGTTGGCAGCCGGTGCAAAAAACGAAGCAGAGGTCTGCCTGGATGCACTATCGGCGGCCCTTGACCTGAACGTGCATGGCGAGTTGGCGGACCAGGTGATGCAGTTGTACCGCATAACCGCAGCTGCCCTGCAGGACGACGAGTTCGATTTTCATCCGCTGTTGCCCGATGACGAGGTGGAGATAGTAGCGCGTACTGGCGAGTTGGTGGCCTGGTGCAAAGGTTTTCTTGCCGGCTTCGCGCATGTCAGTGTCGCAGCTGATAAAGATGCCTCTGCGTTGTCCCAGGACAGCGGCGAGATACTCAAGGACGTGGCAGCCATTGCCCAGGCCGGCGTCGACGACGAGGACAGTGAAGAGGAGTTGGAAGAAAGCTATATGGAGCTGGTGGAGTACCTGCGTTTCGCCGCACTGAATGTGTATATGGACAACGCTATGAGCGCAGATACTGGCGAACTGCATCCCCCAGTGCATTAACCGTGGACTGCACTAGTCCCCATGGGAGCCAGCTGTGGTAATCTCAGCGCCAACTTCATGCCGTGTAACGGATTCTGCGGAAACAGCCAGAGCTGCCTTGTACCATGAGTATCAGTAAAACCGAGTACGCCCGTCGGCGAAAAAACCTGATGGCCCTGATGGAGCCCAATAGCATCGCCATCATTCCCTCTGCCGCAGAGCAGGTGCGCAGTCGAGATACGCACTATAGCTTTCGCCAGGACAGCGATTTTTATTACCTCTGCGGCTTTGTAGAGCCCGCAGCGGTGCTGGTGCTATTGCCCGGTAGGCGGCACGGCCAGTTTGTCATGTTCTGCCGTGAACGCGATCCTACAATGGAGTTATGGCATGGTTACCGGGCTGGCCCGGAAGGGGCCTGCGCTCAGTATGCGGCCGATGATGCGTTTCCAATTGGTGATATTGACGAGATTCTTCCCGGTCTGTTGGAAGGCAGCAAGCGGGTCTATTACTCCATGGGGCGCAGCCCTGATTTCGATAGCCAGATTATGGGCTGGGTTAACAGCCTGCGCAGTAAGCAAGCCACCGGCGCGGTGCCACCGGGGGAACTTACGGATCTCGACCATATGCTGCACGAGCAGCGTTTACTGAAAAGCGCTGCTGAGCTGCGGGTGTTGCGCAAGGCTGGCGCAATCACCGCGCGTGCGCATCAGCAAGTCATGCGCAATTGCCGTCCTGGCATGTATGAATACGAGCTGGAAGCGCAGCTGCAGTACAGCTTCGCCAGCGCTGGCGCGCGGCACGCGGCCTACCCCAGTATCGTCGGCAGCGGTGAAAACGGCTGTATTCTGCACTACGTGGAAAACAGTGGGAAAATGCGCGACGGTGATCTGGTGTTGATAGATGCCGGCTGTGAGTTGGAATGTTACGCGTCTGATGTTACACGTACCTTTCCGGTTAATGGACGCTTCAGCGGCGAGCAACGCGCGCTTTATGAATTAGTGTTAAAGGCACAGCAGGCTGCGATTGCGCAGATCAAGCCGGGGAATCACTGGAACCAACCCCACGATACCAGTGTGCGAGTGATCACCGAGGGTCTGGTGAAATTGGGCCTGCTCAAGGGGAAGGTGTCCAATCTGATCAAGCGCGAGGCTTATCGCAGTTTTTATATGCACCGGGTAGGTCACTGGATGGGGCTGGATGTGCATGACGTAGGCGACTACCGTGTCGCCGGTGAGTGGCGCGTGTTGGAACCGGGTATGGTGCTGACGGTTGAGCCCGGTATTTATGTATCACCCCACGACACCAAAGTAGCGAAGAAGTGGCGTGGCATCGGAATTCGCATAGAAGATGACGTGGTAGTTACCGACAGTGGTTGCGAGGTGCTTACCTCCAGCCTGCCGAAAACCGTCGAGGAGATCGAGGCCCTGATGGCCGGTTGATACTATGCGTAATTACAGCGATATTGTCATAGCAGGTGGCGGCATGGTGGGCATTAGCCTGGCGCTGCAGCTGGCGGGCGTTATGCCTGAGACTACCAGTATCTGCCTGGTAGAGAGCTTTCCATTTCCACAGATCAGCCCGGATGGCAAACCCCAGTACCACCCCTCTTTTGACGCACGCTCCACCGCTTTGAGTTACAGCACCCGGCTGATCTACGAGCAAATGCAGGTGTGGGATGAACTGCAGCAATGGCTGTGCCCCATCGACTCTATTCACGTGTCCAACCGCGGCCGCTTTGGTAGCACCCTGCTGCAGGCTGCTGAATATGATTGGCCAGCGCTGGGCTATGTGGTGGAAAACGCCTGGCTGGGCAATGCGCTGATACAGGCCCTGTATCGACAGGATCGCGTGGAAGTGCGCAGCCCTGCGAAAGTACTGGGTGTCACCCCCAAAGGTGAGGGGGTGAGTTTGCGCCTTGAGGGAGATAGCGTGGAGGAGTTGGACGCAGGTTTGTTGTTGGTGGCTGACGGTGCAAACTCCGGATTGCGCGATGCCCTGGGTGTGGTGGTCGAGGAAAAGTCCTATCAGCAGCACGCCCTGATTGCCAATATAGCCACCGCCCAGGAGCACCGGGGTTGCGCCTATGAACGCTTTACCGATGAGGGCCCTTTAGCGCTGCTGCCCTTGTTGCCTGGCCCGGCGGGAGAAAATCGCAGTGCCCTGGTGTGGACGTTGCCACCTGATCAGGCGGCGGAAATGCTGGACTGTTCCGCTGCACAGTTTCTGCAGCAACTGCAGCTGCGTTTTGGCTATCGCCTGGGCCGTCTATTGCAGGTGGGAGAGCGCCACAGTTATCCCCTGGCGTTGATGCAGGCAACAGAGCAGGTGCGCCAGGCGGTAGTGGTTATGGGTAATGCGGCACACGCCTTACACCCGGTTGCAGGGCAGGGTTACAACCTGGCGATGCGCGACGTTGCCGGGTTGTCAGCGGAGCTGATGCGCGGCGTTGCCGAGGGTAAATCCATCGGCGACCTGGGGGTACTGCAGCGCTATCGGCAAACGCAGCTGGGGGATCAGGAACGTACGATTGGTTTCAGCGACCAGGTACCATCACTGTTTATGCACAGCGACCCAGTGCTGGGGCTGGCCAGGGATATGGCCCTGGCGGGTCTGGATATATTGCCGCCGTTTAAACGTGAATTCGTGCGCTATGCTGCCGGAGTAGCGGAGATGGGAGGGCAGGCCAATGGCTGATGCGGCCCACTTCGATGTCGCCATCATCGGTGCCGGTATCGCCGGTACCGCGTTAGCGGCTTCCCTCAATGGCAACGGCCTGGCTATTGCCCTGGTGGAGGCAGCGCCCTTGGCCGCGGCCGAGTTACCCACTGCCTGTACATTATCTAATTTTGATTCGCGGGTGAGTGCGCTTACACCGCGTTCGCGGCAACAGCTGCAGACGCTGGGTGCCTGGCAGGCAATTGCGGACTATCGCCAGTGCGCCTATCGGCACATGACCGTGTGGGATGCGGAGGGTACCGGACAAATCGATTTTGACTGTGCCGAAGTCAACGCGCCGCTGCTGGGACATATCGTGGAAAACCGGGCAATCGTCAGTGCCCTGGCGGGGCAGGTGAGTGCGGCTGCGGATATCACCTTGTTCAACCCGGCGCGACTGGAATCCTGCGCGATGCAGCAGGCAGTCGCTACGCAGTTAACCCTGGAAGGCGGCGCTACCCTGCAAGCTGATTTACTGGTGGCCGCCGACGGTGCGCTGTCGCGGGTGCGCGAGATGACCGGTTTCGATACTCGTGAGTGGGACTATGGCCACCGGGCTATCGTGGCGACTGTTGAAGTTGAATACCCGCATCAGGACACCGCCTGGCAGCGCTTTCTGCCCTCCGGACCGCTGGCCATGTTGCCGTTGCCTGGCGACGGGCAGCGTCACTATTGCTCTATTGTCTGGTCCTTACAGGACAGTCTGGTCGACGAGTTGCTGGACCTGGAAGACGCGGAATTTTGTGCAGAACTGCAACGAGCGATTGAGGGACGCCTGGGCCGTATTGTTGCCAGCTCACCGCGTTTCGCCTTTCCCCTGCGGCAGCGTCACGCGGTGGATTACGTAAAACCGGGTATTGCTCTGGTGGGCGATGCGGCGCACACCATACATCCGCTGGCCGGGCAGGGCATCAACCTGGGGTTACAGGATGTGGCGGTACTGGCGCAGGAAGTGTTGGCCGGTCACGAGCGTGGTATCAGTCCCGGACAGCTGGAGCTACTGCGGCGCTACCAGCGGCGGCGCAAAGGTGAAAACCTGTTGATGATGGCGGCAATGGACGGTTTCAAGCGCTTGTTTGAACAGCAGGCGCTGCCCCTGCGCTGGTTGCGCAATGTGGGTATGCGCGGCGTAAACCAGATGGGACCGCTAAAACAGCAGCTGATGCGACACGCTATGGGCCTGGACTGACCTGCCCCGCCCTGTATCAAGGGGGTGATTGTTTTTCGTGATTCGCCCGTTAGAATGGTGGCGCCGCCACGCCGCTATCCAATATATATACGAGGAAAGAACATGAGCCAGACCCCCAGCGAACTGAAGTATGCCAGCAGCCACGAGTGGGCCCGATTGGAAGAGGACGGCACGATCACCATCGGCATTTCTCATCACGCCCAGGACGCCTTGGGCGACGTGGTGTTTGTGGAGCTCCCCGATGTGGGGGCTGCGCTCGCCGCCGGTGATGAGGCTGGTGTGGTGGAGTCGGTCAAGGCGGCTTCAGATATTTATGCGCCGGTGGGTGGCGAAGTGATTGCCATCAACGAAAAACTGGAAGATGAGCCGGAAACGGTGAATGCCGACCCCTATAACGACGGCTGGTTTTTCAAATTGCAGCCCAGTGACACCAGCGAGCTTGAAGCGATGCTCTCCGCCGAGGACTACCAGCAACAGTGCGACGACGAATAGGCGCGGCGACGTCCTGAGCGCCCGTGGCAGCCTCCACGCTAGATCTCATCCTGCGCAAGGGCACTGACCGACGCCTGCGCGGCGGTCACCTGTGGGTTTATTCCAATGAGATCGATACCAAACTAACGCCCCTGGGGCAGTTTAAGTCCGGCGACCTGGTCAGTGTGCGCAGCGCCGAGGGCAGGGCCCTGGGCAGTGCCTACATGGAACCGCAGTCGCTGATTTGTGCCCGGGTGTACGCTCCGGGCAAACAGCGCCCGCTGGATGAATCCCTGTTTAGCGAGCGCTTGCAGTGTGCCCTGGCGATTCGAGAGAGCGCGTTCACCGAACGCTGTTATCGCCTGGTATACGGAGACAGCGATACCCTGCCGGGAGTGGTGATAGACCGGTTTGGCGACTATCTGGTGGTGCAACTCAATAATGCCGGTATGGAGCTTTATCGAGAGCCCTTGCTGGCTGCACTGATCAGTATATTGCAACCGTCAGGTATTTTGCTGCGCGGCGATTCCCGCAGCAGACGCGAGCAAGGCCTGTCAGAGGATATAGAGGTTGTTTACGGCGAGGTGCCTGAGCTGCTGGACCTGGAAGAAAATGGGGTGCGCTTCCGGGCGCCTGTTTACAGTGGCCAGAAAACCGGTTGGTTTTACGACCACCGCATGTCCCGTGCCCGCCTGGCCCCCTGGGTAAACGGTAAATCAGTGCTCGATGTGTACAGCTATATTGGCGGCTGGGGTGTTCAGGCCGCGGCCTTTGGTGCCAGTCGTGTGTGCTGTCTGGATAGTTCAGCGCAGGCTTTGGAAGGTGTCATGATTAATGCCGAGCTTAACAACGTGCAGGATCGTGTCACCACGCGGCGTGGCTCGGCCGCGGAAACCATGGCGGATATGCACAGCGAGGGGCAGCAGTTCGATGCTCTTATTCTCGACCCTCCCGCTTTTATCCAACGCAAGAAAGATCTCAAAAAGGGCTTTGCCGCCTATCGCCGTATTAATGAGGGGGGCTTACGCTTGCTGGCCCCCGGTGGACTGCTGGTCGCAGGTTCCTGTTCGATGCATCTGTCGCGGGCTGATCTGATGTCTGCCATGCAGCAGGCAGCGGTGCGCGCGGACTGCCAATTGCGCATTGTCGAGCAGGGTGCCCAGGGACCTGATCACCCCATTCATCCGGCGATTCCGGAAACAGAATACCTCAAGGCTATCTTCGCCAGAAAGATCTAGCAGCGCCTGGTTAAGCTACCGCGGCGTGCTGCTGAGGGGAGCTTTGCTCTGCTGAGTTAAGGTGCGATCGGGTTGCGCAATGAGACAATCGGCCAGCCCAGCTCGGCAGCCCGTGCGCGCAGCGTTTCGTCTGGATCCACTGCCACCGGGTTATCAACCAGTTCCAATAGAGGCAGGTCATTGTGCGAGTCGCTGTAAAACCAGGCACCCGCCAGCGTGGTATCCCTGTCTTGCAGCCACATCTGCAACCGCGTGACCTTGCCTGTGTGATAGGAAGGTACGCCTAGAGGCTCTCCGGTATACAAGCCGTCGATGATCTCTCCTTCACAGGCGAGAAGTTCATCAATGCCCAGGGCGTGGGCGATGGGTCGCGTGATGAACGAATTGGTTGCGGTGATGATCAATAGTTCGTGGCCCTGCTGGCGGTGACTCGCAATCAGCTCAACAGCCCTGGGTAGCATGATGGGGAGAATCTTGCTGGCCATAAAGTCCCTGTGCCAGGCCTGCAGTTGCTGCGCTGAGTGTCCCACCAAGGGAGACAGGGCGAAGCGCAGGTAGGCGTCTATATCGAGAGTTCCCGCCTGGTAGTCGCGGTAGAACTGCTCATTGCGAGCGGCGAAACTCTCTGCGTCCACCAAACCCTGTTCGCACACAAAACAGCCCCACAAATGGTCGCTATCGCCGCCGATGAGGGTGTTATCCAGATCGAAAATTGCCAGTGTCACGTTGCGCCTCGCAGGTTTTGGGCGGCCAGCATAGCGGGTGACTTGCGCATAGTAAATTTCTCTGCAACGCCAAAGTGTGGAACAATGTCGGGCTCTAATAACAAATGAAGCCTGGCAGTGATAGATTCAGACGGTTTTCGAGCCAATGTAGGTATAGTCCTGGCCAATGACAGGGGCCAGGTATTGTGGGCCCGTCGGGTCGGGGGCCGCGACGCCTGGCAGTTCCCCCAGGGCGGTATCAATGCCGATGAATCGCCCGAGCAGGCCTTGTATCGCGAATTGCACGAAGAAGTGGGGTTATCTCCGCAAGCCGTGGAGATTCTGGGCACAACCCGCGGCTGGCTGCGCTACCGTCTGCCCAAGCGGTTTATCCGTAAAGGACAGGACCCGGTATGTATAGGACAGAAGCAAAAGTGGTATCTATTGCGTATGTTGGCGGATGACGATGAGGTGAAGCTTGATCTTAACCACAAGCCCGAATTTGATGACTGGCAGTGGGTGAGTTACTGGTACCCCCTCAATCAGGTGATCTCCTTCAAGCGAGAAGTGTATCGCAAGGCGATGAAAGAGCTGGCCCAGCCGCTGGGCAGGCACGCGGAAAAATGGCCGGGGTACTGATTAGTCATGCTTGAGACACTGCGCAATATCGTCCAGGAGGTCAATTCGGCGGAAAGCCTGGATGATGCCCTGTCGATTATTGTGCGCCGCGTTCGCGATGCCATGAAGACTGAGGTGTGCAGCGTATACATGCGCGATAGCAGTAGCGGCCGCTATATATTCCAGGCGACCGAGGGCCTCAATCGGGAGCAGATAGGCGTCGCCAGCCTGGCTGCCGGGGACGGCCTGGTAGGGTTGGTGGCCGAGCGGGAAGAGCCGGTCAATCTGGAAAATGCCGAAAATCATCCCAGTTTCCAGTTTTTGCCTGATCTCGGGGAAGAGCAATTCCATGCATTCCTGGGCGTGCCGATTATTCACCAGCGTGATGTACTGGGTGTACTGGTGGTGCAGCAGACTCACCAGCGTCGCTTTGATGAGAGCGACGAGGCCTTCCTGGTTACTATGTCGGCGCAGTTGGCAGGGGTTATTGCTCACGCGCAGGTCACCGGAACAGTGCATCAGGACCTGCGTGCAGGAGAAGGTGCGCCGGCGAAAATCAACGGTGTGCCCGGAGCGCCGGGGATTGCCATCGGTACTGCCGTGGTGGTGTCGCCCATTGCGGACCTGTATGCGGTACCGCAGCGCCAGGCAGAGGATCGCCGCCACGAACTGCGGGCGTTTGGCGAGGCACTGCAAAGTGTGCGTAAGGACATACAGGCGGTGGCCGATAATCTCGGTTCTGAGCTCAACCCTGAAGACCATGCGCTGTTCGACGTCTACCTGGGCATTCTCGATGATTCTGCGATTGGTGTAGAGGTCATTCGTCGGATCAAGGGGGGGCAATGGGCGCAGGGCGCGCTGAGCCAGGTAATGATAGAGCATATCCGGCACTTCGAGCGCATGGAGCACAGCTACCTGAAGGAACGTGCCGTAGATGTTAAGGATCTGGGTACGCGAGTGCTTGCTTACCTGCAAGCTGAAGATATTGAAGAGCGCAGTTATCCGGACCAGACCATTATGGTGGGCGAGGAGTTAACAGCGTCATCCCTGGGGGAAATCCCGCGGGAGAAACTGGTGGGCCTTATCTCGGTGCGCGGTTCGGGCAACTCCCATGTAGCGATATTGGCTCGCGCCATGGGCGTACCCACAGTGATGGGGGCGGTCGATCTGCCCTATACGCGATTGCAGGATCGCGAGGTGATAATTGACGGTTACAACGGCACCGTGCACCTCAATCCCCTGCCTGCGGTTAAGCAGCGTTTTCAGGAAGTACTTGATCAAGACCGGGCGCTGACGCGGGACCTCGAGTCCCTGCGCGACCTCCCCTGTGAAACTCTCGACGGCCATCGTATGCCGTTGTGGGTAAACACGGGCTTAATGGCGGATGTCACCCGCTCACTGGAGCAGGGCGCAGAGGGAGTGGGCCTGTATCGTACCGAGGTCCCCTTTTTATTGCGCGACCGTTTCCCCAGTGAGGAAGAGCAGCGTCAGATTTACCGTAATCAGCTGGAAGCCTTCGCACCCCGGCCTGTAACCATGCGCACCCTGGACATAGGTGGCGACAAGGCTCTGTCCTATTTCCCAATCGAAGAAGATAACCCGTTTCTGGGCTGGCGCGGTATTCGCGTCACCCTCGATCATCCAGAAATTTTTCTGGCGCAGATCCGTGCAATGATAAAGGCCAATGAAGGTCTGGGTAACCTGCGCATCATGCTGCCCATGGTGTGTAATATCTCTGAGCTGGAGGAAGCTCTGGAACTGATTCATCGTAGCCACCGGGAACTTCTGCAAGAGGGTATATCCGGCGAGTTGCCGCCCATAGGTGTGATGGTGGAGGTTCCTGCTGCCGTATACCAGGCCCGGGCGATGGCCAAGCGCGTAGATTTCATGTCGGTGGGCAGCAATGACCTTACGCAGTATCTGCTGGCTGTAGATCGCAATAATGCACGGGTGGCAGATCTTTACCACTCCCTGCACCCGGCGGTATTACAGGCGCTGGTGGCTGTTGCTGAGGCCAGCAGGGCTGAAGATGTCCCTATCGGAATCTGCGGTGAACTGGCGGGCGACCCGG
Organism: Gammaproteobacteria bacterium; assembly: GCA_024686215.1. Lineage (GTDB taxonomy): Bacteria > Pseudomonadota > Gammaproteobacteria > Pseudomonadales > Halieaceae > JAACFI01. The sequence goes on along the minus strand of JAIBDN010000001.1, from coordinate 88,313 downwards.
AGGGCGCTGTGCTGCTGCTGGCCATGGGTTACGACATTCTGTCGATGAACGCCACCAGTCTGCCCAAGGTGAAAAAAGCGCTGCGCAATGTACACCTCAGCGAGGCCCGTGATTTACTCAAGGAAGTGATGCTGCTGGACAAGGCTGACGATATACACCAGCGTCTGCAGCAGTTCCTTTCCGAGCATGGGATGCAGCAGTTCATCCACAATCCCTTGGATTAGCCCCGCGGTGATGTTGGTCAGCTGCCCCGGGAGAAGCTGGTTTCCAGGGTATTGCACAACTCTCCGGATGCGTCGAAGCTCTGCTCGCGCCAGTGACACATCCCATTAGCGTCATACCACATCGAAGTACTGGAGCGCGTGCCATAACTGCCGGTAGTGATGAACTGTGAGGACAGCAGCTGATCCATCTCCCCCTGCAGGCCCTGGCTTGCCAATAATGTTGGATTCGCCGGGAGCCTGTCGCCCACCAGGTTACGCAGGCTGTCGTGATCAGGAATGTAAGCGCCCTGCAGTAAAACCTGCAGTTTGTGTCTGCCCAGGCTTACCTTGGGCCAGGGGGTATCCAGTTGGGCGTTACTGAGGCCATAGATGCCGGGTTCCAGTGGCCGCGGTGAGTCGCTTTCCGGCATACCACTGTTGCTGAAATACCACAGATTATTTGCGTCTCCCAGCAACAGGTTGAAGCCCGCGTACTCCTGCGCCCTGGGCTGTAACTGTTGTAGATAAGCTTCCGGCGCCAGCCTTCCAGTCAGGTACGCCAGAGGTAATTCGCCGCGCGAGCGTGGCGCTGGAGCGGTGCGAGCGGGATCCCGGTAGTTGGTAATGGCCGCGAAGCGTCCGTTGCGAGTGACCCCCATCCACGTACCGCCCTGTTCCAGGTCGCGCCCAGCCAGCAGCTGCGGGTAGTCCTCCCAGAACTGTGCAGGCGCTGTAGGTCTGGCGTGAAACTCATCGCGGTTGGCCGCCACCAGCAAAGGGTAACGGGGACAAACCCGGTGAGCAAAAATCAACAGGCACATATAGATAACTGCCTCTATCTGAAGGGGAAGTAATTGTGAATCCCCACGGGGTGCATGATAATACCGCTTTTATTTTGCTGTTGCTGCAGCGAGCCGACTTCGGCCGCACTGCACACGCTACTCACTGACAGGCCATTATGCTGCCCTACCCCGAAATAGACCCGGTCGCGATCTCCCTGGGCCCGGTTAGCGTCCATTGGTATGGACTCACTTACCTGGCAGGGCTGGCTTTTGCCTGGTGGTTGGCGGTGCGCCGCACATCCCAGCCCTGGTCGCCGTTGCAGCGAGATCAGGTCGATGATTTGATATTCTATGCCGCGCTGGGGGTGGTGTTGGGCGGCCGCCTGGGTTACAGCCTGTTCTATGGTGGTGACCGACTGCTGGAAGACCCTACCTGGATATTGCGCGTGTGGCAGGGCGGTATGTCGTTCCACGGTGGTTTCCTGGGCGTGGTGTTCGCCATGTACCTGTTTGCGCGTAAGCGGCATATCGCCTACGGCGCGCTACTGGATTTCATTGCGCCATTGGTCCCGCTGGGGCTGGCGCTGGGACGCATTGGGAATTTTATTGGCCAGGAATTATGGGGACGTGCGGCCGATGTACCCTGGGCCATGGTGTTTCCCCGCGACCCGCTGCAATTGGCGCGTCATCCCTCACAGCTGTACCAGTTTGCCCTGGAAGGTATGGTGTTATTTTTGCTGGTGTTGTGGTTTTCTTCCCGCCCCAGGCCAACCCTGGCTGTCTCCGGGGTATTTTCCCTGGGTTACGGGTGCCTGCGCTTTGTAGTGGAGTTTTTCCGCGAACCGGACGCGCATATTGGCTTTCAGGCGCTGGGCTGGATGACCCGGGGCCAGATACTGTGCCTGCCAATGATAGCGCTGGGCATCTATCTTATTTATATCGCGTACCGCGGTGGCAACAGTAGCCAGCCGCACAGCAAGGGAAAGAGCAAAACATGAAGCAATACCTGGATCTGTTGCAGGATATTCTCGACAACGGCGCACTGAAAGATGATCGCACCGGTACCGGCACACTGTCGGTTTTTGGGCGCCAGTACCGGCATAATCTGGCAGACGGTTTTCCCCTGCTGACCACGAAAAAATTACACCTGAAAAGCATTATCAATGAATTGATCTGGTTTCTCAGTGGTGCGACCAATACCCAGTGGCTAAAGGAAAATGGCGTCTCTATCTGGGACGAGTGGGCGACTGAAGACGGTGATCTGGGGCCGATATATGGCGCTCAATGGACGGCCTGGCCCACCCGCGACGGCGGCAGTATCAACCAGATCGACTATGTTATTGATTGTCTGCGTAACAACCCGGACAGTCGTCGAATCCTGTTTCATGGCTGGAACGTAGAGTATTTGCCGGATGAACAGCTGAGCCCCCAGGAGAATGTGCAAGCGGGGCGTATGGCATTGCCACCCTGCCATCTTCTGTATCAATTCTATGTGGCCCAGGGCAAGCTCTCGGCGCAGCTGTTGATTCGTTCCAGTGATTCCTTTCTGGGTTTACCTTACAACACCGCAAGCCTGGCGGTGCTGACCCTGATGCTGGCCCAGCAGTGTGATCTGGAGCCCGGGGAAATTATTATTTGTACCGGTGATTCGCATATTTACAGCAATCATCAAGTGCAGGTCAAAGAGCAACTGTCCAGAGAGCCCCGGCCCTTGCCGCGCCTGAACATATTGCGTCGACCCGCAAGCATCTACGAATATCGCTTCGAGGATTTCGAATTGTTGGACTACCAACCCCATCCACACATCGCTGCACCAGTGGCGGTATAGGGTGGTGCAGCTGGCCGCAATCGTTGCCGCGGCAGAAAACGGCGTCATAGGCAGGAACAATGCGCTACCGTGGCATTTGCCGGGGGACTTGCAGTACTTCAAGCGGGTAACCATGGGCAAGCCCATCATTATGGGTCGCAAGACGTTTGAGTCCATTGGCAAGCCGCTGCCGGGGCGCAGCAATATCGTGATTACCCGCAATGCACAGTTCCAGGTCGATGGGGTGCGCGCGGTCAACTCCCTGGCAGCTGCCTTACGCGTGGCAGAGGATATAGCACTCATCGATGGTGTAGATGAGGTGGTGGTGATTGGGGGTGCGGAGGTTTATCGTGAGAGCCTGTCGCAGGTAAGCCGTTTGTACCTCACCCAGGTGCACGCCAGCGTCGAAGGGGATGCTTATATGCCCGAAGTCGAGTGGAGCGATTGGCGAGAAACAACGCGAGAGCATTTTCCGGCGCAGGGGGCAAACCCCTACGATTACAGTTTTGTGGTGTTTGAGCGGTGCGAAGGCTAGCAGGTCAACTGAGCTGAGGCTCGTGTTACCTTGCTCGTGTCTTCTCGCCACAAGTGTTACTTAACTACACAGACCCATGTTCTGCCGCAGATGCCTTACGGCTTTCATTGAAATAAGCGATTGATTTAGTTTAAATTCGAATCCTCGGTTTACCGACTCCGAATTTTCCACTATATAAAGAAGACCGAGTCTTGTTTTACAAGCTTCGAAATACTCTAAGGAACACAGGAAACGCGATTCCCATGACTACGCATCGATTGAAAAACGTATTGATCGCTGCACTGGTCTCCACGGGCACCCTGATGGGTGCCGTGGCTGCCGTGCAAGCCAGTACACTGGACTCCATCCTCAAAGTTGGAGAGTCCAAGAACCAGGCGGCTAAGAAGTCCCAGGCTAAAATTGACCGATTGGCCGATGAAACCCGCGACCTTTTGAGCGACTATAAAACAGTTGTAAAGCAGGTAGACGGCTTAAAGGTCTATAACGCTCGTCTGCAACGCCAGATCGAAAATCAGACAAAGCGCGTTACCAAGATTGAGGATTCTATCTCTCAGGTGACGATTATCCAGCGGCAAATGACGCCGCTGGTGATTCGCATGATTGACGGTCTCGAACAGTTTGTGGAGCTCGACGTGCCCTTTGCGCAAGAAGAGCGCATGCAGCGCATCGGCTTCCTGCGGACTAGCCTGGATCGAGCGGATGTAAGCGTGGCCGAGAAATTCCGCGGGGTGCTCGAGGCGTACAACATTGAGCTGCAGTACGGTCGCGGCATGGATACCTATCGGGATAGCATTGAATTGGGAGGGGCTCAGCGGGAAGTTGACTTTCTGCGTGTAGGTCGTATCGCACTGGTTTACCAGACTACTGATGGCACCATTTCTGGTGCCTGGGACAAGGGTGCCGGGGCGTGGGTAGACCTGCCCTCAGGTGAGTATGACGCCGCCATTCGCAAAGGTATTCGTATCGCGAAGAAGCAGGCCACTATTGAATTGTTGAATATGCCAGTTTCAGCACCGGAGTCTAACTGATGAGCGTTAAAATCTTAAAAGCCGCTGCCCTGGTAATGTGCAGTGCACTGACGTTGTCCGCTGGCTCTGCCTTCGCGCAGGAAGCTCAGTCCCTGGACCAATTGCTTGGCTTCGTTAAGAAGGGACAGGTAACCGAGGCCAAAGAAAACCGCACACGCGAAGCGAACTTTGCCAAAGACAAGGCCAACCAAGCAGCAAGCCTGAAGCAGGCAGAGGCGGAACGTACACGCCAGGAACAGCTCAGTGCCCAGTTGGAAAAAACATTTGAAGAGAATGATTTACTGATTGCTGCCAAGCAGAAGGCGCTGCAAGAGAAGCTCGGTACCCTGACAGAACTGTTTGGTCACCTGACTTCTGCGTCAGGCGATCTGGCCTCGAATATTGAGGTCTCGCTCGCGTCTGCCCAATACCCGGGCCGTGAGACATTCCTGAAGGAGTTCATTGCCAAGATGAGCGGCTCTGATACCCTGCCCAGCATCGAAGAGATCGAGCGAGTGTGGTTCGAGCTACTGCGAGAAATACGTGAGACCGGTGTAGTTACTACGTTCAGCGCAGACGTTGCGTCTCCCGCTGGTGAGCGTGCCGAGCGCGAAGTATTGCGTGTAGGCGCTTTCAACATCGTCGACACGGATGGCAACTACCTTAGCTTCAATAACGGTAACCTCAGCGAGTTACCCCGACAGCCGAGCGGTCCCTACACGGGCTGGGCGGCAGACCTGGCTGCAGCCACAGGCGGTATGCAGAGCTTTGGTGTTGACCCGACAGGTCCAACAGGTGGCTCCTTTCTGGCAGCTATTATCGATACACCTAATCTCGAAGAGCGTTGGCACCAGGGTGGCTATGTAGGCTATGCGATCACTGCTGTGGGTATCTTTGCCTTCATCTTGGCCATCTACCGAATGATTGTACTGACCATCGTCGGCGGTAAGGTCAGCTCCCAGTTGAAGAATGAGAAGGCCAACGACAACAACCCGCTAGGTCGTGTCCTGAAGATTCACGAAGACAATCCCTCCATGGACACGGAGACGCTCGAACTCAAGCTGTCTGAAGGCATAATGAAGGAAACTCCCAAATTGGAGAGTGGCCTGACACTGTTGAAGATCATTGCCGCCGTAGCTCCGTTGATGGGTCTGCTGGGTACGGTGACCGGTATGATTATCACCTTCCAGGCCATCACCATCTTTGGTGCGGGTGATCCGAAGGCAATGGCCGGCGGTATTTCCGGTGCATTGATTACTACAGTGCTAGGTCTTTTGGTAGCAATCCCGACAGTGCTCCTGCATACCGTCGTTAATGGTCGTGCTCAACGCATCATTCACATACTAGACGAGCAGTCCACTGGCATGATTGCAGAGCATACCGAAGCCAACCTGAGGTCTTGATATGTTAGGGCTAGGTGACATGACCGAGGTTCTGCTTGGCTTCATGAACAAGGGCGGTGACGTCCTGTGGCTGATCGCCGCGCTCTTGCTATTGATGTGGATGCTGATCTTCGAGCGCGTGTGGTATCTCAAATTCGGCTGGAAATCTGATGTGGCCAAGGTGATCGCCAAGTGGGAGGGCCGCTCGGAGCGCAAGTCCTGGGAGGCGCACCAGATCCGCTGGATGCTGTTGTCCCAATCGCGTATGCAGATAAACCGCTTTTTGCCTGAAATCAAGACGATGGTAGCGCTGTGCCCGCTGTTGGGGCTCCTGGGTACCGTGACCGGGATGATCGAGGTATTCAATATCATGGCGGTGACCGGCGGCGGCGACGCGAAGTCCATGGCTGGCGGTGTCCAGCAGGCCACGATTCCGACCATGGCCGGTATGGTGGCCGCGCTCTCTGGCGTTTTTGCCAACACTTATGTCACGCAGATTGCCCAGCGGGAGAGTGAATTCCTGCAGGACAACCTGACGACGGATAATTAATAGAGCCAGATTGATGCGAAAGACAAGACGAAATGCGGATGCCGATGAGGCCGAGATTGATTTGACGCCCATGCTCGACGTGGTGTTTATCATGCTGATCTTCTTTATCGTGGTCGCTTCCTTCCTTAAGGAGGCCGGTATCGAGGTGAATCGACCTGAAAGTAACGAGAACCCTCCAGAAACAGACGCTACCAGTATTTCTGTGACCATAACCGGTGACGACCAGATCTGGATGGAAAACCGCCGCATCGATATTCGTGCGGTGAGGGCGAACATCGCGCGCCTGCTGGCGTCGGATCCTGAGCAGTCGTTTAGTGTTAAGACGGAGTCTGGCGCCACTGCCGGAACGCTTCTCGAAGTTGGCGATGCCGCTCGCGAAGCCGGTGTAAAGCAGGTCAATTGGCCAGCGGAGGAGAAGAAGTGAGCAGGCGCAGTATGTCAGCTGGACGTGGAGGTGCTGCCCAGGGCGGTGGTGGCGAGGGTGAGATCGACCTGACCCCCATGCTGGACGTCGTGTTCATCATGCTAATCTTCTTTATTGTAACTTCCTCCTTCGTGAAGGAACCGGGCATCGACATCTCCAAGGCGAATGCCGTCACCACCAACGCCTGTGACCGTGGCACGATCATCTTTGCTGTCACTGCAACTGGTGACATCTACTACGATAAGAAAGAGGTGCCCCTGGGGCGAGCTTTCCGTCTGGCCGAAGCGGCCAAGAAAGAGGCTCCGAAAGCGAATTTCGTGATCCAGGCGGATGTCGATGCACCGACGTCAGTGCTGAGCGAATTGCTGGCTGCCATTAAACCCCTGATGGACGCACCGTTGTGTGCCTCCACGAATGAAGAGGGGTAACTACAATGGGTAATTTTCAGTGAGAATGATATTTGCAATACTGCTGGCCATCCCCGTTGTGGTGGGATTGTTTATGATCATGCACAGTTTGATCGACCGCAATTTTGAAAACCCGGAAGTCGAAAATACCAAGATTGCGGAACTGGTGCAGCCGGATGAAGAAATCCTGTTGGAAGCGACTACCCAGAAGCCGGATAAGACCGAAGACCCGGAAGAGCCACCGCCCGAGATGGAGATGGTTGCGCTGGATCTCGATATGAACGCTGATATAGAGAACGCTGCCCCGCAGGCCTCTATCGACGTGTCTATCAGTAGTACCGGTATGTCGGCAGGCGATGGTGAGTACCTGCCTATTGTGAAAGTGGCGCCCATCTATCCGCGACGTGCACAAACCCGGGGCATTTCCGGTTACTGCATCGTTGAATACACAGTGACCGCCTCAGGTGCTATTCGTGATCCCAAGGCAGTGGAATGCGAACCCGCTGGCGTATTTGAGAAGGCCTCGGTCAAGGCCTCGCTCAAGTTCAAATACAAGCCACGTGTAGTGGACGGCGAAGCCATTGAAGTGGGTGGCGTGCAGAACAAGTTCACTTACGAGTTGGAACAGTAAACGGTTAACGTGATATGAAATTGTTTAAACCACAGGTCTGGACTCGCGCTGCTTTCCTGGCAGTGCCGCTAATGGCAACCCAGGTTGCAGTGACGCAATTGCAAAGTGATTTCGGATTCCAGCCATTGTCCTCAGCGCTTGCTCAAGAGGAGAAAAAGAAGGATCAGCGGGAAACCCGCCGTACTCCGGCGCTGCGCAATAAAGTGTATGAAAAGCTGGCAGAGGCTCAGGAGGCCGCGGAGGCCAAAGACTTCAATACTGCGGCTAAAGTGTTGGATGGCATGATTGCCTCGGGTGGTAAGAAGGCGCTCAACAGTTATGAACTGGCCAACGTGTATAACCTCTACGCTTTTATCTATTACTCAAGAGAAGACTACGCCAAGGCGCTGCAGGCCTACGAAAATGTGATCAAGCAACCCGACATTCCGCTGGCGATGGAAGTGAATACCAAATTCACTATTGCACAGCTTTATTTCGTCCAGGAGCAATGGCAAAAAGGCATCAACGCTCTGCTGGAATGGTTCAAAGTCACTGATTCCCCCAATGCCAACGCCTATGTACTGCTCTCCCAGGGCTACTACCAGACCAAGGATTACGACAAGGCGCTGTTCAATGTTGAAAAAGCTATCAGCATGTACCTTGCCAAAGACAAGATTCCCAAGGAACAGTGGTATAACCTGGCACGTTTCCTGTACTTCGAAAAGGACGATGTCGGCAAGACCGTGGATACCCTCGAAATATTGCTGAAGTATTATCCCAAGAAGCAGTACTGGGTGCAGCTGTCGCATATGTATGGCGAGCAGAAGAAAGAGTCACAACAACTCTCCGCCATGGAAACTGCCTATGTACAGGGTATGCTGGACAAGGGTACCGAGCAAACCACGATGGCTTATCTATACCTGAATGCCGAAGTGCCGTACAAGGCAGCCAAGGTGATGGACAAGGGTATCAAGAACAAGTCCGTTGAGGGCACGTCCAAAAATTACGAAATACTGGGGAACGCCTGGCGCCAGGCGCAGGAAATCGACAAAGCTATACCCGCTATGGAGCAAGCTGCTGCCAAGTCCGATAAGGGCGAACTCTACGCCAGGCTGGGTAATGTCTACCTCGATGGTGAGCAGTATAAGAAGGCGATTAGCTCGATTAACAAGGGATTGTCACGCGGCGGTGTAAAGCGTCCGGATAATGCGCGACTGGTTCTGGGCATGGCCTATTTCAACGTCAAGCAATATGACAAAGCCAGAGAGGCGTTCAAAGCGGCTGGCCGCGATGAGCGCTCTGAAAAGTATGCTTCCCAGTGGATCGCATACATGGATTCAGAACTGCAGCGGCAACGCTCATTGGCCGAGGGTTAATTCCCAGCTCGGGCTATATGCGGGTCAAAAAAAAGGAGCTCAATGAGCTCCTTTTTTATTTCTGTTCAGCGCTTAAGCCTTAAACAGGGATAACATCCTCCGCCTGGGGGCCTTTCTGGCCATCAGTAACAGTGAACTCGACCTTTTGGCCGTCGGCGAGGGTTTTAAAGCCGTCGCCCTTGATGGAGCTAAAATGAACAAAAACATCTGGGCCGTCTTCACGCTCGATAAAGCCGAATCCTTTACTCTCGTTAAACCATTTAACTGTGCCGGTTGTAGTAGACATATCTGGTACCTGTATAGCTGACGGCACCATGTCCAGGCGCCTTTTAGTTTAATAATTATTTATGGTGAACGTACCGAGGAACGTGATAGAACTTCGACGCGAGCATAAATCCCGCTGAAACTTCTCAGCAAAATAAGTTTAGCACCATAGCTGCGTTCCCGCTGAATAGCCTACGCGACTATTTTGGGAATTTTACGGCTTTTCTGATCACTCGGTCACTGGCATCACCGTGGCCATGCCGTAGTTAGTTACCACGTCGAACCTGGCAACTTTCTGGAGCTCTAAGCAATTGGCGCATGCGCGGCACCGATGAGGCCGGGCTGTGGTGCAGTGATGACATACAGGGGAACCGCTTCCAGGTGTGCGCCCATTGCACCCTTCTCGCGAAAACGGCCGGTGAAGGTACTGGCACTGAGAAAGCCCTGTAGTTGCGGCACAATGCCCCCGGCCAGGTACAGCCCGCCATAGGCTCCGTTAGCCAGTACGAAATCGCCGCAGGCAGAACCCAACAACGCGCAAAAAGTCTGTAGCGCCTGCACTGCGAGGGAGTCTTCTCCCTGCAGGGCAAGGGTGGAAACCTGCGCTGGAGATTGTGCGGTAGGCGCTTCGCCGCGAATTTCCGCCAGGGTAAGGTACAGCAGCAACAATCCCGGGCCGGAGACCAGGCGCTCAGCGTGGATTTCTCCAAAGCGTGGCACCAGCATGCTGAATATTTCCATTTCCAGTGCGTTGGCCGGTGACAGGCCCATATGACCAGGCTCGCAATCTTTTGCATGTGCCACACCGTTTAGCGATGTCAGGCAGGCGCCCCCCAGACCGGTGCCGGGGCCCATGGTAGCCAGTGTATCCCCGGTTTGGCCTGACCCGTGGCGCAGCAGCACACGTTCATGGTCTTGCAAGTAGGGCAATGCGTAGGCATTGGCCTGGAAATCATTGAGCCAGCTTGCTTGAATGAAACCAAACTGTCTGGCCAGTTCGGCGCAGGAAAAAGACCAACCGATATTGAGCATATTGACCCGGTCGGTGGAGGGTGGGGCGGCGGCAGCGATGCAGCAGACCAGAGGGTGGGTTTCCTTGAGCGCGTTAAGCCAGTGCGTGAGGACCTGTTCCAGGTCGCTGTAATCCTGGTTGCGGTATGTATTAAGGGCGCGATACTCATCGTTGGCAGGGTCGTAAAGGGCAATGCGGGTGTTGGTGCCCCCCACATCAGCCACCAGCCTCGATGCTGTCTGGTCAAGCGCGCCCACGCCTTAATGCACCGGGAGAATTTTCATGATGTTGGTAGACCCCGCCTGTCCCATAATCTCACCCTTGGTGAGCAAAATGGAGTCATCCTTTTGCAGATAGCCACCGTCCAGGAGGAACTCTATAGCTCTGGGCTCGACGTTATCCTGATCGAAAGCGGTGGCGTCAAAAAACAGAGGTATCACGCCGCGGCACAGGCACAGTTTCTGCAGCGTCTCGCTGCGGTGGCTTAGTGCAAATATGGGCAGTCCTGAGCTGAGCCGTGACATCAGTAGCGGCGTGGTGCCAGACTCGGTAAGGCAGGCGATACCGCGCACATTACCGTAGTGATTGGCGGCATAAATTGCCGACATCGCGATGGTCTCCTGGGCACTGGTGAATTGGGTGTCCAGTCGGTAGCGGGAAGTGCGGGCGACGGATTGACGCTCCGCTCCCAGGGCCGCATCGGCCATTGCGCTTACCACCTCCACTGGATAGCTGCCCACTGCAGTTTCTGCAGAAAGCATCACCGCGTCGGTGCCATCAAGCACCGCATTGGCCACGTCGAAGACCTCGGCGCGGGTTGGCATGGAGTTGCTGATCATGGACTCCATCATCTGGGTAGCGGTTATTACCACCCGGTCCATGCGTCTGGCGCGGGCTATCAGCATTTTCTGTATACCGATAAGCTGGGCGTCGCCAACTTCAACGCCCAGATCGCCCCTGGCCACCATCACCCCTGCGGATGCGTCGATAATACCGTCGAGAGTAGTCTCGTCGGCTACCACCTCTGCGCGTTCAATTTTGGCAATAATGGCGGGAGTAAGCTGGTGTTGCTCTAATAACTCGCGCGTCTGATGGATGTCCTCTGCACTGGAGACAAAAGATACCGCGACAAAGTCGGGTTTTACTTCGGCCAGGCTATCGATGTCAGTGATATCTTTGGTGGTCAGGGCGGGCGCCGCCAGTCCACCCCCCAGACGGTTGATACCCTTGCGCGAGCTGAGCTTGCCGCCCACCATCACGGTGCAGTCAACCGCGGTGGTTTCCACGTCATCTACTCGCAGGCGTATGCGTCCGTCGTCCAGCAGCAGGATGTCGCCGCGAAAGACTGAGCTGCACAAATCGCGATAATCCAGGCCCACGCCGCGGATGTCGCCTTCACCATCACCCAGGTTCAGGTCCAGCCGAAAGCGGTCGCCGTTGGCCAGTTCGACAAAGTCATTACGAAAGGTGCTGATGCGGATTTTTGGGCCCTGCAGGTCGGCCAGGATACCGACGTACTGCCCGGCAATATTGGCTTGCTTACGGATTCTTCGAGCGACTGTCGCGTGGTTCTCTGCGGTCCCGTGGCTGAAATTCAGGCGAAATACGTTGACGCCTGCGGTGATCAGTTTTGCGATCATGTTATCCGATTCGCTGCCGGGACCTATGGTGGCGACAATCTTGGTCCTACGATTTACCTTTGGGGTCACGTTGCGTTCCATCGTGGTGTGCTGAATGGGTGTGGAAACCGCTATTGTACTCCTATCTGTTTGTCGCGGTCTCGCCATACAGCGCGCTGCTGCCGTGGCGTATCTCCAGGGCCTGGCGTTGTTTGCGCGGCATGCCGCGCACCACCAGTGCGTAGGAGTTATCTATCATGCGCTGTAACTCGCCCTGGGGCACACTGCCATCCAGCGACACGGTGTTCCAGTGGCGCTTGTTCATATGGTAACCGGGCCGCACAGCGGGGAAGATATCGCGCAGTATCTGTGCCTCGTGGGGGTCACACTTGAGGTTCATGCTGGCCTGGTCGTCTTTGCTCGACAGGGTGGCGAACATTTTATCCCCGACTTTCATCACTGCCACCGCCAGGCGAAAAGGGAAATCCTCCCAGGCTTCGGGTTTGTCCAGAAGATAGTCCCTTGCCTGCTGGTAATTCACGAGGGTTTGGTGTTTTGCCGCAGATAGTGACTTACCCGGTCGGGGAAGTCCGTGAACAGGCCATTCACGCCGGCTTGCTGTACAAAAATTTCCAATAAGTCGTTAAAATCATCTATCCCGGCGGGTAGTTCATCACAGCGAAAGGTGTAGGGATGTACAAGCAGGCCCTGCTGCTGTGCCAGGCTCACCAGATTGCTCAGCTGTGCCTTGCCTGAGGCATCTCGGCCTTGATAAATCTGCATAATCCAGGGGCCTATACCGTCGGCGTAGCTGGCGATATCTTTAAGGCCCGCTGCTGTTTGCAGGTAATCGTAATCCACCGCGCTGTCCTCGCCCCAGCTGTTTTCGGCGATTAACTGGATGAGTGGTAGAGGGGTGTTGAGCTCATGACGCAGGTATTTCAGTGTTTTATCGTCGAAGCATTGCAGGAACACCTGCCGCGGCCTGTCGTGATACTGTTTCTCGCGTAATACGGCCATCACTGCGCTCACCAGATCGTAGCCCTGTGCCTGGTGCCAGTTGGGTGCCTTGAATTCTACATACAGGCCGGTGCTGCGCCCGCTGCTGTGGTCCATGCCAGAGATCAGGTCTATCTCTTGTGCCAGCGTGGGAACACGAAACAGCTCAGCTCTGCCCGGGAAGCGCAGGGGGAAGGCCGCAGTGGCATTACCCTGAGCGTCCCACTCTACCCGTTCATTTGCGTGCAATTGCTGAATTTCTGCCAGATCGAAATCCAGCGCGTAGTAGCGGCCGTCCTTTCTGGCCCGTTGGGGATAGCGCTGGGCGACGTCAGTGGTGCTGTCGAGGTAGATGTCGTGTAATACCAGCGGCACACCATCCCGGCTCAGAACCACATCCTGCTCTATAAAGTCCGCCCCCATGGCGTGGGCCGCAGCTTTCGCGGGCAGTGTATGTTCCGGCAAATAGCCACTTGCTCCGCGGTGGGCGATAACTACGGGTCTTGGGTGTTGTGCATTGCTCAGCGTCAGTCTCTCCGCATTAAAAAAGGGCGTGAATCAAAGACTCCGCCCTTTTTGTCTTAGTTATATTTTTTAGGCTAGGGCAGCGCGGCAATCCAGGAGCTGTCCTTAAACCACTTTTCCTGCATTTTCTGCATGACGCCCATCTTGCCGTAGGCATCCAGGTAGTTATCCACCAGGTTGAGGAACTGTGCGTCGCCGTTCTTGATGGCGATGCCAATAGGTTCAACTGTCAGTGGCCGTTCCAGCGTGACGAAGCCGGCGTCGGGGAAACGCAACACCGACAGTTGGCAAATGGGCATATCCGCTACCATAGCGTCGACCTTGCCATCCCGGATCATGGCAATACCCTCGTCATAGTCGGCGATTTCTACCAGCGTTGCCTGCGGTGCTATGGTGGAGACAAAAGAGGAGCTGGTGGAGTTCTTCAGTGCCGCCAGCTTAAGGTCAGCGCGATTCACCTCCTCCTGGGAGTTGATCTTGGCCAGCACGCTGCTCTTGGTAAGAATGGACTTGCCAGACATCATATAGGGGCCAATGAAAGAGGCCAGCTCGGCGCGCTCGGGAGTGATCGCCATGCCGGAAATCACCATATCGACCTTGTTTTCTTCCAGAGCGGTCATCAGATCGCCAAAGGGTATTTTCTTTATTTCCAGCTGTACTCGCATGGCAGCGGCCATGGCCCTGGCCAGATCCACATCCATGCCCATGAGGCCACCGTCACGGTTGACAACATTCATGGGGGGCTGGTTGCCGGACATGCCGACCTTCAATACCTTGAAATCGACCACGCGCTGCAAGGTTTCGCCAGCCATGGAGTTGATGGGGAGTGCCGCAACCAGTGCCAGCAGGCCACCGATTACCAGGCGTTTTAGTTTCATAGACATGGGTATATCTCTCTTTGAGTTCAATTTGACGTCACCGCTTTGGTATTTACCGTGCGTGCGGTTGCAGTGCACTTGTATAGAAAAATACGTTAGCGGCGTCAGTGTAAGGCTGTTCGGCAAAGATGCCAAAACCTTTTATCATGTGAGTTTCAACAAGGTAGAGTGAAATGGTGATGGTTCAAGCGTTTGACCGGATAGTGGCAGGGGTCGTGGACCTGCCCAGTGCCGCACAACAGTACGCGCAGTTGCTGGGTGTGCCGCCCTATCAGCCGCCCGAGCTTGAGGGCGTTAAGGAGCAGGTCTGGTTTGGCCTGGGCAATACGGTTATGCAATTAGAGCGCTCTGCATTAGGAGAAAACCGTATACAAGGCCTGGTATTGGCCACCCCGGATGCCGGCGCCGTTGCCGAGAGGTATACCAACCCTCTGGGCCTGGAACTGGCCCTGTGTGACGGCAGTGCCACGGCGCAATTTCGCGAAGCACAGCCGCAGGCGGCGGATTTACGGGTTGATCACCTGGTTTTACGTACAGCAGATGCTCCTGCCTGTATTGCCTTGTTCAGCGAAAATCTGGGAATAAGGCTGGCGCTGGACAAGACTGCGCCCCAGTGGGGAGGGCGTATGTTGTTCTTTCGCGCCGGGAAGCTGACGCTGGAAGTAATAGAGTCCAGGAAAGAGGCGACGGCAAGCAATACGTTTTGGGGTATCGCTTACCAATGCCAGGATGTCGATCAATCCACGCAGCGCCTGAGTCAGGCGGGAGTACTGTTGTCGGGAATACGCGATGGACGCAAGCCGGGGACCCGTGTGGCCACGCTAAAAAGCCATGACCTGGGTATTCCCAGCTTGCTGCTAGAACCTGCTACATAACGCAGTGCTGGGCGTAGGTTTTGGTTTCGCTCGCTGTCCAGTCGCCTTTTGGGGTACCGGCCAGATCTTCACACCAGCGCTCGGAGCCTACCTCGGTGCCATCGATAAGGCAGTTCTTGGTGTAGGTGCCCGCGTCGGAGGCAGTCCACTCGGATTTAGGCTGTTCTTTCTTCGCGGCACACCACTTTTCGCTGCCGGGTTCGGCGCTACAGGCGACCAGTAGTAAGATGCTGCCAGCTATCAACAAGCGTTTCATATTGTTATCCCCTCAAGGTTTATAGGTTAACCGCAAGGGGAAGTATTGCACCGCCTGCGGTATTCATCCAGCCGTAAAGAATTCCCCGCGGCAGCGTTATTTCTTCAATTGCATCTTTATAGTGCTTTCTGTCGTCTTACTATAGGGCGGCAGCATACCGCCCAGCTTGGCCACATTGACACCGGCCTGGCGGTAAACGGACTTGGCGTGGCTGAAGGTCTGGAAACCCTTGAAGCCGTGGTAGGCGCCCATGCCGCTGGGGCCTACACCGCCAAAGGGCAGCTCTTCCTGCATCACGTGCATGATCACATCATTGATGCAGACGCCGCCGGAAGTGGTGCGCTGCAGTACGGCTGTTTCTTCCTGTTTGTCGCTTCCGAAGTAATAGGCTGCCAGTGGGCGCGGCTTACTATTGATGTAATCGATGGTTTCCTCAAAATTCTGGTAAGTGCGAATCGGCAGCAGTGGGCCGAACAGTTCTTCTTCCATCATTTTCAGATCATCCGCAGGCTCCGGGATCAGGGTGGGAGGAATCTTGTGCGTGCCCTGCTGCTGGCTGAAGTCTTCACCCGCCGGGTTAATGGGGATCACTTTCTGCCCGCGTTCCTCGGCTTCCGCGAGGTAGCCGTTCAGTCGCTGGAAATGCCGCTCGTTGATCATCGATGTGTACTGATCGTTATCCAGCAGGGTGGGATACATGCTGCTGACGGCTTGTTGTGCTGCATCGATAACTTCGTTGAGCTTTTCTTCGGGCACCAGCAGATAATCCGGTGCCAGGCAGATCTGCCCGGCATTCAGGGTTTTGCCAACCATAACGCGGCCCAGGGTTTTCTGGATGTCAGCACTGCGGGAAATAATAACCGGAGATTTGCCGCCTAATTCCAGGGTGACCGGCACCAGGTTGCGGGCAGCGGCGGCCATGATATGGCGGGCGATGGAGGTGGCCCCGGTAAAAATCATGTGATCGAAAGCCAGGCCAGAGAACGCCTGGCCCACTTCTGGACCGCCGGGGAAAACAGCCACTTCGTTGGTGTTATAGGCTTCCTTCACCATATCTGCAATAACTGCGGAGGTGGCGGGAGTGAACTCAGAGGGCTTGATCATGGCGCGGTTGCCGGCTGCCAGCACCTGTGCCAATGGGCTGAACACCATATTCACGGGAAAATTCCATGGCGCAATCACCCCGACGACGCCCAGTGGCTGATACTCTATACGTGAGCGGCCTCCCAGCAGGTTAAGCGGAAATATGGTGGAGCGTTTTTCTGTTTTCATCCATTTGCGTAAGTGCTTTCTGGCGTGTTTCATCGGAGCCATGCCGGCACCAACGTCGGTCAGCAGGCTCACTTCGCGAGGTCGGCAGCTAAAATCTGTGTTCAGGGCTTCCACCAACTGGGATTGATACTTGATTAATGCATCTATACCGCGATCGATACGGTCGATGCGGGTCTCTGCGCTCACCACGCCTTCGTTCAGGTAGTCTGCGCGTTGTGCCTCAAGGACCGCCTGCATTTGCGTCTCGATATCGCCATCAACGGGTATGTTCTCAGGAGCGTTCATTTTCTTATTCCTCTGGCAAGTTAGCCTTGGTGGGATTCTCAGGTGGGCAATTATAGTCTGCAAGTGGACAAAAATTAACCACGAAAGCCAGTCATATATGGCCAAAGCACGCCAGACTGGCATTCTCCGGGTGAACTGCTAATAATTGTGTATGCAGAACACTGAGACCAGCGGCGACAGCCGCACGCCGTCACCGCCCTATGGCTACTCGCGGGAGTGCAGCCACTCGCGCGAGGAACAAATTCATATTGTCGCGGAGTTTCATGCACACAAGATTCGGCCCAGTCGCATAGCCTATAGAGTGGGCATCGATATCGCCTTTATTGAAGAGTTGATTGCCGGTGAGACCGAGGCCGATCGCTTTCCCAGGTTGGTGGCCTATTATCGCGGACAACGCTATAAGCAGCGCATGCGTGACTCCGGCGCGCGCAAGGGCATTGCGCGCTATGAGCAGCAACAGAAAATCGAGCATGAGTTCCACCAGGAGGTAGAGCTCTAGCGCCCCTTCAAACATCTATAACAATAGGAATAAGCATGACGACACTCGAGCTGTGGCACGAGATTATGGAGCAGGGCAACGCCAACAGGCTGGACGAGGTGCTGGCGCCGGACTGCGTATTTCTTTCACCCATAGTGCACTCACCGCAGCAGGGTCGCGACTTGACGCGCCTGTACCTGACCGGAGCCATGAATGTCTTTAATGACACTTTCCGCTACGTTAAGGAAGTGGTCACCGAGCAACACGCGGTGCTGGAGTTCACCTGTGACATGGACGGCATCCTGGTAAACGGGGTGGATATCATGACGTTCGATGAGCAGGGTAAAATTATCGAGTTCAAGGTGATGGTACGCCCGCTCAAGGCCGTCAATCTGTTGCACGCCAGAATGAAGTCGATGTTGGAGCAACTCACGGCCTGACCTCTAGCACGCAGTCAGCTATAGTACTTACACGCGTTAACCGGAGAGCAGTGGATGTATCTGCGCAGCAATCAAATTCGGCCTTTACTGCCGACCTTAGTACTTATGTTGCTGGCGGCCTGTGGCGCTGATAAGCAAGTGGTGGGTACGGACGCCAAACAAGAGCAGGCTATGGCAGTAATAGAGGGTCAGGTGTTTTACCGGGAGCGTATGATGCTGCCGCCTGAGGCTGATATAGAGGTGCAGTTACAGGATATCTCCCGCGCTGATGCCATGGCGACCATTCTCTCCAGCGTGATTGTTAAAGCGGATGGCGGTCCCCCTTACCCTTTCACTATCAGCTACGACACTGCGCGTATTGACCCGCGTATGCGCTATGCCCTGCGTGCCACGATATCCGTGGGTGAGCGCCTGTTGTTTACCACCATGGAATATATCGATCCTTTCAGTGGCA
The DNA here is from genome assembly GCA_024686215.1 of Gammaproteobacteria bacterium. Classification (GTDB taxonomy): domain Bacteria; phylum Pseudomonadota; class Gammaproteobacteria; order Pseudomonadales; family Halieaceae; genus JAACFI01. The sequence continues at coordinate 69,873 of JAIBDN010000001.1, read as the reverse complement.
ACCCCCTGGAGGTGTTGGTGCAACGGGTGGCGGAGCCCGTGCGGCACAGCGGTCCTGCGCTGGAGGACACGGTCTGGGAGTTGCAAACCCTGGGGGGCGACGTGGTTACAGGCGGCGCTCAGGACAAGCAACCGGATCTGCAATTGGTGCCCCAGGAGATGCGCGTCGCGGGTTTTTCCGGCTGTAACCGTTACACCGGTAGCTATTCTCGGGAGGGAGCCTCCCAACAGGGCAGCCCACTGAGCTTCGGCCCTCTGGCCGGTACCATGATGGCCTGCGCTGAGGGCGGTGACCTGGAGCAGGCGTACCTGCAGGCACTTGCCCGCGTTGATGCGTTTCGCATAGAGGATGGCACCCTGTCGCTGCTGGCCGGGTCGGATGTCCTGGTGACCTATAAGGTTCGCTAGAACTATGGAACTTGAGCCCCGCACCACCCTTATCGTCGCCATCCTGGTACTGTTCCTGGGGCGTTTTCTCAATGACCGGGTGAGCTTTTTTCGCGAGTACAATATTCCCGAGCCTGTCACCGGAGGCTTGTTGGCCTCAATTCTGGTTGGCCTGCTGTATTGGATAAGTGGCCTGGAAATCTCTTTCGATATGGGCAACCGCGATATGCTGTTGGTGGTGTTCTTTACTACCATTGGCCTGTCCTCGCGCCTGGATGTATTGCGTAAAGGCGGTCGTCTTCTGGTGGTGCTGTTGGCCCTGGCGGTGGGTTATCTGATTGTGCAGAACCTGGTGGGTATTGGCATTGCCAGCCTGGTTGGGCGGCCACCGGCGCTGGGCTTGCTGGCGGGCTCTGTCAGCCTCAGCGGTGGTCACGGCACTGCTATCGCCTGGGCGCCCACTTTTGCCGCGCACCACGACCTGCCTTTCGCCATGGAGGTTGGTCTGGCCTGTGCCACCTTCGGCCTGATATTCGGGGGGCTGGCGGGGGGGCCGATAGCGCGTTTTCTGGTATGGAAGCACAAACTTTCCGCCGGGACAGAGGGCGATCTCACTATTGGCTTTCGCTATAAAGAACATGAAATCATCGATGTGGATGGCATCCTCCGGGTGCTGTTGGTGATTGCTATCGCCATCGGACTGGGCATACAACTGAATAACCTGCTGGAAATGGGTGGGCTGATGCTGCCTGACTTTGTGGCCTGCCTGTTTGCCGGTATTATCCTGACCAACACGGTGCCGCGGGTTTTGCCCAAGTATCAGTGGCCTACCGGCTCGCGTTCACTGGCACTGGTGTCTGATCTAAGTCTCGGCCTGTTCCTGTCCATGTCACTGATGAGCCTGCAGCTGTGGATGCTGGCAGATCTGGCCGGGCCGATGTTAATCCTGCTGCTAATGCAGGTGGTGTTGATAGTCAGCTATTCAATATTCGTGGTGTTTCGGGTCCTGGGAGCGAACTATGAGGCGGCGGTGATGTGCGCCGGCTATTCAGGCTTGGCGTTGGGTGCTACACCAACGGCGATTGCAAATATGACTGCTGTGACCAAGTCCATGGGGCCCGCCCCCCGGGCCTTTGTTGTGGTGCCGCTGGTGGGCGCATTTTTCATCGACCTGGCTAACGCCATGGTGATCAACCTGTTGTTGCACTGGTTCGGCTGAACATAGACGCTATTTCTTTGCCCTGAGTTCACCCGACTGGTTCTAATCCCCCGTCCGCACTTTTTCTGAGCTATCTTTGGGACTAATTGGCACAGCCGGACAGGCGACCATATTCCCTGTATAATCGGCCCCCGCCCCGTTTTGGGGTCACCTCATATCCTTCAAGGTACGCACATGTCCTCTCCAGATGCGGTCACCAGTTTTACACAACTGGACTTGCCCGCGACCCTGCAAAAAAGCCTGGTAGAAGTGGGTTACGAAACCCCTTCCGCAATTCAGGCAAAAATCATCCCGCATATGCTGGCGGGCGTTGATGTCCTCGGCCAGGCCCAAACCGGCACCGGTAAAACCGCTGCCTTTGCCCTGCCCATATTGGCCCGCCTGGACCTGAAGGAAAAGAAACCCCAGGTACTGGTGTTGGCGCCTACCCGCGAATTGGCCATCCAGGTAGCGGAGGCCTTCCAAAAGTACGCCAGGCATCTGCCGGGTTTTCACGTGCTGCCTATTTACGGCGGCTCCGATATTCGCGGTCAGCTGCGCCAGTTGCAGCGCGGAGTGCACGTGGTTGTCGGTACCCCCGGTCGGGTTATGGATCATATGCGTCGCGGTTCGCTGGAGCTGTCTGGCTTGCGCACGCTGGTACTGGACGAAGCCGACGAAATGCTGCGTATGGGCTTTATCGACGACGTACAGTGGATTCTGGAGAAGACCCCTGATTCGCGGCAGGTCGCGCTGTTCTCTGCGACTATGCCGGACGCCATTCGACGTATCGCCAGAACGCACCTTACTGACCCGCAGGAAGTCTCCATCGAGGTCAAGACCATTACCAACGAGTCAATTCGCCAGCGGGTCTGGATGATGGCGGGCGTGCATAAGTTGGATGCACTGACGCGTATTCTTGAAGTGGAAGACTTCGACGGAGTGATCATCTTTGTGCGCACCCGCATTGCCACCACCGAGCTGGCCGACAAGCTGGCGGCCAGGGGCTACTCGTGTGCGGCATTGAATGGCGATGTGCCACAGAAACTGCGCGAGAAGACCGTTGAAAATCTGAAAGCGGGCAAGCTGGATCTCCTGGTAGCCACCGATGTCGCCGCGCGCGGACTCGATGTGGAACGTGTCAGCCATGTGATCAATTATGATATTCCCTACGATGTCGAAGCGTATGTGCACCGTATTGGGCGTACTGGCCGTGCCGGTCGAGAGGGCGACGCCATTTTGTTTGTAGCCAATCGCGAGCGTCGCCTGTTGCGCGCTATAGAAAAAGCTACGGGTAATGCGATTGAAAAAATGGAATTGCCCACCGCCGCACAGGTTACTGATAAGCGTATGGGGAAGTTCAAACAGCGCATCACAGAATCCCTGGATACAGCCGAACTGGATCTGTTTCGTAAAGTGGTGGAAGAGTATCAGCACGAGTACGGAGTCCCGGTGATTGAAATAGCTGCGGCCCTGGCGTCGCTGGCACAGGGTAAAAAGCCCCTGGTGGCCAAGGCGGCGGAGAAAAGTCCACGCGATAACAGAGAGCCGCGTGAGCGTCCTGCAAAGCCCCGAAATAAAGACAAAGACAGAGACAGCGACCGCAGCAGGGACAGAGATAGAGGCAGAGATAAGAAAAAAGACCGGGATAGAGAGAAGCCCGTTAAAGCTGATAGTCGTGAGCAGCCCAGGCCAGCGCGCAAAAAAGCTTCTGCCGACGGGAATAAGCCGGATGTTGGAATGGAGCGCTTCCGTATAGAGGTCGGCCACAATCACGAGGTAAAGCCAGGGAATATAGTAGGTGCTATAGCCAATGAGGCGGAAATCGATAGTGAATACATCGGTCGTATCGATATCCATGAAGATCACAGCACGATTGATCTGCCGGAGGGTATGCCCAAGGAAGTATTCAAACATTTGAAGACGGTCTGGGTCAGTGGTCAGCGCCTGCAAATATCGCGCATTGATCAGGACGGCAAACCTGTGGCGAGACCTCGAAAGCAAAAAGCTGGCGACAAATCCAGGGGTGGTCCGGGTGCACAGCGACCGCCATTCAAATGAATTATTAAGACCATACTGTTAAAGTTTCGCAAAAGCGTCACTGCAGCGGAGGCAGTACATGAGTAAGCGCATTATCGTGGGTATCAGCGGTGCGTCGGGCATAGTCTACGGCATACGTGCTTTACAGCTGTTGTCTGAGGCCCATGTTGAGACACACCTGGTGATGAGTAATTCAGCGGAGCTGACCCTGCATTACGAGATGGATATGACGGCTGCAGAGGTCAAGGCGCTGGCGACCGTGGTCTACCCGGTAAAAAATATTGGCGCAGCTATCGCCAGTGGCTCGTTTATTACGCAAGGCATGCTGGTGGCACCCTGCTCTGTGCGCAGTATGGCGGAGATCGCCACAGGTGTTACCTCAACCCTGCTGAGCCGGGCTGCTGACGTGGTGCTCAAGGAGCGCCGCAAACTGGTACTGATGTTACGCGAGACCCCGCTGCATACCGGGCACCTGCGCAGCATGACGCAGCTGTCAGAAATGGGCGCGATCATTGCTCCTCCGGTGCCTGCATTCTATTCGCGGCCCCAATCCCTCGACGAGATGGTGACCCAGAGTGTGGGTCGCGTGCTGGATCTGTTCGAGTTGGAGCTGCCCCAGGTAAAACGCTGGCAGGGTGATTGAGGCTTTGGCCATCGGCCTGAGCCAAGCCAGCAGCGAGCCGCGCTAGTGCCCATATTGTTTGGCGTGGTACTACTGGACCTGATTGGTTTCGGTATCGTCATCCCTATCCTGCCTTTTCTGTCCCCCACGCTGGGGGCGGACAAAATGGACATTGCCTATATCATTGTTACCTATGCTGCATGCGCCGGTTTAATGGGCCCGTTCTGGGGTCGCCTGTCCGACCGTATGGGGCGCAAGCCGGTGATCATGATCTGCCTGGCCGGGGCGGCTTTGTCCTACGTGATGCTGGGCATGGCCAGCAGCCTGTGGATGATTTTTGTAGCGCGCGGTTTTGCCGGCCTGCTGGCGGGTAACGTCGGTGTTGCATCTGCGATGATGGCGGATATTACCACCCCGGAAAACCGCGCCCGTGGCATGGGACTGATCGGCGCTGCCTTTGGCCTTGGTATGGTGTTGGGCCCTATGCTGGGAGGCTTGTTATCGGGTGATAGCGCCAGCTTCACCCTGCCGTGTATTTTCGCCGGTGGCATGTCGGTTCTGGCAATTATTGCCGCAGCGTTATTCCTGCCCGAATCCCTGCCAGCGGAGCGCCGCGCCGCGCATCGACAAGAGCAGCGCAGCGGCCAGCGACTATCAGTCTATAAAATGCTGCACAACACGGGAAACCGTCTGCTTACCTTGCAGTACGTTCTGCATACACTCTGTGTCAGCTCTCTCACTTATCTGTTTCCTCTGTGGGCGGGAGATTTATTGCAATGGAACGCCAAAGAAGTGGGTATCGTCTTTGGCGTACAGGGCGCCATCATGGTGCTATTCCAGGGCGGGCTGATGGGGCCGCTAGTGCGTTGGCTGGGGGAGTGGCAGTTCCTGCGTCTGGCAGTGAGCACATTTTTTCTGGGGCTGCTGTGCGCGGCCTTCGCCACCACCATGCCTTTCATGGTGGGCTCCATGTTCGTGGCGATGACCGGCGCTACCCTGTGTATGCCGCTGATGAACACGATTGTCAGCCAGCGCACCCCGACGCAATACCGCGGGCGCATGCTGGGCACTAGCAGTGCGGCGGCTTCCTGGGGGCGCGTTATCGGGCCGCTGACGGCAGGTACTAACCTGGCATTGTTTGGATATCGCGGTGCCTGGTTGGGCTGTGTTTTTGTTATTTCGTTTTACCTTATCTGGGTTTTTCGCGAATACACCCGGCAAAAGAATGCGGCCACCGGTGATATACGCGGGGGTAGCTGAGCATTTAATATGCGCCTATGCAAACTCTCCACAGGCAACCAAAGGATTTAAGTATGTCTACAAAACTTTTTGATCTTACCGATAAAATTGCGCTGGTCAGTGGCGCCAGCCGGGGTATCGGTGAGGAAGTGGCCAAACTGTTGGCGCAGCAGGGAGCCCACGTAATTGTGTCCAGTCGCAAGATAGACGACTGTACTGCGGTCGCCGAAAGCATCCGCGAGGCTGGCGGCAGTGCCGACCCATTCGCCTGTAACATAGGCAATATGGAGCAGATAGCGGCACTGTTTGCACATATTCACCAGGCCTACGGCAAGCTCGACATCTGTGTTAACAACGCTGCTACCAATCCCTACTTCGGACACGTGCTGGATACCGATCTGGGCGCTTACAACAAGACGGTGGAGGTGAACATTCGCGGTTACTTCTTTATGTCTATTGAGGCCGGTAAGCTGATGCGCGATCACGGTGGCGGCGCGATCGTTAACACGGCATCGATCAACGCCTTACAGCCAGGGCCCATGCAGGGCATCTATTCAATTACCAAGGCCGCGGTGGTCAATATGACCAAGACCTTCGCCAAGGAATGCGGTCCGCTGGGTATTCGCTGCAATGCGCTGTTGCCGGGGCTGACCAAGACCAAGTTTGCCGGCGCGCTATTTAGCAACGAGGAATTCTACCAGGAAGCGATAAAGGGCATTCCTATGCAGCGTCACGCCGAACCAGAAGAAATGGCCGGGACCGTGTTGTACCTGGTTTCTGATGCCAGCAGTTACACCAACGGGGAATGCATTGTGGTGGATGGGGGCCTGACCATCTAGCGTCCCGGCAGGCGGTAAAGCGCGGATTGATTGCGCTAAGCCTCTGCGTTGCGCCGGTTGCGCCATCGCGGCCTTATTTGCCAAACCGACGGTTGACTGACTAGAGTAGAGGTATGGGTGTCCGGGAGTAAGAGTATGTCGCATGTAGAGATTCACCCCCAACTGCTGGCCGATTGTTACTATCTCGGCCACCTGCCGGCCTGCGAATTGTTGCTGCATCGCAATGCCTGTGTGCCCTGGTTTATTCTGGTACCGGACACTGCGCTTGCAGATTTACTGGATTTGCCGACTGAACACCGCGATGCGGTGGTTGCGGAATGTGCCGCAGTATCTGCGTTCATCAAACAGATTCTGGGTTATGCCAAAGTCAACTTTGCCGGCTTGGGCAATGTGGTGCCGCAGATGCATTTGCACGTTATTGGTCGCAGTGAAGACGATGCGGCATGGCCACAACCGGTGTGGGGTAATTTCCTTGGGGAACAAACCTATGCGTCAGGGCAGGTGCAGCAGTGGCGCGAAGGCCTGGCCAAAATGATCGGCCTGGTCCCGTTGGAGTCGTGATGAAGCACATTATTGAGCCGACATTGTGAGCCGGGTATTTGTCACGCACCAGTTACCCGGGGAGCGCCTGCCGTTGCTGGCGCAACAGTGTGACCTGTCTATCTGGGAGCAACCGGGCCTGTTGTCAGCGCAGGGGCTGCGCGCTGGTCTCGCTGGCTGTCAGGGTCTGGTCTGCCTGTTGACGGATCGAATCGACGCACAGTTATTGAACGCTATGCCACAGCTGGAATTTGTGTCCAGTATGTCGGTGGGAGTCGATCATATAGATGTAGAGGCACTCACCCGGCGGGGCATTCCGCTAGGCCACACCCCGGGGGTGCTGGTGGATACCACCGCGGATACGGCGTTTGCCCTGATGCTGGCGGCAGCCAGGCGGGTAGCAGAGGCCGACCGCTATGTCCGCGCAGGTAACTGGCGCCTGGACAATGCCTGGGCGCCGGATTTTTTCGTGGGCAAGGATGTCAGTGGGGCCACCCTGGGGATTATCGGCCTGGGTGCCATTGGCCAGGCGATAGCGCGCCGGGCCGCCGGTTTCAATATGCGCATCATTGCCTGGAACCGTTCGCCGATGCAGGTGCCTGGAGTGGAAATGGTAGCGCTGGAAGAACTGCTGCAAAGCAGTGACTTTGTCAGCGTCAACGTGGCGCTTACCCCTACCACCCGAGGCCTTCTGGATGCGCAGCGTATTTCTATGCTGAAGCCGGGGGTGGTACTGGTGAACACGGCCCGTGGTGGTATTGTCGATGAAGCCGCGTTGGCTCAGGCACTGGATACTGGACAGGTGTATGCCGCGGGGGTCGATGTCTTCGCACAGGAGCCTGTGGCGATGGACAACCCTCTATTGGCGCATCCGCGGGTGGTGCTGGCGCCGCATATAGGCAGTGCTACTGAGCTGACGCGCGCGCGCATGGCAAATATTGCGGTAGACAATGCCCTGGCTGCCTTAAGTGGTGAGCCCATGCCCTTTTGCGCCAACCCGCAGGTGTACCGCTGAGTTTGCTATTGGCCGGCCGGCGGTAAGGTATCCAGACCCTTGGCAATGCCCTTACTCAGGTTTTTGTCCAGCTGCTGTGGATCTATCTGGTTCACGTTTTCCACAAACTTGGTGATGATCACCTGCCACACTTCCTGTTTGGTGGTCGTGTCGTTGAATTGAATGGCGATATTACTGGTCTCTTTCACGCCACCCAGGGCATGGGCATTGTCTACGCTGGCACCGTCGATCTGGCGGTTGGCTACCACGCTGGGATAGGGTGAAATGTTGCTGGCCGCGCCACTTTTCTCACCTATACGTAAACCCGGTGCCTGCAGGTAGTCGACACTGAACTGGGCCCTGGATGCATCCAGAATATAGCCTTTGCTGCGCAGGTTGGCATCCAGTTCCCGACGCACTATCGGGTCCATCAGGTAAATTCTGTCGCCGGAGCGCGTACTGTTAGCGAGAGGCTCGCTGCGCCACTGGTAGTACTTGTAGTTACCCTTGGCAAACTGCTCGGTCGGCGCGGGGCGCGTTTCAACGCCACTACACGCCGCTATGGTCAGGGCTAGCAGGACTATTGCCAGGGGCTTGGTGATACGCATGTTGTTCCTCATCGTGGGGTCAGTGGCCGGCGGCTATATTAGCAGTCCCGGTCTGTGGCAGCTACACTCCCGGTGGCTCAGGGTAGCGTAGGTATACTGCCCAGTATTTTTTTTGCGGCCCACTGCAGTCGCTGCTCGCGTTGCGCCAGTGGCATCTTACCGGGATCAGTATAGACCTCCAGCGCACCGCGCCAGACGATGTCGCTGGTGCCCGCGGGCGCAATGGCAACCAGCACAGTGCCGCGGCCATAGCCCTTGGCGGGCTTGGCCAGTGAGGGATACAGCCGAAAGAAACTCTCCACGTCCTCCTGGTTTTTTAATTCGCCCAGCATGGCAACAGCCAGCACGTCGTAGTTAGCTTGCCTGTCGCTATCGACGAAACGATAACCCTTGCGCTCCAACTCTTTTTGCAGAGCTTGTTGCAGTACCGCGGCCCGGCGTTCATAACGGCCTTCCGGGTCATCGACCCAGAGCAGTTCTGAGTGCCAGTGCAAGGTAGTGTCCGGGGTAGTCACAAACCCCGGCAGGGTTACAGAGATAGCACTGGCCTGTTGCAGCGGGTCAGTGTCTTGCCGTGTGGGGGTGCTGTTGCATGCGGCCAGTAACGCAAGCAGTGGCAGCAGTAAACTAATGCGCTGGATCAAGACTTTACTCCTACTTTCCTGTGACTCGCGATAGTAACTGATTTGACCAGCTATTAAATAGAGTACGCACATCAGAAGATGCGGTTACGGTGTTGGCTCTGCCCCACATCTGGTTGCCGATTCGTCGCTTGTCGCGAATCACCACCAATAGCTCGCCGCTGGACATGTCGTATAGCCTGAATTCAATGCTAGCGTCCCCGGAGTCCTCGGTGTACACCGTACTGCGCCCGGCAGCTTGTTGTTCCTGCTGTAGATTGGCGCTGGGTGCGATGCGTGTCAGCGCGGCGTCTATGCGCAACACCTTGTCGCCGCTACCGCTGGTATCGAGAGCGTGCCTGGCAGCCGCGGTTTGCATAGCCTGCAGCCAACTGTCTGCCAACGTTTGTTGTCGCTGCGGTGTCAGTTCCCAGTCGTGGCGTATACGGGCCGTGGTTTGTGGTTGCACGATTTCGGCACCAGCCGATTGCAAGGGCGACACCTGAATGGCCTGGTAAGCGGCCAGTCCAGCCCCGGGGCGGGCCCAGGCTTCTTTGAAGCCGCTGCTGGACACCTTGTTCAGTCCGATAAATTCGGAGCTGGGCTTCTCTTCCAGGGTCGGCGTTCCCGTGCAGGCGGTGATTAATAATAACAGGGCGAGGAGCAGGGAGAATGACTGGCGATAGTGCATGTTGTTTTATCCAGGGTTGTGAAGTGCATTGTTTGGACTACGAACCGGGGTTGTCGTTGCAGGCTCGCAGCAATATTTTGTGGTGATTTGCTGGCTGGCATTTGCTAGCATCCCATTATAACCATAAGTTATTTCTCAAAGGGTGCAAGACGTATGATTTCGCGCAAGTTAATCCGTACCGACCTCAATCTGTTGGTTGCCCTGCAGATATTGCTGGAGGAGCGCAATGTCACGCGTGCCGCAGAGCGCTTATCCGTATCTCAGCCGGCATTGAGTAAGACTCTGCAGAAGCTGCGCGACTCCTTCGAAGATGAATTGTTTACCCGTACGGCCCACGGGCTGGTGCCCACGCCACGGGCAGAGGAGTTGGGTGCTGAGTTGCCCAACCTGCTGGAAACCGTAGAGCGGGTCCTGGGCAGCAGTGATTTTATACCTGAGACCTTCGCGGGCAGCTTTAAATTACTCTTGCCACCGATATTGTGTGAGTCCTTACTACCGAGTTTGGTTGCGGAATTACAAGAGGTAGCGCCCAATATCCAGGTTATTACCGGTGAGGTTCCGGCCGATTACCAGGATCAGCTAAAGAAGGGTGAGGCGGACTTTGTGGTATTTGTGGCCCTGGAAACTGAGCGTGATATCCACGCGGAGCCGATTGCCGCTATAGCCCCGCGCTGTTATATGCGGGTGAATCACCCGCTGGCAGACAAGGAAATGAGCCTACAGGACTTTCTCGCATATGCTCACTTGCGCCTGTATCTGCCGGGTCTTAACCGTGAAAACACCAGTATGGTAGACGACGTGCTGGGGCAGTATGGCGTGCATCGCAGCATTGCCCTGGAAACTACACAGTTTGCCGCCGCCGTGGGTGTGCTGACACGCACCGATGCACTGTTGGTGGCCAATGCCGGATTCCAGGAAGGTGGCCTGTATAGCGAGCGTATTGTCGGTTGTGAAATGCCGGCAGAGTTGCAGCGTATGATTCGCAATACCCACAGCAGCAATCGCGGCAAAATGTCCCTGATGCGCCATACCCGTACCTCGCGCAGTGCACCGCATCAATGGATGCGCGCGATGCTGATGAAGCACCTGACCAGTTCAGCGGAGATCGTGGAGCCGCCGCCTAAACCGCAGGAGTTAATTCCTGACGGAACTACGGTAGGCGCGGGGTGAAATGCCCACGGTTTTAGTGAACAGGCGGGAAAAGTACAGGGGATCGGGGTATCCCAGTGCCGCGGCCACCCCTTTCACGCTGAGGTCGCTGGTATCCAGTAGGTGGCAGGCGTGTTCCATTTTCATGTTGAGGAAGTGCTTGATCGGTGAGTAGCCGGTCAGCGACTTGTACTTGCTGGCAAAATGAAACCTGGACAGTCTTGCCGTGGCAGCCAGGGTGTCCAGATCCAGCTGTTGGTTAATATTCTCCAGCATAAAGCGCTGTAGCGCCTCCAGATTGAAACTTTGCTGGTTGCTGGCCTGGGTCCTGCGTATCTCCAGGGCTATCTCGGTGATCAGGTGGCGCAATTGATTGCCAGCATTGATAAAAGCCCGTGTACTGTACCCGGTGCGGTGCACCTCCATCAGTCCGCGAAAGTGCGCAATCAATTGCGGTGAAACGCCGACATGGGTGACGGGCTCGCGACCCTCGCGGTAACCCAGGTACTGGTTGAATACAGCGGTAGCCGTGCCCTGATAATGCACCCAGTATATCGTCCAGGGGTGGTCGGGGTCGGCTGCGTAAGTGTGTGCCACACTCTGGGGCAGCAGTAACAGGTCTCCCGGTCCGACTTTGCCAGACCATTCAGCGGTGCTGGCCTGAGCGTATCCTTCAACGCAATACAGCAACAGGTTGTCATCGTGCTTGCTGCGCTGCATACGGTGTGAACTGGCGCCAGGGTAGAAGCCCATGGCAGCCGGATAGCACTCCCGCGTAAGAGGGTGACGCGCCAGTTTGTTGACCATAAAGGCGGGTGTGACGAAGCGAAGCCCGTTTTCAGGCAGTGGCCAGCTGGAGGGTGCGCTCATCCAGGGGTAGTCTCCGTGGTTGTCAGACGATAACAGCAATATAGTCCATGTGATCCGCAATTTCCTCCCTTGGAACTGTCGGTTTTGCGGGGTATGCTGTTGACCGATTTTTGATCACATCACGTTTTGCTTGCTGTACCCCAGGGTAGGCAGGCGGCCGTCATTGCCACAGGAGTACAAGACGATGGAAAACAATCAGGCTAAAAACCAGGATACAGATGAAATTGCAGCAATGATGGCCAGAGCCCGCGCTGCCCAGGAGGCGATCGCCGATTACACCCAGGAGCAGGTTGACCAGCTGATAACCGCTATGGTCTGGGCTGTCGCCCGGGAAGATCGCTCCGAGGAAATCGCGCGCTTCACCGTAGAAGAAACCCAGTTGGGTAACTACGAGGGCAAGTACCTGAAGATTCACCGCAAAACTCGCGCCACCCTGATGGATATCATCAATGATAAATCTGTGGGAGTGATTGAGGAAATTCCGGAGCGCAATATTGTCAAGATTGCCAAGCCGGTGGGCGTTATCGGCGCGCTGTCACCATCGACCAACCCCGAAGCCACGCCGGTGATCAAGGCGATCTCTGCGGTTAAGGGGCGTAACGCCATTATTGTCGCGCCACACCCCCGGGCCAAGCTTACCAACAAGAAAATCTGCGACTACATGCGCGAGGCGATCACCGCAATGGGCGGACCCGCAGACCTGGTGCAGAGCATAGATGTTCCTTCACTGGATAAGACCAACGAATTAATGCGTCAGTGTGATCGCGTACTCGCCACGGGTGGCGAAGCGATGGTCACAGCCGCCTATTCCTCCGGAACCCCGGCATTGGGCGTTGGTGTAGGCAATGCGGTGATTACCGTGGACGACACTGCCGATCTGGATGAGGCAGCTGAGAAGATTCGCGTTTCCAAAACCCTGGACCTGGCGGCGTCCTGCTCCTCGGACAACTCGGTACTGGTATTTGAGTCCGTCTACGACGAGTTCCTGGCCAAGCTCAAGCACGAGGGTGGCTATGTTATTGAGGGCGATGACAAGGCAAAGCTGCAGGGTGTCATCTGGGAAGATGGGCATTTGAACCCGAAGATTGTCGCCCAACATGCGCTTAATATTACCGGTCAGGCGGGGATAGACCTGCCTGAGGGTAAGCAGTTCCTGATTGTGCCGGAAACTGGTACGGGTGCTGATTTCCCGTTCTCAGGCGAGAAGCTGACGGTGACCATGGCGCTGTACAAGGTTAAGGACATCGATGAAGCCATTGCGCTGACCAATAGTATTCAGGCTTACCAGGGACAGGGCCACAGCTGCGGTATCTATTCCTACAACGATGAGCACATCCTCAAACTGGCTGCCGCCACGCGTACCTCCCGGGTAATGGTGAACCAGCCGCAGGCGGCGTCCAATAGCGGTAACCTGTGGAATGGCATGCGCCAGACCTTTTCCCTGGGTTGCGGTTCCTGGGGTGGCAACAGCATTAACCACAATATTACCTGGCGCGACCTGGTTAACGAGACCTGGGTATCCAAGCCTTTGGCACAAACCAAGGTTATCCCCTCCGATGAAGAATTATTCGGCGCGGTAATGGGCAAGTTTTAGGCCTCGTGCACAGATAACAAGGAGCGGTATATGGACTTTTCCCTGAGCGAAGACCAGAAGGCCTTTGCAGACAGCGCACGCGCCTTTGCCCAGGGGGTGTTGGCGCCCAACGCGGCACATTGGGATGCGCAGTCTATCTTTCCCAAGGATGCACTGCGCCAGGCGGGTGAGCTAGGTTTTATGGGCATGTACACGCCGGAGGCAGCCGGTGGCCTGGGCATGAGTCGCCTCGATGCAAGTTTGATAGTCGAGGAACTGTCCCGGGGATGTACCGCCACCGCGGCTTTCCTCACCATCCACAATATGGCGACCAACATGGTGGGCAAGTACTGCAGCGATGCAGTGATCGAGCAGTGGTGCCCTGACCTGGTAATGGGTACTGCGCTTGCCTCCTATTGCCTGACCGAGCCGGGAGCCGGATCTGATGCGGCTTCCCTGCGCACCACCGCTGCACGTGACGGTGACGATTACGTGGTTAATGGTAGCAAGGTGTTCATTTCAGGTGCCGGCGATACCGAGGTATTGGTGGTGATGCTGCGCACCGGCGCCGCCGGCCCCAAGGGCATTTCTGCACTGCTGATTCCAGCCGATGCCGAGGGCGTGTCCTACGGTAAGAAAGAAGAAAAAATGGGCTGGAATGCTCAGCCCACACGCATGGTCACCTTCGACAATGTGCGGGTTCCCGTGGCCAATCGTCTGGGTCAGGAAGGACAGGGCTTTGCCATTGCCATGGAAGGATTGGATGGCGGCCGTATTAATATCGCCACATGCAGCGTCGGCACTGCCCAGCAGGCGCTGGAAGAGGCGACTGCCTATGTGCAGGAGCGGCGCCAGTTCGATAGCGCTATCGCTGAATTTCAGGCAGTGCAGTTCAAGTTGGCGGACATGTTGACCGAACTGGTGGCGGCGCGACAGATGGTGCGTCTCGCGGCCAGTAAGCTGGACAACAAAGATGCTCAGGCTACTACGTATTGTGCCATGGCCAAGCGCTTTGCCACCGACGTGGGTTTCAATGTGTGTAACGACGCGCTGCAATTGCACGGTGGCTACGGCTACATCAAGGAATACCCTATGGAGCGGCATGTACGCGATACCCGCGTGCACCAGATTCTGGAAGGGACCAACGAAATCATGCGCGTCATTGTCGGGCGTAAACTATTAATGGAAGGGGCCCTGGAGGTCATCAAATGAGCTTGAGCACAACGGATAAATTAAAAGTAGAGATCAAGGGTCACACTGCCCAAGTCACCATCGACAATCCCGGTGCCAATACCTGGGACACAGAGAGTCTGCCCGCCCTGCAAGCGCTGGTTGAAAAGCTCAATGCTGACAAGGAAATCTACGCGCTGGTGATCACCGGGGAGGGTGAAAAGTTCTTCTCCGCCGGGGCTGACCTGAACCTGTTTGCCGATGGCGACCCAGACAACGCCCGCCGCATGGCGGTCTATTTCGGCGAGGCTTTCGAGACCCTGGCAAATTTTCGCGGTGTGTCGATTGCTGCCATTAACGGCTTCGCCATGGGCGGCGGCCTGGAAGTGGCAATGGCCTGCGATATTCGTATTGCTGAAGAACAGGCACAGATGGCCTTGCCGGAAGCCAAGGTTGGACTGTTGCCCTGCGCCGGTGGTACTCAGCGTTTGTCCTGGCTGGTGGGTGAAGGCTGGGCCAAGCGCATTATTTTGTGTGGCGAGCGGATCAAAGCGGACACCGCTGAGCGCATTGGTCTGGTAGAAGAAGTCGTGGGCAAAGGCGAGGCCTTACAACATGCGCTGGCGCTGGCGGAACAGGTGGCTCAGCAGAGCCCCACGTCGGTGGGTTTTTGTAAACGGCTGATCCACACCGGTCGCGACACTGTGATCGGGGCCGGCCTGGAGGGAGAGCGCGACCTGTTCGTCGAGCTGTTCTCTACGCAGGACCAGCGCGAGGGGGTTAATGCCTTCCTGGAGAAACGCAAGCCACAGTGGAAGAACAGCTGATGTCTGACGCGCCTGTTCTGTTTGCTGAGGTAGCGGCCGCGGAGCGCAAGCTGGGGCGCGTGACCCTGAGTGTCGCCGCCACCCTGAATTCCCTTACCCTGGAAATGGTGGATATGCTGCAGGCGCAGCTGAACGCCTGGCGGGATGACGACGATATCGCGGCTATTTTTATCGAGGGCGCGGGAGAGAAGGCCTTCTGTGCCGGGGGTGATGTGCAGGCCCTGCATCAGTCAGCAGTGGCCACCCCGGGTGGCCCCTGTGAATATGCTGAGAGCTTCTTCACCCGGGAATACCGCATGAACTACACCCTGCATACCTATCCCAAGCCCATTATCTGCTGGGGTCACGGTATTGTTATGGGTGGTGGCCTGGGCGTGATGGCCGGGTGCTCGCACCGCGTGGTGACAGAAAAGACCCGCATAGCCATGCCCGAGGTCACCATTGCGCTGTTTCCCGATGTCGGTGGCAGCTGGTTTCTCAACCATATGCCGGGGAAGTCAGGGCAGTTCCTGGCACTCACTGGCGCATCCATTAATGCGGCAGATGCAATTTACACCGGTATCGCCGGTCGCTTTATCGCCAGTGAGCACAAGGATGCAGTCATCGAGCAACTGCTGCGCCAGGCCTGGAGTGCGGACAACAGCAGTAATCACGCGCGGGTCAAGCACACCCTGCGCCCCTTCTCCGAACAGAGCGTATCGCAGTGTCCCGGTGGTCAGGTAGAGCCTCACCTGGGGACAATTAACACCCTGTGTGATGGCGATGATGTTCACGAGATCATTGACAATATAGTATCGCAGCAGACCCAGGACCCCTGGTTGTCACGCGCCCGAGACAGTCTGGCGCACGGCTCTCCGCTGGCCGCTTTGTGGATTTTCCGCCAGTTGCAGGAAACTCGCCTTGCCTCGTTGCGCGAGGTGTTCCAGGCGGAAATTCAGCTGGTAACGAATATTGTGCGTCACCCGGAATTTACCGAGGGCGTGCGTGCTTTGTTAATCGATAAGGATCGCAATCCAGCGTGGCAATATCCGGCCTCCCGTGATGTGCCAGCTGCGCAACTGGATGCTTTTTTCACCGCGCCCTGGGAGCATAATCCCCTGGCCGACCTGTAACAGATACCGAGGAAAGATCATGGCAAATGTAGCGTTTATCGGATTGGGCAATATGGGTGGCCCCATGGCTATCAACCTGGTGAAGGCGGGGCATCAAGTCACCGTTTTCGACCTGTCGGCAGAGGCCTGCCAGCAACTGCGCGATGCGGGTGCGGCAGTGGCGGCGTCAGCCGCTGAAGCTGCCACCGGGGTGGACTATGTGTTGTCGATGTTGCCGGCCGGCAAACATGTGGCGGGAATATACCTGGGAGACGATGGTTTGTTGGCGCAGCTGGATAAAGCCACCACCGTTCTCGACTGCAGCACCATCGATGCGGCTACAGCGCGCCAGGTTGGCGAGGCCGCAGCGGCTGCCGGTATCGGTTTCATGGACTCCCCGGTATCCGGCGGTGTGGCCGCGGCTGCCGCGGGAACTCTGGCGTTCATGTGCGGCGGCAGTGCAGAAACCTTTGAGAAAGCGCAACTGATCTTGCAGGACATGGGCAAGAATATTTTCCACGCCGGCCCCGCGGGAGCCGGCCAGGTCGCCAAGGGCTGCAACAATATGCTGTTGGCCATCCATATGATTGGCAGCTGTGAGGCGCTGGAAATGGGCGCCCGCAACGGCCTCGACCCCAAGGTGTTGTCGCAGATCATGCTGGCAAGCTCCGGACGCAACTGGTCGCTGGAAGTCTATAACCCCTATCCCGGGGTGATGGAGACCGCCCCCGCCAGCAACGACTACAAACCCGGATTTATGGTGGATCTAATGGCCAAGGACCTGGGTCTGGCGCTGGAAATCGCGCAGCTGAGTGACTTTGATAACCCCATGGGACAACTGGCCAGTGAGCTGTATCGTCAACACCAGGAAGCTGGCAATGGTCAGCGTGACTTCTCCAGTATCCTGGAAAAATTGCAGGGCTAAATGCGCTGGGAACGAAGCAGCCTACTCGCTGGTCTTCTGGTCTATTTCCTGCATGCGCAGCTGTGCCGCTTCTTGCACAGACTGTTCTACGCCCTCGGCTTTTTTCATCGATTGCTGATAACTCTCAGGAATTACACCATCGCCTTCTTTGCCGCCGGAGGCCTGGTACAAAACCCACCCGATCGCGCCCAGCGCGAGAACCATACCCAGTAGTCGCATAAACTGTTCCTCCTGAGGATAACTGTAGCACGTGCACTGTTATTCGTCCTTGCCAGTCGCTAGTGCACTTGGCAGGCGAGCAACCCAAACTGGCCGCTGGTGTCATGGCATCCAGCTGAGGCTGGGCTTAGGCTGTGAGTCTCCCAATTGCTCTGCGAGTCCAGGCCATGTCCTTTGTTACTGTAGAAAAGCCGCGTCCCCATGTGACTTTGATCACCCTCAACCGACCCGAGCGCATGAACGCTATGGCGTTTGATGTGATGGTGCCCTTCAAGGACGCCCTGGAAGAGGTGAGTTTCGACAACGATACTCGCGTGGTGGTGGTGACCGGGGCGGGTGCGGGATTTTGTGCCGGGGCCGACCTGGAGGATCCCGGTTGGCTGGACATTTTCAACGGTCTTACGGTACCGGGTATCGCCCGCCGGGCGATGAAAATACTCGACGACGTAATCAAGGCCATTCAGGATATGCACCAGCCGGTGATTGGCGCCATTAATGGCGCGGCGATTGGCGGGGGTTTTTGCCTGTCCATGGCGACAGACATTCGTATAGCAGCGCAGGGTGCCTATTTTCGTCCTGCAGGCATAAATAATGGGCTAACCTCAGCGGAGCTTGGCTTGAGCTACTTGCTGCCCAGAGCCATAGGCAGCAGCCGCGCCTTTGAGATAATGCTTACCGGCCGTGATGTGGACGCCGCGGAAGCCCAGCACATCGGTATGGTCTCGCAAGTGGTGCCGCAGCAGGACTTGCTGGAAGAGTGCTACAAGGTTGCTGAGCGTATCGCCGGTTTTTCCCAGTTGGGGGTGGAGTTGAGCAAGCAGATGTTGTGGGCGGGGATGGACGCCGGCAGCCTGCACAGCCATATGAACCATGAGGGTCACGCCCAGCTATTTATGCGTATGACTACACAGAATTTCGAAGAGGCCATACGCGCCCGCAAGGAAGGCCGCAGCCCTGAATTCAAGGATTAACTGGCGGCTGCGCCATTGCTCAGCTAGTCCGGTTGGTGGGTAGCAAAGTGCAGGGCATGTTAGAGCGCACCTGTGGGGAACTACTCCCCGACGTATTTGCCTGAGATACGCAGAATGTCGACCGTAGTCAGGCGGTCGTAATCCCAGGCGCTCAGGGTGAAAAGCAACGGGTACTCACTACTGCGAATGAAGTAATAGCCGTCCAGACGGTACAGTTGCAGCTGTACGGTCCCTGCAAGGCTGTCGATATCCAGTACCAGTGTTGCCTCGGTGTTCTTGAGTTGTTGCTCCTGCATGGCGCTGGCCACGCCCTTTATTTGCAGCGAGCGCAGAGCCGCGAGCAATGACAACAGTTCCCGCTCCTCGGGGGTGCCTCCACTGCCGGACTGCCACTGTCCACCGTCCCGGTGAATGCTGTAGGCGTCGGCGCTTATCCGCATAGGGGTACGTACCTGTAACAACCTCGGGTCTAGCCAGGTGTCAGCGCCCAGTGGGGCGTCAAAGACATTAAAACTGATGGAATAAATACCACCTTGCCCACCGCTGCGTGCGTGAACCTTGCGAAAACCCGGAGATGTTCCCAGGTAAATATCTCCCAGCTGTTCACCCTCGCCGAACAGGCTGATGTGACGCTGGAAATGGTAATTGGCGACCTCAAAGCGCTGGCGGGCCGCCGGAGAGTGTGCCACCGGCCAGCCATCCCGGTGGGATAAAAGACCTTGCAGCAGTTTTTCTATCCTCTCGGGATCTACTGGCAGTGTGTGCTGCCCAGGCAGCTGCCAGTGCTCTCCATTTTTTTGCAATAACTGTTCCTGCCCCTGCTCGTCCACGATGCGGATTTCGTCAATCGCAGCAGCAGTCAGCGTTTCCCAGACAGGTTTTACACTCTGGCTGGTATCCATCTGTTGCGGCCAGTATACGATCGCCACCAGTGCGCATTGAATCAATGTGACCAGTAACAGGGTGGTAATGACGCGCTTCACAGTGCCAGCTCCCGCGCATAGCGCCGCCGGCCAAGCCACTTGAGTAACTGGTGCAGCAGGGCCAGCAGTCCCAACCACAGTATGGCCAGACCATAATTAAAGTACTCGATCAACGCCTGGGCCTGTTGTTCCATGGGTGGCAGGGTGCGATTGAAATGCGCCTGGGAGCGTATCTGCAGCAACTGGTCGTCACGCAGCGACCAGTCCAGGGTATTCATAAACAACTCAAGCGGCCCCAGATACTGGGTTCCGCTGGCGACCACCTGCGCATTGAGCATCTGATCGTCCATGAAGTCGTTGGAGGCAAATAGCACAATGCGAGCGGATTCCGCAGAGCGCTCTACCAGGCTGCTGATGCCTGACAGGTTTGCACCTGCGTCGCTGCCAGGGGGGAGTTTGCGTGCGGAGAAATAGGAATCGAAGCGGCCCTCCAGCATGACAGCCAGTTGCTGGGCCCCGCGTTGCTCTGGCGCGACGTCACTGGGCTGGAAGATGCTCAGGCCATCCTCATTTACACTGGGCATGATGTCCATGGCATCACTTAGCCAGGACTTCGGTGAGCTTTGCAGTAGCCCGGTGACGCTGCGGCCCTCCTGCCGTGTAACCTCAAGGGGGGAGGCCCATGCCATAGTGACTTGTGGCAGGCTGGCGGTAATGGCGTGGCCGGGATTGAGCCCCGGGGCCCGCAGGTCGACGAAATACGGGTAGTCGATCATGCGCACATCCTGGAACTCATAGTCGCCCGCGCTGCGCTTTACGGGTGCCGGGAAAGCGGCACTTTGTCGGTCCAGCACCAGACTATTGCCTATGACGATGCCCATGTGGGCCAGCCACTCCTGCAGGCCGCTGTTCCAGTCCTGCATGCGCAGCTGTCCGTCGCTGATTTCTGCTGTGTAGGGCGAGGTGGCCAGGATGACTGTGCCACCGCGCATCAGGAATTGGTCAATGGCCAGTAGGGCTGTAGCTTCCAGCCGCTGTGGCGCGACCACCGCGAGAATGTCCGCCTCCGGCGACACACTGCCATCAGCGAGATTTTCCAGGCGAATACTGTAGTCGCGGGTAATTGTTTGTTCCAGATTGGTAAAGGTTGGCCCACCCAGTTTGTAACGTGCCATCTGGGCGTTGACCCGGGGCAGAGCCAGCGCCACAGTGCGGGTGAATCCGCTGGCAAAACGTCGCAAGCCGGCATCCAGCAGGGCACTGAAACCACTGGCGTCGAAATCGTCGGTGGGTAGTTGTACTACCTGGCGGGTATCTGCCAGGGTGAGGTAAAAGAAGAATTCCTGTTCCGGGTCCATAGCGGATGCCATGGGTTTGAATCCCCATTCGTCGGCGATTTGCCTGGCCACTCTGCCATCGCCGCTTTCCGGAGCGATAAAGCGCACACTGAACTTGTCACCAGAATTCTCTGCGACGCCCTTTAAGTGTTCTTTTATAGCATGTTTGTAGATCAGCAGTTGGTCCGGCAATAGCGCGTCTGCGGAGACATAGGCAATCAGTTCAACTGGCTCGTCGATACCTGCAAACAATTCTCCGCCCAGGCGATACTTGTAGAGCACATCCTTAATAGCGCGGGTGATATCGTATTCCGGGTTGCGCAGGGCGACCTCCGAATCGCTGTTGTTGGCGCTGTGCACTTCAATCAGTTCGTCGAATCCCAGTGTTTCGTATTCGTCACCATAGTGCACCAGGATGTTGAAGTAGGAGTTGACCAGTGCCGCCTGATAGCGGTCTGAGACCTTGAAGGGTCTGGCATTGATGCCGTACTTCTTGTTGGCTTCCTGTTCCAGTTCCGGGTCCAGTGCCGGGTCCACAAACTCCACGCGCACCAGGCCTTTCCCCGCAATTTCATATTCGCGCAGCAGGTCGCGCAATTGCGGCACTAAAGGCGCCAGCAGCGGATGGGTCCTGGCGCTGAAATAAGCGCGAATCAACAGTGGTTCTTCCAGGCGATTGAGGAAGTCATGCGTGGGTTGCGAGATGGAGTAGAGTTTGCCGCGGGTCAGGTCCAGCCGCAGGGTATCCATGCGCGCCAGCCACGTATTGGCCAGTAGCAGGTTGCACAGTATTAGCGCGATGGCGATGCGCCACTGGCGATGTCGGGTGGTCGCTACGAAACGGGTCCAGCGCTCGCTTTCCAGGCTGTACACATTCAAGGCCAGGAAGGCAATGCACAAGCTCAGGTAGTACGCCAGATCGCGAGCGTCTATGACCCCACGGGTAATGCTTTCAAAGCGTGAGCCACTGCCCAGTGCGCGCAGCGCGCTAGCCGTACTGTCGTTGAAAAACTCGGTAAAAGCCGCGCTGCCCGGCAGGTACAGCAGGCCACACAAGGCAACAGTGCCTATCAGGCTGACGATAGCGTTGTCGGTGCGTGCGGATATCCAAAGACCGGCGCTGAGGTAGGCGGCACCCAGCAAAATAGCGGCAAGATAACCGCCGGCCACGGGGCCCCAGTCAAGATCCGCGATAAGCGCCACGGTAATTGGTAGCGGCGCGGTGCACACCAGTGCCAGTAGCAGCAGTGCAAAGCAGGCGCGAAATTTACCCAGCACAAAGCGCCACAGGCCGGCAGGTTGCGTCAACACGTGTTCCAGTGTGCCGTTGCGTCGTTCATCGCTCCACATGCGCATGGTCAGTGCGGCACACAGAAATATCAACAGTATTGGCATCCATTCGAACAACGGTCGGATGTCGGCTATGTTGCGGGCAAAGAAGGATTCCACCCAAAAAAACACGAACAGGCTGACAGCAGCAAAAGAGGCCAGGAATAACCAGGCAACCGGGGAGGCGAAGAACGAATTGATCTCCTTGCGTGCGACTCGTCGGGATACGGAATCAGTTGTCACGAGTGTTTACCTCCCGAAACACGCTCTCCAAATCTCTGGTCACCAGTTGCAATTGATACAATCTGGCGCCGGCGTTAATCACGCAGCGCGAAATATTGTTGGCGGCGGTGTCGCAGTCGGCATTATCGTGCAGCAACAGTGAAAACTGCAGTTGCCCGTTCTCGTCGGGCAGTCGCTCTACGCTGCTGACCTGGGGCATGCGGCGCAGTAAGTCTGGCAGCGCCTGGACCTCAGCATCGCTGCGCAAGTGCAGGGTTCTGCTGTGATGCAGTTGCTTCAGACTCGCATCTAAAGCCAGTTTTCCCTGGCGCAAAATCAGTACACGGTCACACAGGGCGTCAACTTCCTGCATGATGTGGGTGGAAAGTATGACCGTCGCGCGCCGTGCCAGCTTGCGTATAAGCTGACGCATATGTTCGGTCTGTTGCGGGTCCAGCCCGTTGGTGGGTTCATCGAGAATCAGCAGGCTGGGCTGGCCGAGAACCGCCTGAGCCACCCCCACGCGCTGTTTCAGGCCTCGCGACAGGGTGTGGATGCCGTGCAGCGCGCGAGGAGCCAGTTCGGTAGCGGCCAGCGCTTCGCGTATGCGTTGGTAGCGCTGTTCTGCGGGAATACCTTTGAGCGTTGCTGCGTATTCCAGGTAGTCGGCAACCATCATGTCCGGGTATACCGGCAGGTTCTCGGGCAGGTAGCCCAGTTGTTGTTGTATCTCCCGTGCGCCAGAGGCCAGGTCTACCCCGCCGATATGAATGGCGCCTGCACAGGGTTCGAGGTAGCCACTGAGCATGCGCATGATGGTGGTTTTGCCCGCGCCATTGTGCCCTAGCAGGCCCACAATCTCATTGCGCTCGATAGAAAAAGATACATCGTCTACGGCCAGGTTCTTGCCGTAGCGACGGGTCAGGGACTGTACTTCAATCATGCAAATTGGGTTCTTGTGCTGTTTCGCGCGTAGCCCGGCCGTCTGGCCGGCAGACTGGCATTAGCCGTCGCTTCAGGCAGTGAATAATAACTTAATAATGAGGCCAATAAGTACCAGATTGAGCACAATCCGGATCAGGCGTTCACCTTTACTGATGGTGAAGTGTGCTCCCAGGTAGCCGCCAATGGAATTGCCCAGTGCCAGTGCGAGGCCTACCATTAACAGGAGTTCCACCTGGCTGGCAAATACGATCAAGGCGGCAATGGTATAGCTGGCGATGATAAAGACCTTGTGCATATTGGTGCGCACCAGGTCCAGGCCCATGACCTTGTTCAGTATAGGCATGATGATAAAGCCCACGCCCAGCTGTATAAATCCTCCCCAGAACCCCGCGGCTACCATCAGCAGATGGCCGTTGATCAGTTGTTGCCGAGAGGGCTGATGATCCTCGGCGTGCTGTTGAGAACCCTTGTCGAAATGCATAATCAGCATGACCGCCACCATGATTACGGCCAGGGCGCGATTGAACCAGATTCCATCCAGTTGGGTGCCCAACAGGGCGCCGGCGACCGCGCCAGGTAAGGCACATACGGCAAGGCTAAGACTGAGTTTGAAGTCGCTGAAACCGCGCTTCGCGAAGGTGGCAACAGCGGTCAGGTTCTGCGCCAGGATGGCGATGCGGTTGGTGCCGTTGGCCACTGGCCCCGGTAAACCCATGAACACCATTACCGGGACAGTCAGCAAAGACCCGCCCCCGGCCATTACATTGAGAAAGCCGGCAGCGATACCCACAATAACCAGTAGCGCTGCCTGTAACAGGTCCAGTTCCACTGTCAGTCGCCGGTCCAGGGCTCGCGCATGGTGACGAATTCTTCTGCCGCGGTGGGGTGTATGCCGATGGTGGTATCAAATACCGCTTTGGTGGCGCCTGCGCGAAGCGCGATGGCGATGCCCTGCATGATCTCGCCGGCGTCCGGGCCCATCATATGCACCCCCACCACCCGGTCGCTGGCCTTGTCCACAATCAGCTTCATGAAGGTTTTTTCGTCGCGGCCGCTGAGGGTGTGCTTCATCGGCTTGAAGGTCGATTTGTACAGGCTTATGTCGCCAAATTTTGCCCTGGCCTGCTCCTCGGTGAAGCCCACGGTGCCGATGTTGGGCTGGCAGAATACCGCAGTAGGAATAAAGTCATAGTCCACCTGGTTGGCGTTGCCACCGAACTGCTCGCGAGCAAAGGTCATGCCTTCTGCCAGCGCCACCGGGGTTAATTCCATGCCGCCGATGACGTCGCCAAGAGCAAAGATACTGGGTTCGCTGGTGCAATAGTGGGAGTCCACGCTTACTGTGCCGGAAGCGTCAAGCGCTACATTGACCTGTTCAAGCCCCAGGCCCTGCAGGTTGGGCTTGCGCCCGGTGGCATACAGCACGGCATCTGCGGCCACGGTGCTGCCATCAGTCAGGCTTAACGACAGTCCGTCGGCTGTGCGGCTGATACTCTCCACGTTGATGTCAAAGCGCAGGTCTACTCCGGTTTTGGCAATCTCCTGGGCCGCGTGGGTGCGAATATCCTCGTCGAAGCCGCGCAGGAACAGTGGCCCGCGGTAGAGCTGGGTAACCTCGGCACCCAGGCCGTTGAAGATACCGGCGAATTCCACCGCAATGTAGCCGCCGCCAACGACCACCAGGCGCTGCGGGAAGTGCTCCAGATCGAATACTTCGTTAGAACTGATAGCGTATTCGCTGCCCGGGAATTCCGGGATGTGAGGCCAGCCGCCGGTGGCGATAAGAATTTTTTCCGCGCTGAATTGTTGCTCGCCCACGGCCACGGTGTGGGCGTCCACGATGCTGCCGCGGCCATCAATGATCTCTGCGTCGACGCCCCCTAGCAGGTTGCGGTAAATGCCATTGAGCCGAGAAATTTCTGTCTTTTTGTTGTCTCGCAGGGTCGCCCAATTAAAGCTGGCAGGGGCGCTGTCCCAGCCGAACCCGCGGCCATCTTTATAACCCTTGCCGAACTCCGAGGCGTACACATAGAGTTTTTTTGGCACACAGCCCACGTTGACGCAGGTGCCGCCCATGTAGCGATCCTCAGCTACAGCGACCCGGGCGCCAAAGCCGGCGGCCATGCGCGCCGCACGAACCCCCCCGGAACCAGCGCCGATCACGAACAGGTCATAGTCGAATTCACTCATGGTTTTCTCCAGTTTTTCTTACTGCTGCGGCGAGTTGCTGCAGCAGTGGTTCAGTATCTTCTAGTGACAGGCAGGCGTCGGTGATGCTCTGGCCGTAGGTCAGGGGCTGGTCTGCAGTGACCGTCTGGGTTCCCGCTACCAGGTGACTCTCCAACATGATGCCGCGCAGTGCTCTCTGCCCCTGCTCGATCTGTTCGCACAATGCGGACACTACCTGGGCCTGGCGCGCAGGATCTTTTTCACTGTTACCGTGACTGCAATCGACGATAAGCGAGGGGGTGAGTGCGTTATCTGCCAGTGCCGCGGCAGCCTGCTGTACGGCTGTTGCCTGGTAATTGGGGCCACTCTGTTTGCCGCCTCGCAGGATCAGATAGCCGTGGGGATTACCCTCGGATTTCAGAATTGCCGGGGTTCCCTCCTTGGTCAACGACGGGAACCAGTGGCCGTGTTGCGCACTGCGAATGGCATCGATGGCGACATCGATCTGCCCACCGGTGCCATTTTTGAAGCCCACCGGCATGGACAGGCCGGAAGCGAGCTCGCGGTGAATCTGGCTTTCCACAGTTCTGGCGCCAATGGCCCCAAAGCTGACTAACTCGGCATAGTACTGGCCAAAGGTGGTATCCAGGAATTCACTGGCTGCGGGCAGGCCCAGCGCGGTTATGTCCAGCAAAACCTTGCGCGCCAGGCGCAAGCCTTTATTGATGTGGAAACTGCCGTCAAGGTCCGGGTCGTTGATCAGGCCTTTCCAGCCCACTACCGTGCGCGGTTTCTCGAAATACACTCTCAGCACCGGCACTATGGCATCTGCCAGGGGCTCGCACATCGCCTTGAAGCGAGCGGCAAACTCCAGCAACGCCTCGGGGTCATGCACCGAACAGGGGCCTACGATGGCCAGCACCCGGTGGTCTTCGCCACTGAGTACCCGCTCTATGCTACTGCGAGCTGCGGCGATAGTTTGTGCGCCTGCGGGTGGCAGAGGGAGCTCCTCTGCCAGTACCCAGGGGGTGATCAGGGGTTGTGCCTTGCCGATGCGGATGTCGTCTGTGGGCTTGTTCATAGTGTTGCCTGATACTGTTGAATGCGGAATTTACGCCGTCGACCAGCGAGACGCAAGGGCCCTGGAGGTTTTGCTTATAGGGTATGCGGTGAAAGTAAGTGCTTGCTAATCATGTGCTTACTGCGCTGCTGCCTGGTGCCGCGAAGCTGAAACCGGAGCAAGAAAAAGGGCGGCTCGCCGCCGCCCTGTTTCAGGAGCCCCGGGGCCTGTGCTAGCGCGAACCCTTAATCAGGCCGCGAAACCAATCTGCAAGGGTCTCATGCTTATAGTCGGTAAATTCGCCGGCATCCATGAACATGCCGTGCTCTTCACAGGTCTCGTACCAGATATGCGGTTGCTTGGGGTCCGAGGCTTTTTCCATGTCCTTGCCGCAACGTGGGCAGGCAATATCATCGACAGCGTCCCATTGTTTGCCGGTGCTCGCTTCGCCGATATCCAGGGCATCTCCCATCCACTTCTTCTTCAGCAGGTCCGCCTCGCCATGGTCAAACCACATACCGCGGCAATTGCTACAGCGATCAATCAGCAGATCGCCGCCGTAGCTGATCTCGTCCATTCCATGGCCGCACTTGGGGCATTTGATGACGTGTGTTTCCGGATTGAATTCCATCTTCTTATCCCATGATTACTGTTTGTCTTGTTTATAATAGCCCGCTTATGGCCATTAGGCGATGAGTCTAGCGTAGGCGGACCCATTTTTCCCCTCCAGGGGGCACTAAAGCGGGCTTTTTGCTTGTTCGTAGGCGCTTTTTAGCCACGTTCAATCTTCAGCCTTATGATCAGAATAATACCAGATTCCGCGGCATCGATGCGGCCGCTTCCTGTAACAGGGAAACGCTAGGCGAGTACTTACAGTTTTGCTGATGAGGCTGTCGTCCTTGCTGGCGCCGAAGGTCGCTGCACCAGACAACCTGCGCGCGGCTGAAGCCGCCTATGCGATTTGTGCCAGTGCCGTCCAGTCCGTGTGTCAGTTACTTGTGCCGCGGTGAACTTGCTCTATCAAAAAATGGTCAACCACTGCTGTCAGCTACAACGCAGCGGCTGGGAAAAGTTGTGGTAGCCTCACCTGGCTGCATACGACAACAGTAAACAAAAGCGAGTGAGTAACTGAGATCGATAACAGGCTTGTTACAGCCGGGGAGTTGGTTAATGGACATGAGTATGGATACCCTGCGGGTGTTTGCAGTGAATTTTCTCGAAGTGGCGTCACTGGTGATGGCTCTGGCCATTGTTGCCGTTTTATTGGCCGTCGTGTGCATGTATATAGCCGATGTAACCCAGACCAAACAGACTATCCGGCGCAATTATCCGGTGATTGGTCGTTTTCGTTATTTCTTTGAACATATCGGCGAGTTTTTTCGGCAATACTTTTTTGCCCTGGACAGAGAAGAATTACCTTTCAATCGTGCGCAGCGCTCCTGGGTATACCGTGCCGCCAAGGATATAGATTCGATGGTGGCTTTTGGTTCCACTAATCCCCTTAATCACCCGGGAGACATTATTTTCCTGAATGGGCTTTTCCCGCCACTGGAAGATGAGATCGAACCGCGCAGTGCTATTACTTTTGGCGAAGGCTATGCACGGCAATCCTATGCAACAACATCATTTTTCAATATTTCTGCAATGAGCTTTGGTGCGCTGTCCGCGCCTGCGATTCAAGCACTGTCCGTTGGGGCAAAACGCGCGGGCATCTGGCTGAATACTGGAGAGGGCGCGTTGTCTCCGTTTCATCTGAAGGGTGGTTGCGACATTATTTTTCAGATTGGTACGGCCAAATACGGTGTGCGTGATGAGCAGGGAGGTTTAAGTGATGAAAAACTGCGGCAGCTTGCTGCGCACGAACAGGTGCGGATGTTTGAGATCAAACTATCACAAGGCGCCAAACCGGGGAAAGGAGGTATTCTACCTGGAGCGAAAGTTACGGATGTAATCGCGGCGACGCGAGGAATTCCTGCAGGGCAGGATTCTTTAAGCCCCAATCGCCATCCCGATGTGCACTGTATTGATGATCTACTCGATATGATTTTCAGAGTAAGAGAAGTTACCGGTAAGCCTGTTGGGATAAAAGCGGTTATTGGGCAGTCTGCCTGGGTAGACGAACTCTGTTTGCGTATCGGCGAGCGCGGCCTGGATTACGCTCTGGATTTCTTCACTATTGATAGCGCCGACGGTGGTACTGGCGCAGCGCCACAGAGCTTGATTGATTTTATGGGGTTACCGGTGCGGCACAGTTTGCCGCTTGTTGTGGGGAAGTTACTCGAGCATGGTCTGCGTGATCGTATCCGGGTTATCGCTTCCGGTAAGATGATTAATCCCGGCGGTGTGGCTGCGGCGCTGTGTCTTGGCGCTGACTGCGTCAATTCAGCGCGAGGATTTATGTTTGCTCTGGGCTGTGTTCAAGCATTGCAGTGCAATAAAAACACCTGTCCTACCGGCATTACCACGCATGATGAAGATTTGCAGAAAGGGTTGAATCCGCGTGATAAATCGCAGCGCGTTGCGCACTACGCCAGTAACCTGATGCATGAAGTTGAAACCATCGCCCACTCCTGTGGTGTTGCCGAGCCGCGATTACTTGATCATACCCATGCTCAAGTTATTAGTGAGCAGGGAGTGCCTGAACCGATGACCGAACTTGTTGCGAAATTCACCGCAGTTACTGTGTGAAAATAACGAGAGGTTCCATTTACAAACGGTGCAGTTGCCAGGCAAAAAGTTTGTGCGGAAGTCGCGCTGGCTGGTCAAAAAATAATCGTTACATATTTGTCAATTAAGCATACACTGTGATTGCGGTATTTATTATCAACACGGAGCATAAAAAGCAATGTTGGATAAAGAACTGGCTCAAGCTACCAAAATGGCAGAAAAAGCTAACCAAAAAGTGGAGCAACTGAGAAAGAAGTTGGTGTCTGAGTCTGAAAAGGCCAGCGCCAAGGCGAAACGCGAACTCTCTTCAGCACGCAAAAAGCATGGCAGTGCCAGTGCGCGATTGAAGAAAGCGAGGGCAGCGTTGCGCAAAAAAGCCACTCCTGATAACCAGAAGAAAGTTGATGCACTGGTTAAGCAGGTTCAGGATCTGGCCGAGGCCGTTGGCAAAATTGCCAAGGCTGCTTATGAGGCTGCTGAGAAGTATGTGTCAGTGAAGACTGATGCAATACTTGAGAGTCGAAAAGCCCAGGCCGCTAATCGCGCTGCCAGCATGGTAGAAAAGGCCATGGCCAAGAAGACGAAAAAGCCAGCTGCAAAGAAAAAGGCAGCGGCTAAAAAGAAACCTGCAGCCAAGAAAAAGCCCGCAGCCAGAAAAAAGGCTCCGGCAAAGAAAAAGGCTGCGGTAAAGAAGAAGGCAGCACCCAAGAAAAAGGCAGCCACTAAGAAAGCGGCTCCCAAGAAAAAAGCTGCCAGAAAAAAGGCGCCGGCAAAGAAAAAGGCGGCTTAATAAGCTAAAACTCTGATGCCGCCCCAATAACGGGGCGGTGTTGGTATAAAGTTAGGACCGTGCCAACGCCTGTGTTGGCGCAGCAGTGTTCTGTTCTCCGAATTCCTCCAGCACTGGCTGTCATGTATTTTGGCCGGGGCGAACCTCGCAATACAGCCGCAAGGCCACTATATTCCTGTGTCATGCTGGCGCGTTACGGCGTTTGGCGACAACAGGTAGTGCTAATGCCCGATGTGTTTCACCAACTGATCGTAGCGGTATCACTGGTAGGCTTAACCCAGCTCAGTGGCTGTGGTAAACCGCAAGGTCGCGGCCAAATAGAAGGTGTGGCGCTCCCCCCCCCGGTGGTAGCAGAAAAACATTCCAGGCAAGTCCGTGTAGCACCAGCCGATAGAGCCGAGCGACAGGTTTTGTTTGGTGACTTGCACGTGCACACCACATTTTCACCTGATGCCTTCATCATGTCGGTACCGCTTATGGGTGGCAGTGGCTATCATCCCCCGGCAGATGCCTGTGATTTTGCACGTTACTGTTCCAATCTGGACTTCTGGTCTATCAACGATCATGCGGAAGGTATCACCCCGCGGCGCTGGGCAGAGACCAGGGAGAGCATCCGCGAGTGCAACCGCATTTCCGGTGATCCGGATAACCCCGACCTGGTGTCCTTTCTGGGTTGGGAATGGAGCCAGGTAAATACTGACCCGGCCAAGCATTACGGCCACAAAAACGTGATTTTCTTTGATACCGCGGATGAAAAAGTACCGGCCAGGGCCATTGCAGCGCCACGTGCACAGTTGGCCAAAGCTCCCATGGGCAAGGCGGCGCAATTGATGATGTCGCTCACAGACTTTGAGAATCGGGAATTTTACTGGGGCATTCAGCAATATTACGATGAGGTGGCTGATACGCCTATCTGTGAGAAAGGCGTAGACAGTAAAGAGCTGCCAGCGGATTGCCTGGAAATTGCCGACGATCCGCGGGAGTTGTTTGCCAAGCTGGACCAATGGGGCTTCGATAGCATTGTTATTCCCCACGGCAATTCCTGGGGGATGAATACCCCCGCCAGCACCAGCCTCAGCAAGCAACTCAATCGCGCTCAGCACGACCCCGACCGGCAGATCCTGTTCGAGGTTTACTCTGGACATGGAAACTCCGAAGCGTATCGCAGTTGGCGCGGTGCAGCTGTTGACGAGAGCGGCGGCCTTTACTGCCCGCAACCCAGCGACGACTATCTGCCCTGCTGCTGGCGCGCCGGACAGATTATTCGCGAACGCTGTGACGCGGAGGGTATTGACGTCACCGAGTGCGAGAGCCGTGAAGTTGCAGCGCGGCGCAATTTTGTCGATGCGGGCAATTCCGGTCACCTGACTATTCCGGGTCAGGAAGTTGGCGACTGGTTAAATTGCGGCGTGTGTACAGATTGTTTTAATGCGCCTATGGATCACCGGCCTATGGCGACTGCGCAATATGCGCTGGCTATTACAGATTTTGAGATGCCGGCAGAGCCGTTCAATTTCCGCTTCGGTTTACTGGGCTCCAGTGATAATCATCGCAGCAAGGGCGGTACCGGGTACAAGGAGCTCAAACGCAAATTGATGACGGAGTCTTTTGGCGCACCCAGCCAGCGTCTGGCTGCACGACAACGCGGGGACCAACGCGAACCGCTGCCCTATTCAGTCCCCCTTGACGACGCGGGCGTTGGCCTGGTTAATTTGCGTAATATGGAGCGCCAGAATACCTTTTGGTTAACAGGTGGATTAATCGCTACCCACAGTGACGGTCGCAACCGCGGGGCTATATGGGACAGTCTGAAGCGCAAGGAAGTCTACGCCACCTCGGGTGATCGTATCCTGCTGTGGTTCGACATGTTGGCGGATAAGACCGAGTTCCCCATGGGGTCCGAGGTATCTTCCGCCAGTAATCCCCGCTTCAGAGTCAGTGCGGTTGGCGCCTTCAAGCAACAAGCAGGTTGTCCGGATTTTGCGCTGCGCGCCCTGGGGCAGGAGCGTCTGGAATTGCTGTGTGGCGGAGAGTGCTATAACCCTGGTGATGAACGCCACCGTATTGACCGTATTGAAGTGGTGCGTATCAGGCCACAGGTGTACGAGAATGAACCCCTGGACAATCTGGTAGAAGATCCCTGGCGAACTTTCGAATGTGGCGACGACCCCATGGGGTGTGAGCTTGAGTTCGAGGATGCGGACTTCGCCAACAGTGCCCGCGAGGCAGTTTACTATGTGCGCGCGGTGCAGGAAGCCACGCCGATGATCAATGCCGACAATGTGCGTTGCGCATACGATGACAACGGGCAGTGCATCGCAGTGGATCCCTGCTATGGCGATTACCGCACACCGAATGAAGACGATTGCCTGGCACCAGCCCAGCAACGTGCCTGGTCATCACCCATATTTGTCGCCCATACCCCGGCGACGGCCCTGAACAGTAAAGAGGAAACGCAGTGATGGACATACAGGCCAATCATTTTCGCCAGACGGGCGGTATCGGTAAGCTTCTGCTAATCGTGATGGCAATCGTTGCCGTCGCATTAGTGTGGCTGGTCATGGACGAGGATGCTGGCAAGGGTTTGAAAAAGCAGGCGGAATTGAAAACCCTGGAAGTCATAGGTGATGCGGCCACCAAGCGCCTGGATTTTGGGGATGATGGTGAAGGTACACACGGCAGTGCTGTAGACCTGATAAAGCGGCCTATTGAAGTGCGCGAGGTTGCTGATAATGTTTACTACGCTACCGGTGTCGGCAATACGATCATGATAACCACGCAAGAGGGCAATGTAATTTTCGACACCGGCCTGGTGATACAGGTGGCCAAGCAGCTGCAGGCGTTAAAGGAAGTGTCCGACGCGCCGGTGCGCTATATCGTCCTCAGTCACTCGCATGCCGATCATATAGGCGGCACTCGCTTCTGGCAGGAGGAGGGTACTCAAATTGTCACCCATGGTGATTTCCCCGAAGAGCAGCGTTACCTCAGCGAGCTGGAGCCCTATCAGTACGGTCGCAATCGTACTTTGTTCCCGTGGATGCCCGCCTGGGAAGAGCGCCCGGATATCGCCATGATGCGTTACGGGGGAGTTGAACCCGACATTACTGTGCCCGACTGGGAGAGCTACAGTTTTACCCTGGGCGGTGTTGAATTTCAGGTGATCGGTACCCCGGGCGCTGAGGGGGCGGATAATGCCGTGTTATGGCTGCCACAGCAGAAAATACTGTTCAGTGGGGATTTCTTTGGCCCGCAGTTCCCGCAGTTTCCCAACGTATTTACCATGCGTGGCGAAAAAATCCGCAAACCCATGGAGTATGTGAAGTCTCTGGATCTGCTCATTGCCCTGCAGCCGGAGATAGTGGTGCCCAGCCACCTTAATCCTACGGTGGGTGCTCAACAGATCAATGCGGATATGCTGCGCATCCGTGACGCGGTGCGCTACGTACACGATGCAACCGTGGCCGGGATGAACGCCGGAAAGTCGGTGTACCAGTTGATGCAGGACATCCACTTACCACCGCACCTGGATTTAGTGCAAAACCATGGCAAGGTGGACTGGGCGGTGCGCAGTATCTGGGATTACTACGCCGGGTGGTTTCGCTTTGACAGTACCACCGAACTATATCCGGTGCCGGCTAGCGATGTGTATGCTGACCTCGCTGTAGTGGCTGGCTCAGAGGCCCTGTTGAGCCTTGGGACCAACTATCTTACGCAGGGTGAACCGGTAAAAACGCTGCATATTGTAGAGGTGGCGCTGGCCGCGGAACCGGGGAATAAAGTTGCCCTGGGCCTGCGTCAGCAGGCGCTGCAGGCCTTGCTGCAGGCCGCGCAAGAGGGTCTTGGAAATGATTATGAAATCTACTGGCTGCAAGGCCGCCTGGCCGAGACTGAACTGCGCATGAGCGCTGCTCCGGCACTCTAGCCAGAGGGCGTGTCCGCAGTGATGCCCGCACGTTCCCGGGCCTCCCTGCGCTGACTTAATTGCTCTGCTGAGGTGCGGTAGGCGAGATAGTATTTGTAGATGTTGGCGACATACTGCACTGGCTCGCGGCCGATTTCCTTGGCGGCAACCACTTCCACATTATCGAACCAGATATCCGGGTCATAGCCGCGTCGTTTAGCTGATTGACGCAATTTGATCATCCGACTGGGGCCAATGTTGTAGGCGGCCAGTGCCAGTGCGGTCTGATTCCACTCAGTAATCGCCGGGTCATCGAAATAGCGGTCTCGCAGGAAGCTAAGGTATTTGATTCCGGCGTGGATATTGTTGTCCACTTGATGGATGTTGTTGATAGCCACATTGCGATCAGCTGCCGTAGTTGGCTTGATTTGCATTACCCCCATGGCACCGGAACGGCTGCGTGCGCTCTGGTCCAGGCGCGACTCCTGGTAGCCCTGTGCCGCTGCCAGCAGATATTCAATGCCATATTTTTCCCCGTATTTCTGGAATATCCCCCTGAGGTTCTGAAAGCGCAGATAGTCCTCCTGGCCCAGTGCGTTGGCCGCCCAGTCAAAATCACGGATATAGCGATTGATCAGAACATTGCCTAGCCGGGTGCCGGCGCGATGCGCCTTGAGAAAGGTGTTAATCTCCTTGGCCAGGTGCGGGCTGTCCTGGCGAAATGCCCATGCAATACGGGCGCCAGAGCGAAACACGATATCGTCGCGGACCGTCAGGTTGGTAAAAACATCATCCCACAACTGCATTTTGTACTCATCGACGATGGCCCATGGCAGCATGCCACTGTCGACCATCTGCACCAGGTCATCGTCCTCCAACAGTTCTGACACAGGTTCAACGCGAACCTCGGCCATACCTTGTTCGTTGAGCGCTTTATTGAGTATATCCACACTCTCGCGGTAGCTGCTGGACTGGCGCAAATACAGGGTTCTGCCCGAGAGATCAGAGATGGATGCCAATGGCGGTGCGGTGGGGCCGGTAACCAGAATTTCAGCTACGGCCTTGCTGGCGGGTATGCTGAATTCAATGTCTTTTTGTCGTTCGGGGGTGATGGATAGGCTGGCGTCTATGATGTCGCCGCGACCGTCCAGTAATGCGGGGATCAACTGGTTACGTGCTACGGGTATGACCACAACATGCACCCGCACGTGACGGTTGTCCAGTCGCTTGTTGAGGAAGTCTTCAAACAATTCGGCGCTTTCATGCACCAGGCCTTTTTCCTGGGCGCGGTCGACGTAATAGCGGCCCACGCTGTACACCGTCAAGATGCGCACCACCCGACGTTCCACCATACCCTCGAAATCACCGGTCCAGGCGCTGATCGAGTTGTAAGCCTCCGGCAGTTCAGTGGTTTCATCAAAGGGTGCAAATGGCAGTGTCTCTGCCTCTGTTTCCTGGCTTTCCTGCGTGGTGTTTGCCGGAGCGTTAAGCTGCGGAGTTGCCTGATCATTCGCTGCGTCGTCGCCACAGGCGCTCAGCAATATAAACAGCAGGGGGTAAAGCAGGGCTGTCAGGCGCGTCATAAACTGCGGATATCCTTGTTACTTTCCGTGTTGAGGGGCGGCATGTTTTGTAGCCTGTTATTAGCCTGCCATGATCCTAGTGCTGACGCTTTTTGGCAACAACTGCTTTGCTATTGGCCTGACTTTCTGACAATCCCCTGAGCGCCGGTAGAGATACCTGGTACTCGATGGGAAAGTTTATGTCCTGCACATCGCCCTGAACATCCAGAACAATGGGTTGGTCCAGCGTCAGCCAGGCGCCGCAGGCTTCGCCCGGATCGCAGATGACCAGATCATTGTCGGCATCGGATCCGGCGATAATTTCGTAGCGCCCGGGAGGTATATCGTCAAATTGAAAGGCGTAATGGCCTTGATCGACCGTGCTCACGTACTGTGCCGCGAGTTCGTCGCTGGCAGTGTCGTAGAGCAGGATATAGGCCAGTCCTATGTCGCCGCTGCTGCTGCCATCACCCACTACCATCAGAATGCGCACGCTGACACTGTTGCGCGTTGATGTGGCAGTGACATAAGCGCCGTAGGTGCCAGCATCTAATGCAGTGCGATCGACTGCTATTCGATACACGCCAAGACCTTCAGCATCGCTGTCGATCGCGTTGATAGATAGCCAGGGCTGGGAGACCTGAAGTGTCTGCAGTGCCAAATCGCCGCCGCCGCCGTTTTTCAGTACCAACTCCAGACTTTCTACAGCACTGGAAAAGTTCAGGGTGCTCGCAGAGGCGACCAGCCTTGGGTTGTTTGCAGGCGAGCCGCCTGTGGCGGCCAGAGCTGCCTGTACTGCCTGATTCGCATTAATCAGGCCGTAACCAAATTCGTCATCTCTGCCGGGGATGCCCAGATCATCGCTTAACTCTCCCGTAGCGAGTAATGCGTCGATATCCTCCGGGATCAGTTCCGGGTTAACACTTTTCATCAGCGCCAGCACACCGGCGACATGCGGAGCTGCCATCGAGGTGCCGCTGAGGAAGGTGTATTCGAAGCGCAAGCCATTTGCATCTCGACTGGCCCCGGTACTGAGTACACCGTCGGGATAACCGTCGCCGTTCAAGTCTACGCTGTTATCGCCGCCGGGTGCCGCCAGGTCGATACTGGCACCGCTATTGGAGTAGGAGGTAAGTCGACGCTGGGCATCTACTGCACTGACTGACAAGACCCCCTGATAAGATGCCGGGTAACCCGGCGCGGTGCTGGCCTCGTTGCCTGCAGCGGCGACCACCATTACGCCGGCAGCCCGCAGTTCTCGATACAGTGCCTGCCTGCTCGCGCTAAAGGGCGCACCCCCAAGGCTCAGGTTAATAATGTCCGCCGGGCGCTCAGGTACGCTGCCTGAGTCATTGGCCAGGCCGCCCGCAAAGCGCAGCGCCTGGCCAACATCGTAACTGGTGCCACTGCCCCCGTTGCCCAATGCACGCAGTGGCATAACCCGCGAGGAGTAAGCTGTTCCCACCACGCCGAGGCTATTATTGCCTGCGGCCGCCACGGTGCCGCTGACATGCGTACCGTGGAAGCTGCCGCCACCGAGCTGGCTGCCGCTGTCTTGCGGGTCGGGGTCAATGCCGTCACCATCGCCCGCGCTCAGGGGGTCGCTGACAAAGTCATAGCCGGGTACCAGTTGTCCTGCGAGGTCCGGGTGTGCGGCGAGTATCCCGGTGTCCACAACCGCGACCACTACGCCCGGATCTCCACTACTGGTATCCCAGGCCTGTGGCAAGCCGATCAGTGGGTAATGCCACTGGAAAGGAAAGGCCGCGTCATTCGGTGTTGCCAGTGCCCGCACCCGATAATTGGGTTCTGCACTGGCGATTTGTGGCTCGCGGCGCAGCTGTTTGATAGTCAACAGTGTTTCCCATCGGGCGCGCAATTGCGCTGTTTGCATGGCACCCAGTTTTGCCATGGCCGAACCCAGTCGCTGTTCTATGCGCGCATCGCGTTGCATCGCCATCAGTCTGGACCTGCCGCGAGAGCGACCTGCTGAGCGGTTCATCATGCCCAGGCGGCGGGTCGCGTCGTGTTGGGCACTCGAGTCATGTTCACCGTGCGGCGTGTCGTGAAAAGTGACTACCGATTGCCAGGGCACAATTTCTGCACGCAGAGGGCTGGCGCCAGCCGCCAGATTATTGGTGCCGACAGCCAATATATAGTTGGTGCCACCTGCGAATGCGAAGACATTGATGAAATAGGTACCATCGGTAGGGATCAACAGAGACTCTACTTCACCTGTCTCCACGGAAAAGTCCAGCACATTGCCCTGCAGGTCATACAGATAAAGGTCGGCATCTGCCTCGGTGTAATCCGCCACCAGCATGGTGATGCGCTGTCCCGCCAGTAATTCCACGCGGAAAAAATCGTCGATGTCGCCGCTGTCCAGCGAGCGCCCGGGAGGGCCGCTCCCCGGTTGGTTGGCGTAACCTCCCAGGGTAATAGGATTACCGATCGCCTGCGCAGTGGACGGCGTGTCGTTGGCCAGAGACGGTCTGGCCGGGTCGTTATTATCGCTGTCAGTGGCCTGGGAGCCGGAGGTGCGGACAATGCCAGTGATGGTATATGTGGCTGTGACAGGTGGCGTCGGTTCCGGCTCTGGTTGCATAGCCAGCGGCGGCGTGCTGGCTGCACTGCCGCCGCCCCCGCCCCCACACCCGTGCAGCACCAGCGCAACAATCGCAGCGGCAGCAAAAGGAACATGGTTTCCTCTAACTATCATTGGAGTCTGTTAGCGCCTCTCTTGCGTCTGTGCCAAATGCCCTGTCAGTCTCCGCGATTGCTGCATGAGCGCCTACATTTTGAGAATAATTTTGCCCATGTGCTGACCGCCTTCCATATGGCCATGAGCCTGCTCTACCTGGTCCAGAGGATAGATACTGTCGATGATAGGTTTGATGTCACCATTTTCCAGGTGCGGAAAGATGTGCTCCATGATCTCCTCGACCATCACCGTCTTTTGCGCGAACGTCTGGGCGCGCAGCGTGGAGCCGGTCAGGGTAATGCGTTTCATCAGCAGGGGTGCAAAATTAACCTCCGCCTTGAAACCGCCCATGTAAGCTATGTTAACTATACGACCTTCAGCGGCGGCCAGATTAAGATTTTTCTGGATATAGTTGCCGCCGATCATGTCCAGAATCACGTTGATTTTGTTGTTCAGCCCCAGGTCCGTGAGCACTTCTTCAAAATCTTCGGTCTTGTAGTTAATTGCCCGCAGCGCACCGCGTTTTTCCAGCGCACGACATTTTTCATCGGTGCCCGCCGTGGTGTATACCTCGCCACCCATAATGGTGCTCATCATGATACCCAGGGTACCAATACCGCTGGCACCGCCGTGAATCAGGACTTTTTCGCCCGGCTTTAAACCGGCGCGCTGGAATATGTTGTGCCACACGGTCAGTAGTGCCTCCGGCAGCGCGGCCGCTTCTCCTTGGCTGAAGCCGGATGGCACCGGCATGCACTGTCCGGCAGGAGCAACTGCATAGTTAGCGTAGCCACCGCCATGCGTCAGTGCACAGACCTTATCACCTACTTGCCAGCTCCCCGCAGCGTTGCCCACGGCTTCGATAGTGCCTGCCACTTCCAGGCCCATGACCGGAGAAGCGTCTTGAGGGGGAGGATAGAGTCCTTTGCGCTGTAGCAGGTCGGCGCGGTTAAGTCCGGCGGAATGCACCTTGATCAGTACTTCATTCTCTCCCGGGACGGGTATTGGACCGGTCTCGATAGTGAGGTGGTGGTGTTCCGGATCGACGGCGACGAAACGGCACTGGCTGGTGGATGTATTCATATTTGCTCCATAAGGTGAACACTCAGTATAGAACCAATAGCGAGCAATGCGCACCCTGTGACAAACAGCAACATCCGTCCTCGCTGGTGTGACTACCTGGGCAGCAGTTTCACTGGCATCTGCTTGAAGCCGTGAATAATGTTGGAACGGATATACACCGGCTCTCCGGTCTCTTCGATACTCGAAAAGTGATGGAAGAATTCCTCGAAAAATATCCTGGCTTCCAGTCGCGCCAGGTTGGCTCCCAGGCAAAGATGGATGCCGTGGCCAAAAGCCAGGTGGGGATTGGGGTCCCTGGCGATATTAAATTCCATGGGGTCGGCGAAGACTTCCTGGTCAAAATTAGCCGAGCTATACAGCATGACCACGCGGTCGCCCTCGCTGATCGCCTGATCACGTATGCGGGTATCCTGCGTCGCGGTGCGCCGGAAGTAGTGCAGGGGACACGTCCAGCGCAGCATTTCCTCGATTGCCAGTGGCAGTTCTGTCGGGTTTGACTGCAAGCGCTGGTACAGGGTGGGGCGGCGCATTAGCTCGTGCATCCCCGAGCTGATCAGGCCGCGGGTAGTCTCATTACCGGCTACGGTAATTTGTATAAATAGTGATGCGAATTCCATTTCAGACACGCGCTGTCCGTCTACTTCCTGGTTGATCAGCAATGAAATCAGGTCATCGCCTCCCTGATCTTTGCGTTCGCAGGCCAGCTGAAAGCCGTAGGTGCCCATGTCAATACTGGCCTGGTTAACCTGTTCGGTGCTGCCGCCCAGGTCCGGATCAGAGGCGGAGGTTTGCAGGTCAGACCACTGGCGTATTTGCGGCCACATGTCCCTGGGTATTTCCAGCAGAGAGCCGATCACCGCAGTGGGCAGGTCTCCCGCCAGGCTCTCCACAAAATTGACTGCGCCGGCCTCACGCGCCTCGCGCATGATGTCCCTGGTGATTTGCCGCACTTGCGGTTCCAGCAGCTGCAGCATGCGCGAAGTGAAGCGGGTAATTACCGCGCGACGTAAAGGTCCGTGTTTTGGCGGATCCATGCCCAGCAGTTGTCCGCGCGCCATGTCCAGGATATCTGGCGGCAGGTCGTCCACCATAACGAAACCGCGCTCTGCAGAAAACGTCTTGAAGTCCCGCGACACCGCCATCACATCGGCGTGCTTGCTGACCACCCAGTAGCCGCCCCCATCTGGGTGGTTATGCCAGTGCACTGGATCATTCTCGCGCAGCCAGGCGAACTGCTCATGGGGAATCCCCGAGCAGTAGCTATCCGGATTGTAAACGTCAATGTGCACGCTTATTCCACCAGTACATTGGGGCGCGGCAGTCCCTGTTGTTCGCACATGGCGTAGTAAAATTCCAGAGTCAGTTGGCCATCGACGACGGAGGTAATATTGTCATCGGCATCCAGGTTGATATTGGATCCGTACATCTGGAACCACACCCGTGTATTGTCTTCCACGCACTGCAGGGTGTGCACTGACCCGGCGGGCTCATAGAGGAACGAACCGGCGCGGTTGACGTAGTCGTACTCTTTGTACTTCCACGCGCCGGAGGTGGTGTAGCCCCACACTGGCCCGGTGTGCTTGTGTTTTTCCACCTCGTAGCCCGCCTGGAAAATATTTTCGATAATCCACAACCCTTCACCCACTTTGACCTGCAGCACTTTCAGCATGCTGCCATCACCAATGTCGATAAATGGCAGGTCGTTTTCGGCAAAGTGCACTGCTTCTGGAGTAATCATTGCATCATCCTCTTAAATATTTTTGGGTTGGGCTAATTGGCCCGGTCCAAGCGGCGCAACACCTTACTTCCGGACACGCTACAAGCACATCCATGTGGGCTCGGCGGCGCGGATCGCCGCCCGGACCGTCCATGGCCGCCGACGGTCCAGAAATAAGGTCTTGCGCCGCTTGGACCTCTATCAGTCATTGATTAGGCTCTTGTTACATATAGCTGCCTGGGGGTTGGGCTGATATTACATGTACCAGTTTTATTTTCAGTGCGCGATTCAGGCAAGTTACGGGGAGAGAGCATTTAAGACCGTGCGAGGCAGGACGCCGAGCCCGAGCCCCCATGGATGGGTTCACGGCGTGTCTTGAATGCTCTCTCCCCGTAGCTTGCCGGCAGCCCACTCACGTTATTAACTGCGTGCAGACGCATTATTCGGCGCCATCGGTTACCGCCCCACACGCCAGCTTGCTTGCAATCTGTTCATCACTGAAGCCAAACTCGCGCAAAATCTCTTCCGTGTGTTGCCCAAGTTTAGCCGAGGGTCCGCGCAGTTGCGCTTGCGTGCGGCTGAAGCGGGGTGCCGGTGCCGGCTGCCAGTAATCACCATCATCCACAAAGGTGCCGCGGGCCTGGTGGTGGGGGTGGTGGCGCACTTCGTCGATGGCCAACACCGGGGCGTAGCAGACATCGATGCCCTCGAATATGGCATCCCACTCATCGCGGGTTTTGCCGCTGATGATAGCGCTCATCCTGGCCTTCATCGCCGGCCAGTTCTCCATGTCCCACTGATTTTTGAAGTGTTCTGCGTCTTCTCCCAGGGTTTCCAGCAGCGCCGTATAGAATTGTGGCTCGATCGAGCCCAGGGAAATGTATTTGCCGTCGGCGGTGGCATAGACCTCGTAAAAATGCGCGCCGCCATCCA
This sequence comes from Gammaproteobacteria bacterium, assembly GCA_024686215.1. Classification (GTDB taxonomy): domain Bacteria; phylum Pseudomonadota; class Gammaproteobacteria; order Pseudomonadales; family Halieaceae; genus JAACFI01. The sequence continues at coordinate 27,962 of JAIBDN010000001.1, read as the reverse complement.
GGAAGTTGGTGCCGCGTTCCTCGCGCCAGAAGCCTGCCTGGCTGGCGGCGAAAGTACTGGCCATTAGGGTAGCGGCGCCGTCGATCATCGCGGCATCAACTACCTGGCCGGCACCGGAATTCTTGGCTTCCAGTAGCGCGCAAACCATCCCGTAAGCCAGCATCAGTCCACCGCCGCCGAAATCCCCCACCAGGTTCAGTGGTATGGCGGGCTTTTCGCCTGCCCGACCTAGCGGATGCAGGGCACCGGCCAGCGCGATATAGTTGAGATCGTGGCCGGCGGCCTGTGCCATGGGTCCTTCCTGGCCCCAGCCCGTCATGCGGCCATAGACCAGGGCAGGGTTCTTCTCCAGACACACCTGCGGGCCGAGGCCCAGGCGTTCCATGACTCCGGGGCGATTGCCTTCCAGCAAGGCGTCGGCCTTGCTCACCAATTGCAGTATGGTTTCCACCCCCTGCGGTGTTTTCAGATCCACGCATATGCAGCGCTTGCCGCGGTTGAGAAAGTCCAGTCGCGGCTCCTGGGCGTTGCTGAACATGCTGCCACCAGGCCGTTCCACGCGGATAACGTCTGCGCCCATATCCGCCAGTGACATAGCGGCGAAAGGTCCCGGCCCTATGCCGGAAATTTCAATAATAGTCAGGCCTTTGAGCGGTCCCATGGGAAGGTCTCCGATTTAGCGATGTGAGCGTAGAGGATGTCGTTGCAGCGTGGCCGCGGCAATGGCGCCAAGGGCCTTATACCTTGTCCTTGCAGATCAGGTACTCGAACATAGTGCGCGCTTCCTCCAGTTTGGCGAAAATCGGATAGTCGCTGTCCATGGCCCAGTTGGTGCTCAGCATATTGAGTGTGCCCACTACCATGGAGGCGAGGATCTCGGGAGAGAATTTGGTACTCACATCACCCAGTTGTAGCCCAGCGGTTATCAGTTGGGTAAAGCTGGCCATGGATGAGTTGCCGATTTCACGCTGCTGCTCCCGGTCTTCTGCGAAGGCCGAAGGAGCGATAAGGATCAGTTGCCGGTCTATCTCCTCGTAGCCAGAAAAGTTGGCTTCTATATAGTCGATCATGGCCTCCAGCCGTCCGCGGGTGGTTTGCTGGTTGCTCATTAACTGACGCAGCATGGGTTCGGACTGGTTGTACAGTCGGGAGATACCCAAGCCACCCAAAAGGGCGTGCTTGTTGGTGAAGTGGCCGTAAAAAGTGCGCCGGGCAACATCGGCTTCCACACAGATTTGCTCGATGCTGGTGTCTTCAATGCCCTGGGTCCTGAACAGACGGTAGGCCGCATCCTCAATACGGGTGCGAATCTCCTGTTTGCGCTTTTCACGGCGTCCAGGGGGTGCCTCAGTGATCTCCATGAACAATCCGTAATATGGTTGCAATTTTTCAAACATTAAACTATTTTGTATACAAATGTGCAAGTTTGCTCATTTGGGCAAGGTATTGCCCATTAGTTTTAGCCAGCCGAAGTGAGAGAGTTTTTACATGTCAGATCGTCTTATCGTGGTGTCCACGGATTGTCACGCCGGCCTGCCTATAGCCGATTACAAGCCCTATGTGGAGTCGAAATATCATCAGATGATGGACATGGCGGTGCCGGTGACTATTGAGATGATGGAGCATGCTGAGTCCACCTTCCTGATTAAAGAGATCAACGATGCCTGGCGCGCGCCTATCAAACAGCAGCTCACCGGTGCGTGGGACTATAAAGAGCGCCTGAATATGTTGACCGGGGACGGCATCGCCGCCGAGGTGATTTTCCCTGATGGTATTACCGAGAAAAATACGCCACCTTTTGGTGCCGGTCTGGGTCTGTCGCCCCGGGATATGGTTCCCGAACTGCAGTGGGCTGGGGCCATGGCGCATAACCGCTGGTTGGCCGAATGGTGTGCCAATGACCCGGCGCGCCACATTGGCGTGGCCTCAATTCCCCTTCTTTGGGATGTCGCGCAAGCGGTGGAAGCGGTGCGTTGGTGTGTGGATAACGGGCTGACTGCGGTGATGATCCCCACCATGTGGCTCGACCAGGACCCTTACCACCACGTCAAGTATGACCCATTCTGGGAAGTCTGTGAGGACCTCGGGGTGATCGTCCACTTTCACTCGGGTCCTGCTCCCCACCCCGAATATTTTGGCTCCGGCTTCCCCGTAGAGGACCGCCGCGACGAATTACCCGGTGCTATGGGCATCTATGTTTCCGAGGTCATGTGGTGGCTTTACCGGCCCCTCACCTTCATGATTTGGGGGGGTGTTTTTGAACGCTTCCCGAAATTGAAAGTGATGATCGTGGAAGGTGGCACTATGTTTATGCTGCCCACCTGGCTGCGCTTGATGGATTTTCAATTCAACGAGGGCAATATCTCCGCGAAGTTGGGAGACTTTCGCAGTCATCTGTCCATGCAACCCAGCGGATACTTCCAGCGCAATGTGGGTATCGGAGCTTCCTGCGTGCTGCGTGCCGATCTTGACGGCAGAGACGACATCGGCCTTGAAAAAATCATGTGGGGCAGCGATTTCCCCCACCCGGAAGGCAGCTGGCCCAATACCGGACAGTACCTCAAAGATAATTTCGGCAACTTTCCTGAGCAGGACGGGCGCAAGATCCTCGGAGAAAACGCTATTGATTTCTATGGTCTGGATCGTCAGCGCTTGCAAAGCATTGCTGATGATATCGGCCCCGACACATCACTTTTTAGTTAATACACAAAGGAACTGGACTAATTAATCCGGAGAGCAATGATGACTATCGTAGAAGCATGTGAATCCAAGACCAATACCACCCCGGATTTCCCCATGGGCTGGTTCTCTGTCTCGCGCAGCCATGAGCTGCTGGTGGGCGAGGTCAAGTCGGTAACAGCATTTGACCGGGAGTTAGCCCTGTATCGCACGCGTTCTGGTCGCGCGGTGCTGCAGGACGCTTTTTGTCCGCACCTGGGCGCGAACCTGGGCGTAGAGGGCCGGGTGATCGGTGAGTCTATTCGCTGCCCTTTTCACGGCTGGCAGTTTGGCACTGACGGCAAATGTGAAAAAATTCCCTACTGTGACGAAATCCCCGAGCGCGCCCGGGTGCGTACCTGGCACACGGAGGAAAAGAACGGTGAGATCTACATTTGGTTCCATCCGGAAAACACCGGCCCACAGTGGGAGCTCCCGGATCTCCCGGAGCTGAATCACCCCGACTGGACAGCGCCGCGCTACGCAGAATTCCTGGTGCCCGCACATGTGCAGGACATCGCGGAGAATTCCTGCGACCCGGTACACTTTCAGTTTGTGCACAAGCAACCAGACGTGCCGCCCTCGGAAGTAACCATTGAGGACAACGGCCGTATCCTGCATCTCAACTCTGATGCCAGCAATGCGGATATTCCCAGTCAGCTGCATGCCACGGTCTATAGCCCCGGATTCGCACTGGTGCGCAATACCTATGGCCCTGGAGCAGAGATGGTCATGTACAACAGTGCCCAGCCGATTAACGCACATGAAACTCGCATGCGCTGGACCTTGACTGTACGTCGTGAAATTGAGGACCTGGCGGGTGATGATGTGATGCAGGGTATTATTTCAGGCCTGGATGACGACTACCCAATCTGGGCGAACAAGGTACACAAGCGTCGCCCGGTTTTTTGCAAAGAAGACACAACCCTGGTGATGTTCCGCAAGTGGGTGCGCCAGTTTTACGTCACAGAAAATGACAAGCGGGAGATCGCATAGTGCAGGACTTCAACAACAAGGTTGCCGTGATTACCGGCGGTGCAAGTGGCGTGGGTCGTTCATTGGCATTTGCCCTGGGTCGCCTGGGTGCAAAAATCGCAGTGGGCGATGTGGATGGCAAGGCCATGGAACAGGTGCAGTCTGACCTGGCAGCGGAAGGTATCGAGAGCCTGGTGCAGTTCTGCGATGTGACCTCAGCGGAAAGTCTGAATGAACTTGCGGATAAGGCTCAGGAACAATTTGGTGGCATCCACCTGGTATTCGCCAACGCGGGTATTGGCGCCGGTGAGTCCGGTGCCATGTGGGATTACTCTGATAAAGACTGGCAGTGGTGTCTGAACGTGAACATGTGGGGAGTGATCAATTCTATAAAGGCGTTTATGCCGCGTTTGATGGCCCAGAATGAGCCCGCACATTTTGTTGTGACCGGTTCTGGTAATGGTGCTTTCCTGGTGTATCCGGATCAGCCCATCTATACCGCCAGTAAAGCTGCGGTGCATGCTATTACAGAGAACTTGCACTACCAGGTCAGCGCGGCGCAGAGCCCGGTTAAGGTCAGCGCGCTGTTTCCCGGCCCCCACGTGGTAGATACGGGCCTGTTCAATTCCGGTCGGGTGCGCCCGCAGGAGTTGAAGAAGGAAGTGGAAGGTAATGAGTCAGGTATCAGTTCCGTCGAGGATATGAAAAAAATGTGTGCTGAGTTTGGCATCGACTTACAGACCACACATCCTGATGAGGTTGCCGCAATGGCCGTCGCCGGTCTGCGTGAAGATGCTTTTTGGCTGCTCGCCACCACGGAGGATACCGATGCCAAGATCCAGGCGCGGGCCGACATGATTCTCAACCGCGAAACACCGGTGCCAATGATGGTTGGTACCTGAGCTAAATTAATCGATAAACCTACAACACAGAAAAACAGGAAAGGTGAACACTATGTCCAATGAAGCAGGTGCGCCCCAGGGCAACCCCGGTGATATCGTCAACTGGCCTATGCTGAAGATCATTTACAAGACTGATCCAGAGGCGATTGCCGCATTGCTACCACCCGGTATCGAGCCAGGCGCAAATCCTCACGTGACGCTCACGATCTACAACTTTCCCGTGCCCGATGAGCCTGAGTACGGCATCGTTACCGCGATAGACGCAGACTACAATGGTGTTCAGGGTGAATACATTCTGGGTTATGGTATTGATCAGGAGTCGGCAATTTTCATCAGCCAGGAAACCAACGGTCAGCCCAAGTACCCGTGTTCTACCGAGTTCTATCGCCTGGGCCCTCAGGTGACAGCGCGCTGCACTCACCAGGGTTACACCTTTGTAGAATTTAAAGGCGTATCCACTGGCCCCACTGAACCGCTGGAAGACTACGATCACAATGAGTGGTGGATCAAGGTATCGCGCGCGGTCAGCGTGGGCGGCCCCGCTACCGGCTATGACTTCCCGCCACACGTGGTACACGTGCGCAGCCGCTACGGCACTGCGTGGCGTGAAGAGGTGCAGGGTGACCTGATTTTGCGTGACAGTCCCTGGGATCCGCTGGCGTCAAAACTGCCCATGCGTGAGCAGGTTTCCGCACACCTGTGGTGGCCGATTTTCCTTGATCGGGAAATGAAACTGGCTGGAAAACTGGACCCCGAAGGCTTCCTGCCCTTCGTCGATACCATCTCTGGCTCGCGTTGGCCGGGCGAAAATGGTGGGCCCAGGAAGAGCTGACCTGAACGTGGAATTGTGCCAGCGGCGGGTGCCCGGGAGAGTATTCCGAGCCCCGTCGCAATCGCGTTCCTGTAGCTTCCGCAGCGGCCATTCACTGTCGCCGCCGGTCTCGGGTTACTTTCCCCCACATCTTTGAACCAACTATCCCCTATGCGTCAATGGCTCCCCGCATTCTGCGGCATGACCTGTCTCTGCTTCGGCCCTGGCCTGGTGAGTATCTACGGCTTCTTTGTCGAGCCCCTGTCCCGGGAATTCGGGGTAGGCGTCGCTATGTTGAATATAGGTCCTGTAGCTCTGTTGCTGGTGCCGGGTATTGTTGCGCCCAGAATCGGTAAACTGGCTGACCGTGTGCCGATACGGCGACTCATCCTCACCGGTGTCAGCCTGGCGATGTTATCCCTGTGTGCGATTAGCCAGATGCCCAGTTTGTTACTGGCGGCTGTGGGTTTCCTGTTTTTTGCCCTGGGCATGACCATGTACGGCCCCGTGGTAATCAATGGCCTGATGGTGAAAATCTACAGCGGTCGTGAGGCCAGGGCCCTGGCCGTTGCGGCCATGGGTATTAGCCTGGCGGGGACCACACTGCCACCGGTGGTAGGGTTGTTACTGGCCAAACTGGATTGGCGCCAGACGCTTTTGTTTATGGCATTGACCATATTGGTCGTGCAGTGGACAGTAGTGTTAAGGGGCATTCCCGCCAATGCCGGCGGCGTAAGTCCGACAGCGGCGCAGGCAAGCGGCGAGATTACCCGGGGTCGTCCATTCTGGCTAATCGGATTTTGCGTCGCCCTGGGATTGAATGTGGCGATTGTGCTGGCGGTTTGCTACCCCCCCTATTTCATCAGTAAAGGCTACAGCGTGGCGCAGGCCGGCTGGTTCCTGTCGGTTGCGGGTCTCGCCGGTTTTACTGGTAAGGGTATGATTGCCTGGCTGGGAGATGCCGCCAAGGGCTACGCGAAATGGTTGGCTGCGGGTTTATGCCTGATACAGGTTGCGGGCTTGTATGCGTTGTATTCAGCTGCTGACGCGTCCGCTGTTATTCCGGCCATGTGCCTGCTGGGATTTGGCGGAGGCGCCTTTATTCCCATGCACCCTTATCTCAATAGTCGTTATTTTGACGCAGGGATTATCGGTCAGGTTAACGGCGCGCAAATGCCATTGTTCCTGCCTTTCGGCCTGGTAGGCGCGCCGCTGGCGGGATACGCCTTCGACAGTATGGGCCACTATAATGTGGTGTTGCTCGCCCTGGCGGTGGCGCTGGTATGCTCCGCCATATTGTCGCTGATGTTACCCGGGCAGAAAAACTGAACGGAAACTGCTTTCTAGTCGTGAGGCATGTCCGGGTGAGTAATCGTCACCATGTATTCTGCGGCGGCCTTAACCTCATATTCACTGGCCTGTTCGGCGCCACCCTTGGCGGGCATCTTCAAGTAACCTTTTTCGGCGTGCTCCAGTAGCACCGCATCCCATAAGCGGGAGCGGTTTACCCAGTCTTGTGGCTTGTTGGTTATAGGCGCACCCTGTTCGCCGCTGTCATGGCATTGGCCACAGTTTTCTTTATAGGCAGCGTGCCCGTCATCAAGACGCTCTGATGCCAACACATAGCCACTGAATACCGTCAGGGTAATAATAGAAATTCTTGCTAGCCGGACTCGCATAAGGTTGCTCCTGTCTTTCAGTGCAATCGGTACCTGATAGTTTAGACGCTGCTGCGCCATGTGTCCGCTGTGGCTGATAAAGCGTTGATCCTGATCAATAGGGCGACCCTGGAATCTGGACGGCTGGTAACAAACGTGAGTGCCACGCTACATTTTTGCTAGTATGTTGGTATACATATAATTAATTCCGGTCGAAGTGTCCGCGGAGTAAGTAATGCCGATGTTCCTGCGTAAGATCATGCATACCCTGTATCTGTTCCTGATGAAGACCTTGGCAGGTCTGGGCCCGGGTGCGCGCCATCACACCTTCGCTGGCAGTGGCAGTTCCCGTGCGCTGTGTGAGCACATTATTCGTACCGGGGTGCAGAAAGTGTTGCTGGTGACCGACAAACCCTTACGTGATTTGGGTGTGGTTGAGCGTGCGGCTGCTGCACTGATCGCTTCTGATGTAGATATCGCCTACTACGACGGGGTATTGCCAGACCCTACTTATGGTCATGTGGCCGCCGGTGCCGCGATTGCCAAGAGCCATGGCAGCGAAGCCGTTCTGGCGATTGGCGGTGGTTCTTCTATTGATGCGGCGAAGATTATTGCGGCCTCGGCCACCAGTGATGACAATCCGGTAGATTGGGTAGGTTTTGGCAAGGTCAAGCATGATGTGTTGCGCGTGTATGCCATACCCACTACCTCAGGGACCGGTTCCGAGGCGACGATGGGAGCGGTGATATCGGATCCGGTCACGCATCAGAAAGGCGTGATATCCGGGGGCCCGCTGTTGCCTGAGGCTGTGGCGCTGGACGCGGATCTCATTACCGGTTTGCCGCCGCATATTACCGCCGCCACAGGAATGGATGCGCTTACGCATGCCATCGAGGCCTATATCGGCGTATGGGAGCGGGGCACCCGTTTGCAGGATGCGCGTATTGCAGTGAAACTGATTTTTGACAACCTGCCGACTGCCTTTCATGACGGGAGCAATCTCGGGGCCCGGGACGGTATGGCTATGGGCGCTTACTATGCTGGCCTGGCAATCAACCAGGTGAACGTTGGCAACGTGCATGCGATAGCACACCAGTTGGGCGGTAAATACGGCATTCCCCACGGCTTGGCTAATGCGCTGGTATTGCCGCATGTACTGGATTTCTGTCATGACGAGGCGCAGCAGCGGCTGGCTGAACTGGCGCAGTTACTGGGTCTTGGTGAACCGGGAGATGGGGAAAGCCAGTTGGCGCATCATTTTGTAAAGGCAGTGCGGGATCTGCGTACCGAAGTGGGTATTCCCGATCACTCCACGTTAATCAAGCGCGAAGACTATCCCTACATCACTGATCTGGCGATTGCCGAGGGCGCCCTGTATCCGGTACCACGGTTGCTGGATAAAGAAAGTGTTGTTGCGATTCTCTCCCACATAACGGACTGAGTTACCCGGCGGGATCAGGAGCCCACCAGATAGTGGCGGGGTTTTGCTGTTGCTGCAGGATTGCAGCAATTGGATAGCCCTGTGCGTTAGCGCGTTCCAGCACTGCCCTTTTCTCTTCACCGGTGATATGTATGGCGATGTCGCGGCTATTGAGCACTGCGCTTAGTGTCAGGGTGATGCGCTGGTGTGGTGCGGTGACTGGATCGCTGGCGCCCAGTAGCGCCTTATTGCTGTGCTGCAGCAGTTGTTGCAGGTTTACAGCCTGCGGAAACCAGGACGCGGTGTGTCCGTCGCCGCCCATGCCTAACACCACCATGGACAGGGGGAACTGCAGCTCACCCAGTCGTGCCGCCACTTCTGCCAGGCCCTGCTCGGCGTCATCATGCTGGCTTTTCAGGCTGACGAAGTGCGCGCCCGCCGCCGCGTGTTGCAACAGGTTTTCCCGCACCAGTCGTTCGTTTGAATCGGCATGCTCGGCACCTACCCAGCGTTCGTCCACCAATGTTACCCAAACCCGGGCCCAGTCGAGCTCTGTGTGAGACAGCAAGCGGAACATGTTTTTCGGCGTACCGCCACCTGATACCGCGAGGCTTGCCTGGCCGTAACTGGCGATATCGTCTTGCAGCCTGGCCGCGATATGTTCGGCCAGCGCCTGGTCCAACTCATCGTTGTTTTTGTAGCACTGCCACTCACTCATACCAGTTGCGCCCGTCAACAGCCATCAATGCGGTAGCCGCGTTGGGGCCCATGGTGCCAGAGTTATAGTTCTTTATCGGGGTGCCATTTTCTTCCCACGATTCGATAATGGAGTCGGTCCAGCGCCAGGCTGTTTCAACTTCATCCCTGCGCATGAACAGGGTCTGGTCGCCATTGATTGCATCGAGCAGCAGGCGCTCATAGGCGTCATAACGATCGCCTTTGTTCTGCGATTCGTCGGTGAGATTTAATTCCACGGGTTGCAGGCGCAGTCCCCGGGTCAGCCCCGGTTTCTTGTTGAGCGTGTGCAGGCTGATGCTTTCCTCTGGTTGCAGTCGAATGACCAGTTTATTGGTTAGCTCATTGGGGTCATTGGCAAACAGGGAAAAAGGCAGCTGCTTGTACTCGATGACGATCTCGGAATAACGCCTGCTCAGTCGCTTACCGGTGCGCAGATAGAAGGGGACACCTGCCCAGCGCCAGTTGTTGATTGTGGCTCTCAAAGCGACGAAAGTTTCCGTGGTATCGGCGTCCTTGTACTCGGCTTCTTCCAGAAACCCGGTGACCGCCTGCCCATTTACGGCACCGGCGGCATAGCGCCCGCGTACTGTATTATCTTTGACATTTGCCGGCGTCATTGGCACCAGTGCCCGCAGTACCTTCATCTTTTCATCACGGATATCGGTGGGGCGCAGGCTGGCTGGCGGTTCCATGGCGACGATGGACAGTACCTGCAGTACGTGGTTTTGTACCATATCCCGCAAGGCACCGGTTTTGGCGTAGTAGCCGCCGCGACCCTCAACACCAATGTCCTCGGCGACGGTGATCTGTACGTTATCGATAAAAGTATTGCGCCACTGGGGGCTGAACAGCGGGTTACCAAAGCGCACCGCGATCAGGTTCTGCACGGTCTCTTTGCCCAGGTAGTGATCGATGCGAAAGGTGGCCTCTTCCTCGAATACCCGGGCTACCTGCTCGTTTATGTTGCGGCAGGATTCGAGATCGTGTCCCAGGGGCTTCTCCAGAACGACCCGGCTGTGTTCATTGGCCAACCCGGCATCGTGTAACTGCTCGCAGATGCCGCCATAAATAGAGGGTAGTGTTGCCAGATAATACAGGCGTGCCGGTGCTTCGCCGGCATCCAGCAGTTTGGAAAGTGACTGGTAATCGGCGGGGATCCCGGAGTCCACCTTGCAATAGAACAGTCGTTCCCGGAAGGTGTCCCACACATTTTCGTCCCAGGTGCCCTCCGGCAGGAACTTGTGCAGGTTTTCGTGTGCCAGGCTTCGGAAGGTATCGGTATCCATCGCGCTGCGGCCGGTGGCAATAATGCGATGCAGACGATCCGTCAGTTGGTGACGTTGTAGCTGGAACAGGGCAGGCAGTAATTTGCGCGTGGACAGATCGCCGGTGCCGCCAAAAATAACCAAATCAACCATGTGACTCATACACGTAAAACCTCAATAGTATTGAGTATAAAAAAGTGTTGTCTGTCTCGCCCGTTGCGGTCGCAAGGATGGGCATTTAGCGGTGATTGGGTCCGCAGCGTTCTGTTGAGCTGCTGGATTAATGAAAATAATAGCAGAGTGCGCGCAAATTTGCTGCAATCTATAGGCGCGATACTGCACTCTCAGTCCAGCCGGCCCAACCATACGAGTAGCTCATCCAGCATATCGACGAAGTTTTTATTAGGACCCTCGGAACAGGCGAAACCATGGGCGGCCGTGTCATAGTGATGGCATTGCAGTGCTACGCCCGCCTGTACCAGCTTATCGCCGTAGGCACGTCCCTCATCGCGCAGTGGATCACTCTCGGCGGTGACCAGAAAGGTGGGGGGCAAGCTGGCAATTTTGTCGGAGCGTATGGGGAAGGCGCGCGCTGCTTGCGGGCTACTCGCGGTGGTTGCGCCCAAATACGTATCCCAGAAAAAGATCATCACTTTTGTGGTCAAGGCCTGCCCGGTGGCTTTCTCAATGTACGAGGGGTATTCGGTAGTGTAGTGATCGGTGGCGGGGTAGAGCAGGATCTCTGCGGCGATTTGATCACGCAGCTCTGTTTCGGCTTGCAGGCAGGTGATAGTGGCCAGGTTGGCCCCGGCGCTGTCTCCAGCCAGTACGATGCGGTGATTGGACGGACCGAAGTCACCGATGTGTGCAGCGATCCAGCGCGTGGCGGCCATGCAGTCATCCGGCGCGGCGGGAAACGGGTGCTCTGGTGCCAGCCGGTAATCTACGGAGATGACGCTGCAGCCACTTTTTTTATTCAGGTATTGGCAAAAATGGGTGTGCGTATCCAGGTCGCCGATGACCCAGCCGCCACCGTGAAAATAGACGATTAATGGCTTGTCGGGCTGGCTGTTGCCGGCGTACATTCGCGCCCCCAGCGGCCCCGCTGCGCCTGGAATCTCCAAAGCCGCCCAGTCTGGGGTGTCGAGGTGACCCTTCCAGCCTCTTTTGCTGGTAAACCGGTAGTACTTGCGAAAGCCCCATACTTTAATGGCCTGCCACATATCAAGGATTCTCCTGGCGAAACTGACGTGGTGAATTGCCGTGCCAGCGTTTGAAAGCATTGGTGAAGTTGCCAGGTGCACTGTAGCCCAATAGGGACGATATTTCCTCCAAAGGAAGATTACTGGTACTGAGGTATTCGCGTGCCAGCTGGTAACGCACCTCTGCCAGAATTTTCTGGTAACTACTGTTTTCGGCGGTCAGTTTTCGCCGTAGGGTACGGCTGGTCATATGCAGTTTTTCTGCGATGTAATCGATATCGGGGAAATAGCCCGGGCGCTCGACGATGATCTGCCTGACCCTTTCCACAAAGCCACTGCTGTCGCTCATGCGTGCCAATAGCAATTGGCATTGTTGCTGCAATACCCCGGAGGATTCCACATCGCGCATTGGCATAGGTGTATCCAGTGCCAATGCGTGTGTCTGCAACTGGGAGTAGGCTGCGTTGAATATCACCGGGCAATTAAAGAATGACTCGTAGGCTTTGCGCTCGCGCGTATGGTTATGCATAAGTGTCACTTCGCTTGGCGCCAGAGGTGCTGGCATGGCGGCCTCGCCACCATAGATCGCAGCCGCGAGATCCCGGTCGACATAGTAGCGCTGCAGGTCCTCAGGAATATCCACCTGGGGTGAAAACCGTAAAACCACGCTGCTGCCTGTCACCGAAAAATCCAGGTTAAACAGGGTTAAGGACAAGGGGCCGTAATCGCGCACTACCATCAGCGCCTGGCGCAATGTCGGCGCACTCATGAAAGCGTAGCCAAATAGGCCGTAGGATTGCAGGTTATAGGCTTTGCCCAGTGTCAGCCCCAGCAGTGGGTCGCCACTGAGTTGCAGCAAGTTCCGATGGAAACGAAACTCCTGCTCCAGGCGGAATGTGCCCAATGCGTCAGGGGCCAAAAGCGCCTGCTCGGAGATACCCGTGCCCTCCAGGCACTGTGCAGCGCTAAAGCCCATGTTCTGCATGGCCCTGACTGCCGGCGGCAGGGTGCGGATATGATGCGTCATGCGCAGGTTGTAGGGCATGCATAGATAGTAACCGAGAGTGTCCGAAATTCATAAGTTTATGTCCCGTACCCATATTCGCCTGCGCGTGCGATTACCGTAGAGTAACCCCCATCAAAGATGCCTTGAGTGGAGGTACTAGTAATGCAAAACAACAGTGTAAAGAATCCGTCGGTCGCCGTTATCGGTGCTGGCATGACCGGTATCCTGATGGCCATCAAACTGCGTGAGGCGGGAATTACCGATATCACCATCCTGGAAAAGGCCGATAAGGTAGGCGGTACCTGGCGTGAAAATACCTACCCCGGTGTGGCGTGTGATGTCCCAGCCCATATGTACACCTACTCTTTCCAGGGCAACCCGGAGTGGAAGCACCGTTTTGCCCACGGTAGTGAGATACAGGCTTACATGGAACAGGTGTCCTGCGAGCATGGTGTGACCGATCAGGTGCGCTTCAATGAATCACTGGAAGAATGCCACTACCGGGATGGTAAGTGGTACCTGAGCACCAGCAAGGGTAATTCAATGGTAGTAGATTTCGTGGTCTCTGCTACGGGTATATTGCATCACCCAGCTTACCCGGATATCAAGGGGATGGACTCTTATCGCGGCGATATGTTCCACACCGCCCGCTGGAATCACGATGTAAGCCTGAAGGGAAAGCGTGTGGGTATTATCGGCACCGGTTCAACCGCCACTCAGGTAATCTCCGAGATTTCCAAGACCGCCGGGCACCTTACTGTCTTCCAGCGCACGCCACAATGGGTTTGCAGCGTACCCGATAAAGTCTATTCAGAAGCGGACAAGGCAAAACTGCGCGGCAATCAGCGACTGATGACGCGGCTGTCAGAGCGCTATGCCTTTGCCTTTCGCAACATTTTCACTGCTGCGGTGACCGGCAACAAACTGGCCCACGCATTCGTCAACTGGACCACCAGGCGCAACCTGCGCAAAAGCGTGCGGGATCCCGAGTTGCGGGCCAAGCTAACGCCGGATTATAAGGTGGGCTGCAAGCGGCTCATTTTCAGCTCGACCTTTTACGAGGCGATGCAGAGTGAAAATGTACACCTGGAAACCAACGCCATTGAACGCATTACTGAGGGAGGGGTGGTTACCAAAGACGGCACTGAGCACCAGCTGGATGTGCTGATCCTGGCGACCGGCTTTAACCCGTTTAATTTCATGCGCCCCATGAACCTCACAGGCCGCGATGGTCTGGCCATAGATGATGCGTGGGCGGAAAAAGTGCAGGCTTACCGCTCGGTCTGTATTCCAGGCTTCCCCAATTTTTTCCTTATGCTGGGGCCCAATACGCCTATCGGCAACTACTCTGTCATCGCCATGAGTGAGGTGCAGTCACAGTATGTACTGAAGCTGATCGACCACTGGCGCAATGAGCGTGTGCAGACTGTCGAGGCCACCGAGGACGCCAAGGTGCGTTTCAATAGCTACTTAAAGGCGGGTATGGGAAAAACCGTTTGGGTAGGCGGTTGCCAGAGCTGGTACCTGGACCCCGATGGTGATCCCGCCATGTGGCCCTATTCCTGGGAGCAGTGGGTAAAGGAACTGGAAGAGCCGGACCTGGACGATTTCCTGCGCACCAGCCCGGCGGAAATCATCCCTATTACACCGGCAGAGAAGGCGGCCTAGGTAGCCAGCGGGGCTTTCTCAGCCCCGTATTTGGTGGCATCGATATCCGCGGACTCGGGTATCTGCTGATACCAGTCCACCCCCTGTTCGTCCCGACTACGGGTGATGCGCCGGCGGCCCAAAAGGCAGTTCAGGTGGGCCAGGGTCTCCCCGGTAGCTAACCCCAGGTTGCCGTCGTTTATCTCCCGATAAAATAGCGCGGGAAAGCAATCCACTGCGCGCTGCGGTTTTTCCAGGTGTGTAAACAGGTCGTTCAGGTCGCTGTTATGCGACTCTATCAATTGGCTCAGCCGCACATGTAGTCCATAGAAGGGCGATTCATGCGCGGGCAATACCAGTACGTCATCGGGTAGCATCTCGCGAATTCTGGCGCTGGAGCGCAGCCACTCCTTGAGCGTGTCACCTTTGGGCTCGGTGGGAAATACGCTGACGTTGGGAGTGATCTTGGGTAGTACCTGGTCGCCTGAAATGAGCAATTTCAAGCCAGGACAGTATAGGCATACGTGCTCCGGTGAGTGGCCGCTGCCAACAATCACCTGCCAGTAGCGGCCGCCAATGGTGATGGTCTCCCGATCTACCATGCGCCGGAAACTGTCCGGCAGAGGTGAGATAGCCCGGCCGAAGTTCCCGAACTTCTTTTTATAGCGTTCCAGTTGCTCTTCGTTATAGCCCGCCGCGCGATAGAAGCGCAGCGCCACGTCCGGCGCCGATCGGCCGGTATCGCCGGCCATATTCCTGCACATCAGGAATTCCTCGCGCGACATCCATAGTTCACAGCCGAATCTCTCTGTCAGCCAACCGGCCAGCCCCACATGGTCAGGGTGCAGGTGGGTACAGATGACCCGAAGGACTGGCTTGCCCGCCATAAAGCCGCTGAACAATTGCTCCCAGACTTCCTTGGCGCTGGAGATCCCCAGGCAGGTGTCCACCACGGTCCAGCCCTGTTCATCCTCCAGCAACCAGATGTTGATGTGGTCCAATGACATGGGCATGGGAAAGCGCGCCCAGTAAATGCCCTCTGCCACCTGTTGGGGCTCGGTGGGGGATGGCGTTACTGTGCGACCCCAGGGGTAGGTGAGGCCGCGAAACAGTTCGGGATCGTGTTCAAGCATGGACAAGGCATCCTGTGGGCGGGGTGGCCATGTTCCTGCTTCTCGACCCGGCTGTCAAAACTAACCCGCAAAGGCATTTTATCGCAGTCCGTTGGCTCATGCACCGGTTGATGACTCTCCGGACACGCCGTGAACCCATCCATGGGGGCTCGGGCTCGGCATCCATGCCTCGCACGGTCCGGTGATTCACCAGCCGGTGCGTGAGCCTCTATCGCATTTTTTCCAGACGGCGTTCTACCCCACACCGCGCTCTGAGCCTTCCCAATACGGTGCTCGCACTGCTTTCTTGTCGGGCTTACCCACAGGCGTCAAGGGAATAGCATCGACAAAATCAATGGTCTTTGGTGACTGCACCGAACCCTTGGCCTGTTTCACCAAGTCCTGCATGGCACTTACCAGTTCATCGCTTGCCGCAACGCCGGGCTTGAGCACCACTACGGCCTTGACCGCCTCACCCCACTGTTCATCGGGTACACCGATGACCACTACCTGGCCCACGGCGTCGTGGGTGCTTATGACATCTTCGACTTCTCTGGGGAAGACGTTGAAACCGCCGGTGACGATCATGTCTTTGGTGCGATCCACGATGTACAGGAAACCGTCCTCGTCCAGCTTGCCCACATCGCCCGTGTGCAGCCAGCCTCCGGCGAAGGCTTCTGCTGTTTGCTCGGGCATGTCCTTGTAGCCCTGCATTATCAGCGGTCCGCGAATGCAGATTTCACCGGCTTCACCCCTGGCTACTGCATTGCCTTCACCATCCAGCAGTGCCATATGTACCCAGGGTGTGGGGCGGCCACAGGATGCCAGGCGCTGCGGTTTGGCCAGGTCATGCTCGCCTTTCTTCATATTAGCCAGCACCATGGGGGCCTCGGATTGGCCGAAGAACTGGTAGAAGACCTTGCCCCACTTCTCTATACCTTCAATGAGTCGCGCCGGGCTCATGGCAGAGGCGCCATAGAAGATGGTGGACATGCTGGACATATCCGCTGTGGCTGAGCGTGGCGAATCCAGCAGGAAATACAGCATCACCGGAACCAGCATGGTGCAGGTAATTTTATGCTGTTCCACCATGTCGAAAAAACCATCGGGGCTGAAACCCTGCATCACATAAAAGGCGCCACCTTTTTGCAGTACCGGGATAAAGAATGCGGCTGCCGCATGCGATAGCGGCGTGGCAATCAGCATGCGCAGGTCTTCCGGAAATTCCCACTCCGCCATTTGGATCTGGGTCATGTAAGCAGTGACCCGGTAGGGGCTCATGACCCCCTTGGGTTTTCCGGTAGTGCCGCCGGTAAAGGTGATGGAGGCTATGTCTTCCGGGTGTATGTCAGGAGCAACCAGCGGTTGTGGCGTAAAAGTCTCCGCCAGCGCCAGGTAGTCTTCACCTATTTTTGTGGGTCCAAACGCCAGCAGGTTCTTTAGCCCGGGTACTTTTTGCTGCAAAGCAGCAGCGAGCTCTTCGAAGACAGAGGCGTCGAAAATCAGGGTATCGATTTCCGCGGCCTGCAGTACGTAGGCGTGATCGTCGAGTGAGCCCAGCGGATGTAGCGGGGTGCCGATACAGCCAGCGATCTGCATGGCGGCAATATTCGACAATACTTCAGGCCGGTTGGCCGAGATCACGGCAATCCGGCTGCCCCTGCCCAGCCCTTTTGACTGCAGTGCCTGCACTAGCTGGCTAGTGCTCTCGCGCACGTCGCGGTAGCTGGCGACCTTGTCGCCTAAAAACAGGCAGGGCTCGTCGTTATAGCGGTTCAGGCCCTCGATCAACAGATGGGGCATGAGTGGTGGGTGGTGCAGTGCATCAGTGCTCATATTGTCTCCGTGGTGTTTGGGTTCAAGATTCAGTTAGCTATGTTCAGGCCGCGCCGCAGCACGACCATCATTTCTGCTGCCTCGCGCTGACTCACCTGGGCAGTGGCGAAAAGGCTGGAGCCGTGGAATGTGCCGGCAAAGCTGTGCAGCTCTGTGGCCACCCCCGCTTGCATCAACTTCAGGGCGTACAGCACACCCTCATCGCGCAGGGGATCAAATTCCATGGTGCTGATATAGGCCGGTGGTAACCCGGTGAGATCGTCGCAACGCGCGGGTGCCGCGTGGTAGGGCACATCGGTCGCGCCGCGCGCGAAATGCTCTCCCAGGTAAAAGTCCCAGCTTAATTCAGCGTTGGGACGATTCCACATGGGCGTGTCCACGAACTGCTGCATGCTGGGTGTCTGCAGTCGGTCATCCAGTTCCGGGATACCCAGGAACTGAAAGCACAGTTGCGGACCCTGGCGGTCACGGCTCAACAGCGTGGTCGCCGCCGACAGGCCGCCACCGGCGCTCTGGCCAAAAATGCCGACACGACTCTTGTCGATGTGCAGTGTGTCACTGTGTTGCTCCAGCCACTGCAGCGCGCAGTAGCAGTCTTCCAGTCCGCCCGGGTAGGGGGTTTCCGGTGCCAGTCGGTAATCCACTGAAACCACCACGATACCGAGATTGCGACACAGTGCGAGGCAGATGCCGTGTTCAGTTTCCAGGTCGCCGATGACAAAGCCGCCACCGTGGATATGCAGCAGGCCTGGAACATTCTGCTGTAACGTTTCAGGGGTATAGGTACGCACTGCAACCGGGGGTGCGCCGTCAGGGCCAGGTATCTCGCGGTTTTCCACTTGAACATCGCTGGCATCCAGGTCGGCGTTGAGCATCGCGATCATCTCGGAAAATCCGGCGCGTGACGCCACTGGATCACTGATGTCCAGGGATGTATCGGGCAAAAAATCCAGCATGGCTGCCAGTTCGGGATCGTAGTTATACGTCATGTAGTGTGTTCTCCAAGGTTCACCAGTCTGCCCTGATTGGCGCTGCGAGCAATGACGCCAAGGGCCACTTTGCACATGTCTATGCGCGTCGTTTGATCGGATATGACAGCTTATCCTGTCCCATTCGAATGTGTAACTAGCGGGTATAAGAATGGATACTTGTACCTCAAAAATCCGCTACCTTGCGTATAGTTACTAGCCTGAACAAGCACCGCCACGTGCTTGCGTCACGCTCATAGGAGATGCAGTAATATGAAAATAGACAGTGCAATGATGTATGAACCGGTCAAGGTCAAGACCATGGCGCCGCAGCTGGAAGCGGCGGGCTTTGACGGCGCTTATACGTTTGAAGGCCAGAGCGATCCTTTTATTACGGTTGCTGCTGCGGCCATGACCACCGAAAAAATGGAACTGATGACGTCCATTGCCGTGGCCTTTGCGCGCAATCCCATGAGTCTGGCCTACCTGGGAAATGATCTGCAAAACCTTGCCAATGGGCGTTTTATTCTCGGTCTGGGGGCGCAGATCAAAGCCCATATCGAACGGCGTTTCTCTATGCCCTGGAGCAAACCTGCCGCACGCATGCGCGAGATGGTACAGGCCATTCGGGCTATCTGGGATTGCTGGGAGAACGGCGAGAAACTGAATTTTGAAGGGGAGTTTTACCACCACACGCTAATGACGCCTATGTTCGTGCCTCCTACCAGTGAGCATGGCATGCCGCCGATATACCTTGCCGGGGTTGGCCCGCTGATGACTGAAGTCGCGGCGGAGGTGGGTGACGGCTATTTTTTGCACCCATTCAGTACGCAAAAATCACTGGAGGAGCTATCCCTGGCAGCCATCGGGCGGGGTCTGGAAAAAGCGGGCAAGGCACGTGAAGATTATGTGGTTTCTGCGCAGGTCATTACTGCGACGGGTCTCACCGAAGAGCAACTGCAGGCCTCAATTTTTGCCGCGCGCAGTCAGATAGGCTTTTATGCTTCCACGCCTGCCTACCTGCCGGTACTGCAGTGTCACGGTTGGGAGGATGTGCACCTGGAGGCCAAGCGTTTGTCCAAGGAAGGTAAGTGGATGGAGATGGCTGAGCTGATCAACGACGACATTCTCAACACCATAGCCGTGGTGGGTACGCCTGCGGAGATTGCGCAAAAAATCGCCACACGCTTTAGCGGCAGGGTGGAGCGCATCTCTCCAACGGCCTATTCCCCGGATGTGGAACTGCTGGGAGAAATGTGCCGGGAGCTTCGCGCAGCCGTATAGGTTAAGCTGCGCTCAGTAGTGGACTTAGGGTAAGGGCTGGCAGTGGGCGAAGTGGAAATTTGGGGTTTTATCTTATTGGTGGCGGGCAGCTTCGTTGCTACCAATGTCGACAACTTGTTACTGCTGGTAGTGGTGATGGGCTCCGAACCGCGCAAGCGTGCCGCGAGTGCTCTGGGGTTTGTGACATCGGCAATTTGCGTATTGAGTGTGGCCGCGCTGGGTGCGGTACTGGGCGCCAATCTTGATTCCAACCTGTTGGGCTACCTGGGTCTGGTGCCCCTGTTGCTCGGTGCGTACCTGCTGCTTAAACAATTGCGTGCTAAAGGGCCGGCACAGGAGCCCGACGATGCGCTTCTGGCGAGTCCCGGAAGTGGCTGGTTGACGGCCTTTCTGTTGATGTTCAGCAACAGTGGCGACAGTTTGGCGGTGTTTTTCCCCCTGCTGGCTGAGAGTGAGCGAGACTCGCTGTTGCTGGTAATCAGTGTGTTCTTGTCGATGGCTCTGCTGTGGACCGCCCTTGCCTGGAGCATTGCAGATCAGCCGCGATTGGCGCGGCGCATAGAACAGGTGGGGGAGAAACTGATGCCCTGGATGATGATGGCGGTGGGTATCTACATTCTCATGGATACCGCAACGGATACTGTCTACTGAAGCAGTGAACGTCCCGGGATCGATGCCAACAGGCTTTTTGTGTAGTCCTGTTGGGGGTGTTCGAACAGCTCCTGCCCACTGCCTGTTTCCACCACCTCACCTTGATGCAATACCAGGATGCGATCGGCCAAATGCCTGACCACGGCAAGATCGTGGGAAATAAACAACATGGTCAGGCCGTATTCCCGGCCCAGTGCCTGCATCAGATCCAGGATCTGCGCCTGAATGGTCACATCCAGCGCTGAAACCGGTTCGTCCGCCACGATAAACTCGGGGCGTGTGGCCAGTGCTCGACCAATCGCAATGCGCTGTCGCTGACCGCCGGAAAACTCGTGGGGATACTTGCGCACGAAGTGCCGCGCCAGGCCCACATCGTCCATCAGTTTCAGCACCCCCTGGGCCACAGTTTTGCGGGTCTCGATACCGTGTAGCAGCAAGGGCTCCGCCAGCGTGTCATAGACGGTCATGCGCGGGTTCAGCGAGGCGAAGGGATCCTGGAAAATAATTTGCATACGTCGGCGCATTTTTTTGAGCTCGCGCCCTTGCAATGCGGTGACGTCGGTGCCGTCGAAGTCGACCTGACCGGAGGTGACCGGGACCAGGCGCAATATAGAGCGGCCAATGGTGGACTTACCGCTACCCGACTCTCCAACCAGGCCCAGTACTTCTCCACGCCGGATGTCAAAGCTGACCTTGTTGACTGCTTGCAGCGGGGGTTGTTTGTGGCCCTGGCTGAACCAGGTGCACAGCTCGCGCACGCGTATCAATGGTTCCGCTGGCAAGAGCTCGCTGTGTTTGCTGTCTGCGGGAATGGCGGACAGTAGTTTCTGTGTATAGGGATGCTGCGCCTGCTGGAAAATACCGGTGCGATCCCCGGATTCAACAATTTTTCCCTTCTGCATCACCACTATCTGGTCGGCGATGTCGGCAACGACTGCCAGGTCATGGCTGATGAAAATAACCCCGATATCACGCTTGCGCTGCAGCTGTGCAATCAGTTGCAGAATCTGCGCCTGGATGGTGACATCCAGTGCCGTGGTCGGTTCGTCGGCGATCAACAGTTGCGGCTCGTTGATCAGCGCCATGGCTATCATTACCCGCTGGCGCATGCCGCCGGAGAACTGGTGCGGGTAGTTGTCGATGGTGGATTCGGGATCGCGAATGCCAACTTCTTCCAGCAATTCCAGGGCGCGGCGCCGCGCGTCTGCTGGCGACACATTCTGGTGGTAGCGCAGGGGTTCCATCAACTGCTTGCCCACCGTCATATAGGGATTGAGGCAGGTCATGGGGTCCTGGAATACCATGGCGATATCGCGACCGCGTATTTTGCGCAACTCGCGTTCCCCCAGTTGCAACAGGTCGCGCCCGCCAAACAGTGCACGTCCGCCGTCGATGCGTCCGGGAGGTTGCGGTATCAGGCCCAGTAAACTGTAACAGGCCACGGACTTGCCGGAACCGGATTCGCCAATGATGGCGGTAATCTGTCCCGACTCCACACTAAAACTGACGTCGTCCACTGCCTTGTTGGTGCCGTTGCGGGTGACGAAGCTAACGCCCAGGTTGTGTACCTCTAATAAGGCCATCGCTTCAGTCCCTCGAGCCGCGTACATCCAGGGCGTCGCGCAAACCGTCGCCGAGGAAATTAAGGGAGAACAGGGTCAGGGTCAGCGCCATTCCGGGGAACAGCAATAACCAGGGGTATTCCTCCATGGTTTCCGCACCATAGGAAATCAGCAGACCCCAGGAGGTCTGTGGTGGTTGTATGCCCAAGCCGAGGAAGCTGAGGAAAGCCTCCAGCAGCATCACACTGGGAATAGTCAGTGTGGTGTATACGATGATGGGGCCCAGGGCATTGGGGATCAGGTGTCGACGGATAATGGTGGACGGTGCCAGTCCCAGCGAAACCGCCGCTTCCACAAACTCCTGCTGGCGCAGGGTTTGTACCTGGCTGCGCATGATACGCGCCATGGTCAACCACTCGACCGCGCCGATGGCCAGAAACAGCAGTAGTAAATTTCTGCCGAATACGACCATCAGGAGCACGATAAAAATCATAAAGGGCAGGGCGTAGAGAATATCCACGAAACGCATCATTACCGCGTCGATGCGCCCGCCAGCATAGCCCGCGACGGCGCCCCAGGTGACACCGATTAACAAGGCCACGGCAGTGGCCACAAATCCAACCGCCAGCGAAATACGCCCGCCGTACATAATCTGCGTGAGCAGGTCGCGGCCGAATATATCGGTGCCCAGCCAGTGGGTTGCCGATGGTGCGCTGGCACCCAGATCCAGATCCTGCTCGGCATACCCATAAGGCGCTATCCAGGGTGTGAGCAGGGCAATGACGATAAACAGTGTAAGGACGCCCAGACCGAATAGTGCCAGGCGATTGCGGCGCAGGCGCAACCACGCGTCCTGCCACAGGGAAGTGCCCTGCTCCGCCTGAGCAATATCGACAATGGCTTCACTGCTCATCGTATTCACTGCTCCCTGAACTGTGCGCGCAGGCGTGGGTTCATCCAGGCGGCGAGAATATCGGACAGCAGATTGAACAGCACAATTAATGTAGACAGGAATACCGTGGTACCCAGAATCATGGTGTAGTCCCGATTAAAGGCGGCCTGTACGTAGAAACGCCCGAGGCCGGGTATCTGGAAAATGGTCTCTACCACGAAAGAACCCGACAGCAATCCCGCAAAGGCCGGGCCGAGGAACGCCACCACTGGAATCAACCCGCCGCGCAAGGCGTGGCGGGTGACCACCTGCCATTCCGGCAGGCCCTTGGCGCGCGCGGTGCGTATATAGTCCTGGGACATGACCTCCAACATACCGGCACGACTCAGGCGCGCAATGTAGGCGGCGTAGGTAGAGCCCAGGGTAATAGCGGGCAGGATCTTGTCTCCCGGTATATCCCCCCAGCCGGATACCGGTAACCAGTCCAGGTAAATACCGAATACCAGTACCAGCAACGGTCCCAGCAGGAAGGACGGCATACAGATGCCGATCATGGCGACGGACATGGGGATGTAGTCCTGGGCGGTATTGGGTTTTAGCGAGGCGATCACTCCCGCCACGCCGCCAATGATTATGGCCACCAATAGCGCGTAAAAGCCCAGTTCGGCGGTTACCGGAAGCCCCGCAGCAATCAATTCATTCACACTGCGGCCGGGGTATTTAAAAGACGGACCCAGTTCGCCCTGTGCCAGGTCGCCAAGATAGGCGGCGTACTGCTGCAGCAGCGGTTGGTCCAGTCGGTACTGGGCCTCAAGGGCCGCTCTGACCTCGGGTATGACCGCTTTTTCGCTGTCGAAAGGGCCGCCTGGTGCAGCCCTTACCAGAAAGAAAGTCACGGTGATAACGGCCAGAATGACCGGTATGGCCTGCAACAAGCGGTAGCCGATAAAACGCCACATTATTGAGCCGACTCCCAGTTTTCATCCAGCCACACGTACTTCAGGTTCAGTGAGTCCATCAGGTTGGAAGGCATGTCTTGCACACTGGGGTGTATCAGGTGATTACTGGTGTAGGTGTAAATCGGGATGATCGGCATCTGTTGCATCAGTAAGGTTTCTGCCTCGCGAAAGATCGCATAGCGCTCTTCCCTGTTCGTCGCTTGCGGCGCTCGACGCATGATCAGTTCGTCATAGTAGGGGTCGCAGAAACCGGTATTGTTGTTGCCGCCGCCACACAGGAACAGGTCGAGGAAATTATTGGCATCCACGTAGTCGCCGATCCAGCCGCGTCGCGCTATCTGGAAATTCATTTCATCTACCGAGTCGAGATATACCTTCCACTCCTGGTTTGACAGCACCACATCAATGTTCAACGCCTCTTTCCACATTTGCTGTAGCGCCACGACAATTTTACGATGGCTTTCACTGGTATTGTAGGTCAGTTCCAGTCCCGGCCAACCCTGGCCATCGGGAAAGCCCGCGTCTGCCAGTAGCTGCCGTGCCTGCTCTACATCGTGACCAAACAGTTTCGGGGGATAGTAGCCCAGGGTGTCGGGTGGAGTAATACTGTAAGCGGGCACGTTGACCCCATGCAGTACTGTGCGGTTGAGTTTCTCCCTGTCTATCGCCATGGACAGCGCCTGGCGCACGCGCACGTCATCCAGAGGCGGCTTGTTGATGTTGAGCAGGTAGTAGTAGGTACCCAGGTAGGGAGAGTTCACATAGGCGCTGTTTTTCTGTGCGCGATAGACCGGAATCTTGTCCAGGGGAATAGTCTGGGTGTAATGCAGCTGGCCGGCGCGAAACATGCGCTCTTCGCTGGAGATGTTTTCCGTGGGATAGAACACTACGCCATTGAGCTTGACGTTTTCCCGATCCCAGTAGGTATCACTTTTGGCAATGGTGATACGCCGATTCAGCTTCCATTCCTTAAGACGAAAAGCCCCGTTGCCCACAATATTTTCCACCCGTGTCCACTGGGTGAAGCGATCGGTTGCTTTGCCGAATTTTTCCAGGGTGGCCCGGTGTACGGCGAAGGTGCTGTAGTGATCCATCAGCTGGATAAAGTAGGGCGTGGGTTCAGTCAGGGTGACCTGCAGTGTTTGTGAGTCCAGAGCCTTCACCCCGACATCCGCGAAGTCCTGCAATTTACCCGTAGCGAAGGCCTCGGCATTCTTAACCGGATACAGCATATAGGCGTACTGGTTACCCATGGCGGGATTCAACGCGCGATGCCAGGACCACACATAATCCCGGGCGGTCATTGCTTCGCCGTTTGACCAGCGCGCCTCAGGGTTCAGATGGAAGGTGATAATGCGACCATCTTCACTGATATCCCAGGACTGTGCGACACCAGGCTCTGGTTCCAGTGTCCAGGGGTTTTTTACCGTCAGGCCCTCGAACAGGGCGCGAACGATGTGGTTCTCGGGTATCCCGGTGACCACGTGGGGGTCCAGGCCCTGGGGCTCGGTGCCGTTGCCGTAATGCAAGATGCCCTCGCGGTTACCCTGTGCTACACGCGACTCACCGCTGCCACAGGCGAGCAACACGAGACTGGACAGTGCGATGACTGCCGCTTTCAGGATAAGAATACGCATGCACGCATTGTTAACCGGTAAGCGTTCTGGGACAAGCGATTATAGCGCCGCGGCGCGCTCGCTCTTACCCCCGAAATGGGTTGTACACGTAATTCAGCAGGCTTTCCGATTGAATCTCTATGCGCCGCAGCAGCCAGAATACGTCTGCCCCTTTGCCCGTATTGACCGCCCCTAGTCCAGATGCCCCGAATACCATTGGTGCGTCCAGTTGCTGCTCATCGAGAGTGATGCGCAGCGCGAAATAACCGATATCATGTATGGAAGACACATCTGGAAGTTGGCCGTTTATTGCCAGTTGGGCTTCACCCGCACCCGCGACAAGGCCGCCAACGGTGGCCTTGAATACCTCGCCGGGATACATGGTCAGTGCAAACTCGACTTCCTGGTCGGGGGCCACGTATTGCGCACCCTCCTGGCGAATAGCCATTACCAGCCACACTTCATCCGTGCTGACAAAGGACATGACAGGTGTTTTCAAGCGCACAAATTGACCCGCACGCAGTTGTAAATTAATCACGTAGCCGTTGGACGGTGCCACCGCCAGGGTTTGCTGTAATTCGTAGGTATAGCGGTCCACGTCAGCCTTGGCGGCATCAAAATCGTCTTGTTTCACGTTCAGGGCCTCCTGCGCCAATACCTTTCGCTCTACCAGCTTTTGTGAGTCCTGCAGCAGCTGTCGGGCCTTGGCCAGGTTCGCGCTGGCTTCATCCAGTCTGGCCTGTATCGGTGCGGGGTCCATTTTGTACAGGGGATCGCCCTTGTTAATCTTTTGACCGGGTTTGACGTAGACTTCTTCTACCTGACCACCGAGATAGGTGGCCATCTGCACCACAGGCCGCTCGACAAACACGCGGTCGCTGTAGGGGGTGTACTGTCCCAGCAGGACAATTTCCGTCAGTGCGGCGCCTGCATACAAGCCCCACACCAGGATACCGGTGGCCAGGTTCCACGGTAACCAGCGGTATTCGAAGAACACCAGGCGCACCAGGAATAGATAGGCGAGCGTCACTAGGATTTCCATCAGGCAGTCCCTCCATCAGCTGGAATTTCTGCTGGTGGAGTGTTGTCTGCAGGGATGCTGTCCAGTGCTACGGGCTTGAACACCGGTCGCATATAAGCCCAGAGTAAAGCGAACATCCAGAAAGGGAATATGATGAGTCCCAGCAGGCTGCAGATGCGTATGGCCTCCGCTTGTGGATGGCCGCGTTTGAGTGCGATGTCCCCGGGCAGTTCGTGGATCTTTACGATTCCCACTACTATCACCACCGCGCAAAACACAATTACGCTGATACAAAACAATTTCATCATCTGCCTGCCACCCGGATATGCGCATTAGTGCTTTGCCCATGGTTATGCAGATTCGATCAAAGCACAAGGTCAAGGATGGTACGAATGATCGAGCATAAGCATGTGCACATGCCGCAAATCAGAATTGGGCAAATTAAACGTGAAAATCTGGACTCAGAGGCATAGTCTGGGAAATCAACTATAGGAGCCGGTGCCAATGAAAATACGCCATCTCATTG
This sequence comes from Gammaproteobacteria bacterium, assembly GCA_024686215.1. Taxonomy (GTDB): domain Bacteria; phylum Pseudomonadota; class Gammaproteobacteria; order Pseudomonadales; family Halieaceae; genus JAACFI01. Next base: position 1,193 of record JAIBDN010000001.1, on the reverse strand, counting down.
ATCGTCCTTTGCAGCTGTCGCTGTTGTTTGCGCTTGTGGCTACTCCGGCGATCTCGTTTGCCAATCCAGTCGTCGAGCTGGATACCACGCAGGCAGGTAGTATCCCCGCCAGTTATTTACTACCAGAAGATATTGTGCAGACAGATGCCTACCAGCTCGCGCCTGGCGCAGCGGTTTACAACGGCATAGTCCTGTTTTCCATGAATACCGAGTTCGGGCAGACCTCGCTAGTGGGGCGCCAGGCGCTACTGGATCGCGTCGTCGAACTGCACGCGATAACACAATTGGAGGCGATGAAGAGCAGTGAAGTGTACAAATCCTCGCTGAAAACCAGCGCCGGCAAACCGGTGCAGGGAGTCAAGAACCTCGCAGACTCGCCGAAGGAAACGCTCGTGGCTATGGGGCGTGGCCTTGGCGGGTTTTTTGCCGACGTGGGGTATTCGATGGTTAGTGACGACCCCAATCAGGAGAGCGTGGCCAAAACCGCGGTTGGTTTCGCTGCCGCCAAACGCCAGCTGGCTTTCAATCTCGGGGTGAGCCCCTATTCCACATTTCAGCCATTGCAGGATGAGCTCAGTGACGTTGCCTGGGCGGCGGTGGGCGGTGGTTTGACGGTGTCGGTGTTTTTCAAGGCGTTTGAAGGCGCTGGAACAGCCCTGTCTGTTACCGGTACTGCTGAATCCATGCGCGGACTGGTGCGTGATAATTCCCCGCGCGAGCTGCAAAACATGAATTTCGACAGGCTGTTGGCGATGGGTGTTGAGGAGCCGCTGGCGGAGGTGATGCTGGACAATTTCAACTACGACCCTGAGAGCGAGACACGCCTGATCGGTGCGCTGCACAGCATGCAGGGTGTGCCAGGCCGAGAGTTATTCATTCGTCGTGCGGCACTGCAGGACCGCCCCTATAATGCGCGACTAATGCGGGAATGGGCAGAGCTGTTTGCTGACTATCACGCGAATGTACAGAAGGTGAAGGCGATAGCGATATCACAAACCGCGCCGCAGTTAGTAGTGGAGGGCGACAAGGTGATCGCGCTGGTGCCAATCGACTACCTCACTAATTCGCCGGGTTTCCAGCAGCGCAATGCGGCCAATATAGCGTCTTTACGCGCTATGGGGCTGACGCCCGATGAAGCCTGGGTGACCGGCAAGATTGACCCGGCAGTGCGCCAGATGTTATTGGACAGTGGT
>JAIBDN010000130.1 GCA_024686215.1 Gammaproteobacteria bacterium | reverse complement strand
GGGGGGGTTCTCTATGCCATGTATAACCTGGCCATCGCACCGGTGTTACTGTTTTCCACACGGGCAATTCAGACGCGGCGCGAAGCGGTGCTGGCCGGCATTTTTACGGGCGTTGCCGTTATGGTGCCTGCGGTGCTTTTCCATATCAGCTACGCTGTCGGCTACCCGGAAGTGCTGAAGCAGCCGGTTCCCAATTACTGGATGATGTCACAGTATGGCACACCGTTGCTGCTGGGCGTTTTCCTGCTTGCACTGTTGGGCACCCTGGTAGAGACGGGTGCAGGGCTGGTACAAGGCCTGATCGAGCGCATTGAGGCGGTGGTAACGCCGGGTGAAGGTCATGCTCTGGGCCACCCCGTCAGGGCCGCTATTGCGGTTGTGACCCTGGTCCTTGGTGGGCTGCTGGGCTCGCTTGGCATTGTTGCGCTGGTGGCACAGGGTTATTCAGCGCTTTCTGTGGGTTTCGCGCTGGTCTACATCATTCCGGTATGCACCCTGGGTGTGTTCAAAGTAATAAAGTCATCGTAATGGGGTTTCACCTGCTCGTTATTGGGTATGCGTGTCGGTAGATGCTGTAAAAAATACATTTCTGCGAGAGTAGTGACATGATTATCTATTTGAATGGCGAGTATATGCCCGCCGAACAAGCCAGAATATCGCCCTTCGACCGGGGCTTTCTTTTTGGCGATGGCATCTATGATGCCACGCCATCCTACGGCGGAAAAACGGTAGCTTTGCAATTGCACCTGGATCGGATGAACGGGGGGCTGAAGAGCATTGGCATCGAAAATCCATTAACCGACGAGCAGTGGCACGGCTTGGCGACGAAGCTGAGTGAGAAAAACGGCGGCCAGAATCTTGGCATATATTTCCATGTCAGCCGTGGCAATGAGGGGCGTCGCTTTCACGGGTTTCCCACCGATACCAAACCAACAGTCTTTGCCATGGTGATCGATATTGACCCTCATCCCGCAGTGCCTGACCGCACTACAAAAACAGGCTTGAGGGTAGTTTCTACCGAGGATTTGCGTTGGCGCCGGTGTAATATCAAGTCGACGGCCCTGCTGGGGAATGTGCTGCATTTCCAGGAAAGTTACGCAGCCCAGAAGGACGAAACCATCATGTATAACGCCCGCGGCGAGTTGACTGAGGCCAGCTCCAGTAACGTATTTATTGTAAAGGATGGGATTGTGGCCACCCCAATGTTGGATCATCAGCTACTGCCGGGTATTTCCCGGCATATTGCCATCGAATCCCTGCGCGCCGATGGGTCGATTCAGGTGGAGGAGCGGGTTGTGACGATGGACGAAGTTCGCCAGGCGGATGAAGTGTGGATCACTAATTCCAGCAAACATATCGGGCCGGTGGTCGAGTTGGATGGTGAGCCGGTAGGCGATGGTCTGGTAGGTCCGGTTTGGGAGAAGGCGATGACCGTCTATGAGGCAGCCAAGTACAACTTCTAGGGAGAGAACAAAGCAAGGTTAAACACTCTTGTAAAAGCTGTAACTACAGATATTGAATTATGCGTCTTCGGGTGCTGCCGGGCAGGCGCCTGATTACCTGGTTAGTGGCATGGATGGTGAGGCACTGTATCGTTTTCCGTGGAAGTTGCTGGCCCTGAATTCTGGGGAGGTGGAGCTGTACCGGCTGGATGAAGACCCAGGGGAATCTGTTGATTTGAGCGCGCAGCACCCTGAGAGGGTGACACAGCTGCAGCAGGCGCTGGAGGAGT
>JAIBDN010000022.1 GCA_024686215.1 Gammaproteobacteria bacterium | reverse complement strand
TTGCGCGCAGTCCCGCGACTTCTTCCAAAGGGAAGAAGTCACTGAACTGCCCGAACAGGGTGTCAATGGGCATGTGGAGATGGCCGCGGCCTTTCACGGGGCAGGATTCACCGCAGTGGATGTGCATATGAGTGATATTCTCGCTGGTCGCCGTGGCCTGGAGACGTTCAAGGGGCTGGTGGCCTGTGGCGGCTTTTCTTACGGCGATGTGCTGGGGGCCGGCGAGGGCTGGGCCAAAAGTATTTTATTCAATCAAGCGGTGCGCGCGCAGTTCAGTGACTTCTTCCAAAGGGAAGACAGTTTTACCCTGGGGGTGTGCAATGGCTGCCAGATGATTTCCACACTCAAGGACCTGATCCCCGGTGCCGGTCACTGGCCGCGCTTCGTGCGCAACCGTTCTGAGCAGTTCGAAGCGCGCCTGGCCCTGGTTAAAATAGAAGATAATCCCTCGGTGTTGTTGTCCGGTATGGCCGGGTCACACCTGCCTATCGCTGTGGCCCACGGGGAAGGGCGGGCCGAATTTGCCGGGGAGACTGCTCTGAACGACTGTGAAGCCAGCGCTGCGGTGGCTTTGCGCTATATAGAAAATGACCTCTCCGTCGCCTCGCGCTACCCGGCAAACCCCAACGGATCGCCCGCTGGCATTGCCGGGCTGACCAGTCTTGACGGCCGCGCCACCATTATGATGCCGCACCCGGAGCGCGTGTTTCGCAGCGTACAATACTCCTGGGCACCGCAGGAATGGGGTGAGGATGGCGGCTGGCTGCGGTTGTTTCGCAACGCGCGCCAGTGGCTGGGATAACCCGCCCTTGTGGCCTACCGTCGATTCCTTATAATGACGCACTTTTTGACGGGTACACTCAGTGTTCCCCCTGTTAGAGCAACCCTATGTTAAATAAGTACCCCCTGTGGAAATATCTGCTCGTGCTGTTCGTGGTCCTGCTGGGCCTGTTTTATGCGGCGCCAAACCTGTATGCACCCGATCCAGCTTTGCAGATTGCCGGTGAGAGCAGCGCACAAATCATTGACGACAAGACACTGAACAAGGCCCTCAAGGCCCTCGAAGAGTCTGGTATAGAGCACTTTGGTGAGACCATCGACCCCCAGGGTCGTAGCGCCCTGGTGCGCTTGCGTGATAGTGAGCAGCAGTTGACAGCTCAGGCACGGGTGTCCCGCGCGCTGGGGGATGGCTTTATCGTGGCACTGAACCTGGCGCCTACAACGCCAGACTGGCTCAGCAATTACGGTGGCCAGCCGATGAAATTGGGCCTGGACCTGAGTGGCGGCGTGCACTTCAAGCTGGAGGTCGATGTTGAAGCTGCGGTAGAGCGGCGCATGGAAAACTACCTCAATGGCATAAAGCGCGTGTTGCGCGAAGAGCGCATTCGCGGTTTGGTAGCGCTTAACGGGCAAGGCAAGCTGGAATCCCGCTTCAAAACCGAGGAGCAGCGTGAGCAGGCTCGCACCATCGTGGCGGATACCTACCCGGAGCTGACCCTGGACCGGGTGGATGAAAGTAATAGCTGGAATCTGCTGGCAAGTATGCCTGAGCAGGTGCGTAAGGAAATTGCCGACTACGCGGTAGGGCAGAACCTCACGACCTTGCGTAACCGGGTGAATGAATTGGGTGTATCCGAACCACTGGTGCAGCGCCAGGGTCGGCACCGAATTGTGGTGGAGTTACCGGGTATTCAGGATACCGCGGAGGCCAAGAGAATCCTGGGGAAGGTCGCTAATCTGGAGTTTCGCCTGGTGGCCAACCTTGATGCGCCAGCATCGGAAAAACAGCGCTACGAATACCGCAGTGAGGATAGGGCGGGTCGCACCGAATGGTTGGAACGCGATGTGATTATCACTGGAGAGCGGGTATCCAACGCCCAGGCCAGTTTTGATCAGAACGGGCGCCCCAATGTATCGATCAGCCTGGACGGTGAAGGCGGCACGTTGATGTCCCGTGCTACGCGTAACAATATCAAGCGACGCATGGGCGTACTGTTTATCGAGCGCAAGTACCGCACCCGCTACGAGATGCAGGAAGACGGCACCGAAGTGGCTGTTAAAGTGCCCTACGATGAGAAAAAACTGCTAACGGCGCCCGTTATCCAGTCGGCACTGGGTGCCCAGTTCCAGATTACCGGCCTGGACAGTCAGCTGGAATCTTCGGAGCTGGCCCTGATGTTGCGCGCCGGAGCACTGGCGGCGCCGATTACTTTTGTCGAGGAACGTACCGTTGGACCCTCGCTGGGAGCTGAAAATATTCGTCAGGGTGTGAAGTCGGTGCAGTATGGTCTGGCTCTGGTGGTACTGTTTATGGTGGTCTACTACCGCGTATTTGGCGTCGCCGCGGTAATTGCGCTGTCGTGCAACCTGATATTGTTAGTGGCGTTTATGTCCATGATTGGTGCGACCCTCACCTTGCCGGGTATCGCCGGTATCGTGTTGACGGTGGGGATGGCGGTGGACGCCAACGTGCTGATATTTTCGCGAATCCGCGAGGAGATAAACAATGGGTTGTCGCCTCAGATGGCGATACATGCCGGTTTCGAGCGCGCCGTGGCCACCATCCTCGACGCCAACCTGACGACATTGATTGTTGCAGTGATTTTGTATGCCGTGGGTACCGGGCCGGTAAAAGGCTTTGCGATTACCCTGTCGGTGGGCATCGTGACGTCCATGTTTACGGCCATTATGGGTACGCGGGCATTGGTCAATCTTATGTACGGCGGGCGTCGCGTGCAGTCTCTGTCAATCGGAGGACGTAAAGCATGAAAACGATTAATTTTATGGGCCAGCGTACGCTGGCTATGCTGTTCTCCGCGGTGTTGTTGTTGGGCTCTATCGGTTCGCTGGCCACCAAGCAGCTTAACTGGGGTCTGGACTTTACCGGCGGCACCCTGGTGGAAGTGCATTATTCAGAGACCGCGAACCTCAAAGCAATACGCAGCACTCTGGATGCAGAGGGTTACAGTGGTGCCACAGTGGTTAGCTTCGGTACGGACCGCGATGTAATGATTCGCCTGCCCAAGGGCTACTCGGATAGCCAGGGCGCAGAATTGCTTGCCAAACTGGAGCAGGCCTTTGCGGGTAACGTGGAATTACGCCGAATTGAATTCGTGGGTCCGCAAGTGGGTGACGAACTGCGTGAACAGGGCGGTTTGGCCATGTTATTGGCGCTGGGTTTGGTGATGCTCTATATCGCCTTCCGCTTCCAGTTCAAGTTCGCGGTGGGGGCGGTGGTCGCTCTGGTACACGATGTGATTGTGACCCTGGGTTTCTTCTCGGTAACGGGGATGGAGTTCGACCTCACCGTGTTGGCTGCGCTGTTGGCGGTGATCGGTTATTCCCTGAACGACACCATCGTGGTGTCCGACCGTATTCGTGAAAACTTCCGTAAGTTGCGTCGCACCGAACCCGTTGAAGTGATCAATATATCGCTGACTGAGACCCTGGGGCGAACCCTGGTGACGTCTTTGACCACCTTGCTGGTGCTGTTGGCGCTGGCTTTGCTGGGTGGCGAAATGATTAATGGTTTTGCTATTGCCCTGATCGTAGGTGTGGCAATCGGTACTTACTCATCTATTTATGTAGCGGCCAATACCTTGTTGATCATGGGTGTAAGTAAGGAAGACTTGATGATTCCGGTGAAAGAGGGTGCCGATCAGGAAGACCTGGCGCCCTGATTAATGCTTGTGGTGCGCTTTGCGCACCACATCACAGTATTAGCTCAGTAGCGGTTTCACTACTTGCAGTACCGCCTTGAAGCACTTGGGATTGCCGCACACGATATTGCCGGAGTCCAGGTAGTTATCTGAGGTATCAATGTCCGCTACCAGCCCGCCTGCCTCGCGCACCAGCAAGGCACCCGCCGCCATATCCCAGGGAGCCAGGCCCATTTCCCAGAATGCATCCAGGCGCCCGGCAGCAACATAGGCCAGATCCAGAGAGGCCGCCCCGGCACGGCGAATGCCCGCACATTGTCCCGCTAGCAACTCCAGGGTTTTGCTATACGGCGCCAGCTTTTCATCGCAGTGATCCTTGAACGGAATTCCTGTGCCCAGTAACGCACCTTCCAGGCTGCCAAGGTTGCTCACCCGGATGCGGCGACCGTTGAGTTGCGCTCCGCGACCGCGTGAAGCAGTAAATTCTTCGCGACGCACGGGATCCACTATCACCGCATGTTCCAGAGTGCCTTTGTGCATGCAGGCGATGGAAACAGCGAAGTGGGGAATGCCGCGAACAAAATTGGTGGTGCCATCCAGTGGATCAATAATCCAGCGATACTCGGCATCTTCGCTACCGCTAAGTCCGCTCTCTTCACCCAGGATGGCATGGTCGGGATACGCTTTGCGCAGGTGATAGATAATCTCCTGTTCGGCGTTGATATCTACTTCAGTGACGAAATTGTTGACGCCCTTGGCCTTGACTTCAAAGCGGTCGAGATCATCCGAGGCACGCACGATATTCTCACCGGCCTTGCGGGCGGCGCGCAGCGCTATATTGATCATCGGTTCCATAGGTCAGTCCTGGGCGGTCTTTGGGCGCGCGATTATAGCAGCATCTCCAAGTGCTCATACAGATCTGGTAAATATTGGCTTTTTTAGTTTTTTCGTCGGCGGCACCGGTTGCTTCCCTATGCGCATGGCGGGAATCTTAAGCCCCCCACCAAAACAACAGAAATCTGCTAGAATTGCGCGCAATTTACGCAGCTGTGACCGCCATGAACCTCGACAATATTCGTATCGTACTGGTGAATACCAGTCACCCTGGAAATATCGGGGGTGTCGCCCGCGCCATGAAAAATATGGGTCTATCGCGGCTGTACCTGGTAGAGCCGCGGCAATTCCCGGATGAGCAGGCCAATTGGCGCGCGGCTTCCGCGGGCGATGTGCTGGATGGAGCTGTGGTGACAAGCACCGTGGAAGAGGCCATCAGCGATTGCCAGTTTGTGGTGGGCACCAGCGCCCGCGAACGGCGCATTCCCTGGCCCTTGCTGGATCCCCGGCAATGCGCGCAGCGTATGGCGACAGCATCGGGGCAGGAGCAGGTGGCGGTGCTGTTTGGTCGTGAAGATCGCGGGCTGACCAACGATGAGTTGAAACTGTGTAATTTACACCTCAATGTGCCGACCGCAGAGTCCTATAGCTCACTCAACCTGGCGATGGCGGTGCAGATCGTGTGTTATGAACTGCGTATGTTGGAGGCGCAGGCGCAGCTGCCGGTGAGTGAAGATGAGCAGTGGGATACGCCGTTTGCGACCATGGATAATATGGAGCGTTTTTATACACACCTTGAGCAAACCCTGGTGGATGTGGAGTTTCTCGATCCAGCCGCGCCGCGGCAGCTGATGTCGCGCCTGCGCAGGCTCTATGGCCGCGTGCGCCTGGATGAGATGGAGCTGAATATTATGCGTGGTATTTTGACTGAAACCCAAAAATGGGTGTCCCGGGGACGCAAGGCGGGTAATTAGTAGGTCCTTATTACCCGATCAAATCACTAGGTTTTATAGTTGACCATTTTAGTGGGGTATTGCATACTTGTTGCTTCTGAATACAGGGCAGAACCATGCGACTGACCACCAAAGGAAGATACGCGGTAACCGCAATGCTGGACCTCGCTTTACACGGCGGAAATGGTCCAGTGAGTCTTGCGGATATATCCGGACGCCAGGACATCTCCCTGTCTTATCTTGAGCAGTTATTTGCAAAATTGCGGCGCAATGAGCTGGTCAGCAGCGTGCGTGGTCCCGGTGGTGGTTACAAGTTAAGTCGCGGCGGCCAAGAGATATACGTTGCCCAGATTATAGACGCGGTGAATGAGGCAGTAGATGCGACCGGTTGTGGTGGTAACAGTGATTGCCAGCAGGGCGAAGTGTGCCTGACCCACCACCTGTGGTGCGACCTCAGCGATCAGATACACGGTTTTCTCAGTAATATCAGCCTGAGCAATCTGGTGGAGCGCCGTGAGGTGCAGCATGTTTCAGCGCGACAAGATGCGCGCACGGGCCGTGCTGAAGAGCTGGCCCTGACCCAAATTTGAGCCGCTAGCGTACAGAAACGGAGTTAAAAGCAGTATGCAAAAACCGATTTATTTTGACTATCTGGCCACCACGCCTGCAGACCCCAGGGTGGTCGAGAAGATGGTTCATTGCCTCTCCATGGAAGGCAATTTTGGCAACCCCGCATCGCGCTCCCACATGTATGGCTGGAAGGCCGAGGAAGCCGTGGAAAATGGGCGTCGTCAGGTAGCGGACCTTATTGGTGCCGATCCCCGTGAAATCGTATGGACCTCCGGGGCCACTGAGTCGGATAACCTCGCCATCAAGGGCGTGGCGCACTTCTACCATAAGAAAGGCAAGCACATTATTACCTCCAAAATCGAGCACAAGGCTGTGCTGGACACCTGCCGTCAATTGGAGCGGGAGGGTTATGAAGTCAGTTACCTGGATCCGGGCAGTGATGGCCTGATTACCCCGGAAGCAGTCGCCGCAGCGCTGCGCGAAGACACGATTCTCGTCAGTATTATGCATGCCAATAATGAGATCGGCACGGTGAACGATATTGCCGCCATTGGTGAAGTTACGCGCAATGCGGGCGTGCTTTTCCACGTGGATGCGGCCCAGAGTGCGGGTAAAATTGAGATTAATATGGAGCAGATGAAAGTAGATCTGCTGTCCATGTCCGGGCACAAGATGTACGGACCCAAGGGCATAGGTGTCTTATACGTCCGGCGTAAGCCGCGAGTTCGTCTGGAGGCCCAGATGCACGGCGGTGGCCATGAGCGCGGTATGCGTTCGGGAACCCTTGCGACGCACCAGATTGTCGGAATGGGCGAGGCTGCACATATCGCCAAAGAGGGTATGGCAGAAGAGGCTGTGCGCCTGAAAGCGCTGCGTCAGCATTTTTGGGACGCCATCAAGGATATCGAAGAAGTGCATATCAATGGTGACAAGGACCATCGTTTGCCCGGGGCGATTAACGTGAGTATCGCTTTTGTGGAAGGCGAATCGTTGATTATGTCGCTGAAAGACCTGGCGATTTCCAGTGGTTCGGCCTGTACCTCGGCCAGCCTCGAACCTTCCTATGTGCTGCGTGCCCTTGGCCTGAACGACGAACTGGCACACAGTTCGCTACGCTTCTGCTTCGGTCGTTTTACCACGGAAGAGGATGTTGATGTGGCGGTGCAGCAGTTGCGCACTGCGGTAGAAAAATTACGGGAGCTGTCGCCCCTGTGGGATATGTACAAGGATGGTGTCGATCTTGACTCCATCGAATGGGCGGCTCATTAGGATAACAGGCGGAGCAATATAAGCATGGCATATAGCGATAAAGTACTGGATCACTACGAAAATCCCCGCAACGTGGGCAAGATGGATGCCGCTGATGACAGTGTCGGTACCGGCATGGTCGGAGCGCCAGCCTGTGGTGACGTAATGCGACTGCAGATCAAGGTCAATGAAGAAGGCATCATCGAAGATGCCAAGTTCAAGACTTATGGTTGTGGCTCGGCAATTGCCTCCAGTTCCCTGCTGACCGAGTGGGTCAAGGGTAAGAACCTGGACGAAGCGGAACAGATCAAGAACACCGAAATCGCTGAGGAATTGGCTCTGCCACCGGTGAAAATCCACTGCTCGGTGTTGGCCGAAGACGCGATCAAGGCTGCGGTCAAGGATCTGCGCGAGAAGCGAGAGCAGGCTTAGTATGACAGTATCCATCACGGATTCCGCTGCCAAGCATGTAGCGGGCCAGCTTGCCAGTCGTGGCAAGGGCCTGGGTATTCGCCTGGGTGTGACCACTTCCGGCTGTTCCGGCATGGCTTACGTGCTGGAGTTTGTGGATGACGAGGTGCCTGAGGACGAGGTGTTTGAAGAGCACGGTGTAAAGGTGTACATAGACCCCAAAAGCATGGTGTACCTCGATGGCACAGTGTTGGATTTTGTCCGCGAGGGGCTCAATGAAGGCCTGCAATTCAGAAACCCGAATGTGTCTGCAGAATGTGGCTGCGGGGAGAGTTTCACCGTATAGCATTTGCGGTGTGATCACTTTGGCATGGCATTTCCGGACTTCAAACAGAACTACTTTCAATTATTCAACCTGCCGTTAGAGTTTGCGCTGGACCAGGGGCAGTTGAGTGCCCGCTATCGCCAGTTGCAACAGCAGCTGCACCCGGATCGATACGCCAGCACGTCGGCGCATGAGCAAAGGGTAGCTGTACAGTATTCGGCGCTGGTCAATCAGGCCTATGCCACACTGAATAAACCCCTCGCACGTGCGCTGTACTTATTGGAACTGGCAGGTATGAGCCAGGAACAGATTGCGGCAGAACCTATGGACGGCGGCTTCCTGATTGAACAAATGGAGCTGCGCGAAAAACTGGAATCCATGCACGACCTGGTAGATCCCGACAGTGTGCTGGATCACCTGGTGGCAGAGATTGGCGGTGATATCAGGACACATCAGATGGAATTTTCCCAAGCCTATACGGCCAGCAATCTAGACGTTGCAGCAAGTGCCTGTGTGAAAATGCAGTATCTGGAAAAATTATTACAGGAAGCGGAACAAATAGAGTCTGACCTGATGGATAAACAGTAATGGCCTTATTGCAAATCGCCGAACCCGGGCAGTCCCCGGTTCCCCACCAGGTAAAACTGGCGGTAGGAATTGACCTGGGTACCACCAATTCGCTGGTCGCCACGGTGCGCGGTGGTCGCGCGGCGGTGTTGCCGGATGAACAGGGCGCGCCCATGTTGCCCTCAGTAGTAAATTATTCTGACCCCAGCGCAGCTGTGGTGGGACGCACTGCCCAGGCTATGTCCTCGGAGCACCCCGCCGACACCCTGATCTCCGTAAAGCGGTTTATGGGGCGGGGGCGGGAAGATGCCAATGAAGACGCCGCCCGTGCGCACTACCAGCTTGCCGATGATGCTGCCGGTATGGTGCGCTTTGTCACAGCGGCTGGTCCGGTTAGTCCGGTAGAAGCCTCCGCCGAGATTCTCAGGGTTTTGCATCAGCGCGCAATCGATACGCTCGGTGACGAGCTGCAGGGAGCAGTCATTACGGTACCGGCTTATTTTGATGAGTCCCAGCGCCAGGCAACCAAGGATGCGGCTACACTCGCCGGACTCAAGGTGTTGCGTTTGCTGAACGAGCCTACGGCTGCGGCAGTGGCCTATGGCCTGGATTCAGCAGAGCAGGGCGTAATAGCCGTGTATGACCTGGGCGGCGGAACCTTTGATATTTCCATTCTGCGCTTGCATCAAGGCGTATTCGAAGTGCTGGCAACCGGCGGCGACACAGCCCTGGGGGGCGATGATTTTGATGCGGCGGTAGCCGATTGGGTGCTGCAGGAGTCCGGCAGCCAGGCGCTGCAACCGGGGCTTTACAGAACACTGCAGGCGCGCGCGCGTGCCGCTAAAGAACAACTTTCCGACGCTGAGAGCGTTAGCATCTCACTGGATGGGCTGGTGGACAGCGGTGCCGCTGTAGTCCTTACCCGGGCGGGATTTGAGTCGCTGATCCAGCCATTGGTGAAGCAGACTTTGCGTGCCTGTCGCCGCTGTCTGCGCGATGCCCAGCTGGATACAGACGTAGACAATGTCGTTATGGTGGGCGGGTCCACGCGCATACCGCTGGTGCGTGAGGCGGTAGCTGAGTTCTTTTCCCGCGATCCGCTGCTCGATATCGACCCCGATCAGGTGGTAGCAGTGGGTGCAGCTATTCAGGCGGATATCCTCGTGGGCAACCGCCCCGAGGGAGATTTGCTTTTACTCGACGTAATCCCCCTGTCCCTCGGTCTTGAAACCATGGGCGGCCTGGTGGAAAAAATCATTCCGCGCAACACTACAATTCCGGTGACCCGGGCACAGGAGTTCACCACATTCAAGGATGGGCAGACCGCCCTGGTGGTGCATATTGTGCAGGGCGAGCGTGAACTGGTGGCCGATTCGCGCTCCCTGGCACGCTTTGAGCTGCGTGGTATCCCGCCTATGGTGGCAGGCGCGGCGCGTATACAGGTGACTTTTCAGGTTGACGCAGATGGCTTGCTCAATGTGTCTGCGCGGGAAGCGGCCACCGGTGTGCAGAGCGCAGTGACGGTAAAACCTTCTTTCGGTCTCAACGATGAGCAGATTAGCGCTATGCTGCAGGCCTCCTTCAGTCACGCCGAACAGGATAAGCAGGCACGGCAACTAGCCGAGCAGCGCCTGGAAGCGCAGCAGCTTCTGGAGGGCCTGGAAATTGCCCTGGCGGCAGATGGCGATGCACTGCTGGCTCCCGATGAGTGCGCCCGACTGCATCAGAAAATGAGTCTGGTGCGTGAGCAAATGAGCGGCGAGGATGTTAACGACCTGCGCATACAAACAGAGCAGCTGGGGCAGGCGAGCGAGTCTTTCGCTGCTCGGCGTATGGACAAGAGTATTCGCGAGGCCCTGTCCGGGGTGTCGCTGGAAGCACTGGATGATGGGGTAAGCGAATGACACGCATTGTGGTACTGCCGAATGAAGCACTGTGTCCGGAGGGTGCCGTGGTGGAGGCGGAGCCGGGTGAGTCGGTCTGTCGCGCTCTGCTGCGCCACGATATAGCGATCGAACACGCCTGTGAAATGTCCTGTGCCTGCACTACTTGTCATGTCATTGTGCGCGAGGGCTACCAATCACTGGCAGAACCTGACGAGCTGGAAGACGACTACCTGGACATGGCATGGGGGTTGGAGCCGGATTCCCGCTTGAGTTGCCAGGCATTGGTAGCGGATGAGGATCTGGTCGTTGAGATTCCACGCTATACCATTAATATGGTATCGGAAAGTCATTAATCAGGAGTTCCACCATGCGTTGGACGGATGTAAGCGATATTGCTATCGAGCTGCTGGAGGCCCACCCCGAGGCGAATCCCCTGGCACTCAATTTCGTTGATTTGCGGGATTGGGTGATGGCGCTGCCTGATTTTGACGATGACCCCAAACACTGCGGCGAAAAAATCCTCGAGGCCATCCAGGCGGCGTGGATCGAGGAGTTGGATTAGCCCCGGGGCCTCGCGGCTTGCCTGAAGATTTACCCCCAGGTGACATTACTTCGGGGGTGTGAGGCCGTTATAGCGCGCCCGGAACTCCCAAATATTCCCCATTTCTGACGTGGTTTTCTAAGCCACTGATTTAAAAGAAAATAAATATAAGAGCAGCAGCCGTTTCAGGGTGAAACAGCGGCCTAAAATCCGTATAATTGCGCGCTTCTTGTTAATTCACCTTTTGGAGATCCCCCATGGCCGTAGAACGCACTCTTTCCATCATCAAGCCTGACGCCGTAGGCAAGAACGTCATCGGTAAAATTTACTCGCGCTTCGAGAGCAACGGTCTGCAGGTTGTGGCTTCCAAAATGCTGCGTTTAAGCGATGCGCTGGCTGGCGGTTTTTACGCTGAGCACAGCGAGCGGCCATTCTTCCCCGCGCTGATCGAGTTTATGACATCCGGTCCGGTTGTTGTCCAGGTGCTTGAAGGTGAAGGCGCTATCGCCAAGAACCGTGACCTGATGGGTGCGACCAACCCCCAGGACGCAGCTGAAGGGACTATTCGTGCCGATTTTGCTTCGTCTATCGATGCCAACGCAGTGCACGGTTCGGATTCACCTGAATCTGCCGCGCGTGAAATCGGCTACTTCTTCGCTTCCAGCGAGTTGTGTGAGCGCTAGGCGATCTGATGACTAGCCCTGTTGCCAGTGCGGAGGAGTCGTCCAGAGTCAATCTTCTGGGTCTTACTCTGCGCCAGATGGAACAGTTCTTCCTGGATATCGGGGAGAAGAAGTTCCGTGCGCGACAGGTACTCAAGTGGATACATCACGCCGGGGTCACTGACATAGAGCAGATGACCAATATCGGTAAGGCCCTGCGCGAGAAACTGCAGAAAATTGCCGAGGTGCGGCCACCGGAAATTGTCAGTCAGCACGACTCCAGTGACGGTACTCGCAAGTGGGCTATCCGCGTGGACGGCGGCGGTCTGGTAGAAAGCGTGCTGATACCCGAGGGTTCTCGTGCAACCCTGTGTGTATCATCACAAGTAGGCTGCAGCCTGGATTGCAGCTTTTGCTCTACCGGCAAGCAGGGTTTTCAAGGTGATTTGACTGCGGCGGAGATCATTGGCCAGGTGTGGGTGGCGCTCAAGTCCTACGATGCCTTCCAACCCGGTAACGGCCGTCTTATTACCAATGTGGTGATGATGGGTATGGGCGAGCCCCTGCTCAACTTTGACAACGTGGTAGCGGCCATGGATCTGATGCTTGAAGATCTGGCCTACGGGATTTCCAAACGCAGGGTGACGCTCAGCACCTCAGGAGTGGTGCCGGCGTTGGATCGCCTGGCTGAAGTGAGTGAGGTGTCGCTGGCGGTGTCCTTGCATGCGCCCAATAATGCCCTGCGTGATCAACTGGTCCCGATCAACCGTAAATATCCCATCGACGTCTTGTTGCAAAGTTGCCGCAACTACATCGATGCGCAAAAAGACAGCAAGCGTGTGGTAACAGTGGAATACACGCTGATAGCGGGAGTTAATGACCAGGTCGAACAAGCCCGAGAACTGGTGCAATTGTTGCGAGACTTTCCCTGTAAAATTAACCTGATTCCCTTTAACAGCTTCCCGCTGTCAAATTACCAGCGCCCCAGCGGTAACGCGGTGTCGCGGTTCTGGCAAGTACTGGTAGATGCGGGATATATTGTGACAGTAAGAACCACCCGCGGTGACGATATAGATGCCGCCTGTGGTCAGTTGGTGGGGCAGGTAGTAGATCGCACACGGCGCAGTGAGCGCCACCGTGCTGCCGCTGAAGCTCAGGTAATAGAGGTCCGATAGGGGTGTTTAGACTTATTAAATCACAGTACAAAAATATAGTGGCCGTTACCCTGATATTGCTTTGCAGTGCTTGTGTGACTACTACTGAGACCGTATTTACCGAGAAAGCGTCACCGGAAAAAGCCCTGGACCGGCGCGTGGAGCTGGCGCGTAACTATGTGGGTGAGGGCGATTATGAAAATGCCAAGCGCAATCTGAAGCTGGCTTACGAAATCGATCCCAATAATGCCAAGGTGCATGAAGCCTTCGCCCTGGTATACCAGAGCACCGGCGAGTACGAGATGGCGGAGGAGAGTTTCAAGACAGCCATTCGCCTGGACAAGAGCTTCTCGCGAGCGCGCAACAACTACGCCGTTTTTCTGTATTCACAGGAGCGTTACGAGGAAGCCGAAGAACAGCTGGAATATGTTGCTGGCGATACTCTCTATGAGGGCCGTCCAAGTGCGTTCGTAAACCTGGGATTGTGTCGTCGTAAACTGTTTGATGACCCGGGGGCGGAAGAAGCTTTTGTGCGCGCCCTGGCGATGAACCGGACTAACCGCATCGCGTTGCTGGAAGTCGCAGAGATTCGTTTCGATGCCGGCGACTACCCCGTTTCCGGTCAGTATTACGATACCTATCGCACGGTGGCGCGCCAGCAATCTGCCCGCGGCCTGTGGCTGGGTATACGCCTGGCACGAGAGGCCGGTGACCGCAATGCCGAGGGCAGTTACTCGCTGGCGTTAAGGAACATGTATCCCAATTCGGCCGAGTACCAGGCCTATAAGCGGGCCATAGCAAGTGACTGAGCATGCCCCTCAACAGCAACTGACCGACGATGCCCCGCATCAGGTTGATGCATTTACTACCCCGGGAACACTGCTGCGGGCCGCCAGGGAGGCGCAGGGTATTCCAGAGCGCGAGGCCGCCGATCGCCTGAATTTTATGCCCGGTTATGTTGCCATATTGGAGCGTGATGATTACCAGGCATTGCGCAGTCCGCCTTTCGCGCGCGGCTACGTCAAGGCCTATGGCAAGTTACTGGGACTTGATGAAGAAAGTTTATTGGGTTCTTTTGACCAATTGCGATTATCCACTGAGCCCAATGTCCAGAAAAGAGTTGAGACCCGTTCACTGCAATTACAGGGCACTGGCATGGGTGTGTTTATCGGTCTGGCAGTGTTGGCACTGTTGGTGCTGGGACTGTGGTGGCTGGGCGATAGTGAATCGCTGGATAAAGCGTTGCCTGAGCAGGGCGAGATACAAGCCGAACAGCTGCCGCAGGCGGCAACAGCAGGTGAATCATGAAAACTGAATCCCCGATCAAGCGCCGTGTGACCCGCAAAATATACGTTGGTGATGTCGCTGTGGGTGGTGATGCCCCCATCAGTGTGCAAAGCATGACCAATACTGAAACCTGCGACGTGGCGGCCACTGTGGCCCAGGTACGCGCAATTCAGGAGGCGGGTGCTGATATTGTGCGTGTCTCTGTTCCCAGTATGGACGCGGCAGAGGCATTTCGTGAGATTCGTGCCCAGGTGACTGTGCCACTGGTGGCGGATATACATTTTGATCATAAAATCGCCCTGAAAGTCGCTGAATACGGGGTCGACTGCCTGCGCATTAATCCCGGTAATATCGGTCGAGACGACAAGGTGCGCGCGGTTATCGATAGTGCCAGAGACAAGGGTATTCCCATTCGTATAGGCGTCAATGCCGGCTCCCTGGGCAAGGACCTGCAGCGCAAGTACGGGGAGCCTACCGCCGAGGCGCTGGTGGAATCCGCGATGCGTCATGCGGATATCCTGGACAAGTTTGACTACCAGGATTACAAGATCAGTGTAAAGGCGTCGGATGTGTTTATGGCGGTAGCAGCGTATCGCCTGTTGTCACAACAGATCGAGCAGCCGCTGCACCTGGGTATCACCGAGGCCGGCGGCCTGCGCGGTGGCACCGTAAAGTCGGCCGTGGGCCTGGGCATGCTGTTGATGGATGGGATAGGCGATACCCTGCGTATTTCCCTGGCAGCGGATCCTGTAGAAGAAGTCAAAGTCGGCTTTGAGATACTCAAGAGCCTCAAACTGCGCGCCAATGGCATCAATTTTATCGCCTGCCCCAGTTGTTCGCGGCAGAACTTCGATGTGATTGCCACGATGAATACCCTGGAACAGCGCCTGGAAGATGTGCGTACGCCCATGGATGTGGCAGTCATTGGCTGTATCGTCAATGGCCCCGGCGAAGCGCGCGAAGCAGATGTGGGTCTGACTGGCGCTACGCCCAGCAACCTTATCTATGTAGCTGGCGAACCGGATCACAAAGTGAGTAATGAAGGTTTTGTAGATCACCTGGAGCAGGTGATCAGACAGCGCGCCACAGATCTGGAGCGCGAACGGGAAGTGCTTGAAGAAAAACTGATAGCGAAGTCATCCGTCTAGTCCACGCTATAAATTGGAGAACACGTGAGTAATATCAGGGCCATCCGCGGGATGAACGATATCCTGCCTGGTGATACACCCTATTGGCAGCACCTGGAACGCAGCGTGAGTGGCGTATTGGCCAGCTATGGCTACGCTGAGATCCGCTTGCCGGTGGTAGAGCAAACCGAGCTGTTCAAGCGCTCTATCGGTGAAGTTACCGATATCGTAGAAAAGGAAATGTACACCTTTGATGATCGCAATGGCGAGAGCCTGACCCTGCGGCCGGAAGGCACCGCCGGCTGCGTTCGCGCGGCGATTCAGCAGGGCCTGCTGGGCGTGCCGCAGCGCTTGTGGTACGCCGGCCCCATGTTTCGCTATGAGCGTCCGCAAAAAGGTCGGCAGCGACAGTTCCACCAGATTGGGGCCGAAGCCTTTGGTGTGGCAACGCCGGACATGGATGCTGAATTGATATTGCTGACGGCGCGCCTTTGGGCCAGGTTGGGCATTGCAGACAGCGTCGAGTTACAGCTCAATTCCATAGGCAATCTGGCTGCGCGCCAGGCCTACCGGGCTGCGCTGGTTACTTATTTAGAGCAGCACGAGCAAGCTCTGGATGAAGACAGTCAGCGTCGCCTGCACAGTAATCCCCTGCGCATCCTGGATAGCAAAAATCCAGATACCCAGGCCTTACTGGATTCCGCACCTGACCTGGCGGATTACCTGGATGACGAATCGCGAGATGATTTTGTACGCCTGAGGGAATTGCTGGATGCGGCAGGTGTGAGCTATGTGATTAATCCTCGCCTGGTGCGCGGCCTGGATTATTACAACAAAACCGTGTTTGAGTGGGTTACAGATCGCCTGGGTGCGCAGGGTACGGTATGTGCCGGAGGACGTTACGACGGCCTGGTGCAGCAGCTCGGCGGTAAAAGCACACCTGGCGTGGGCTTTGCCATGGGCATGGAGCGCCTGGTGTTATTGCTGCAGGAAACCGGGGCGTTAAGTGCTGTGGATGCAAATCTTGATGCCTACGTGGTAAGTGTCGGCAGTGATGCACAGCGCGCGGCGCTGGCCCAGGTTGAGCAACTGCGCAGCGGCATGCCCGGCTTGAATATGCTGCAGCATACCGGTGGTGGCAGTTTTAAAAGCCAGCTCAAGAAAGCTGACAAAAGCGCCGCCCGTGTGGCCCTGATCTGGGGTGAAGACGAAGTGGCTGCAGGCACTGTCACCCTTAAACCATTACGTGAAAGTGATGGTGAACGCCAGGCCCAGCAAACGGTCCCGGTTGAACAGTTACAGGCGGTACTCACAGCAGTGCTTGCCAGCGATACCCAATAAGAGGAAATCAGGAAGTGGAAGAATACCGTACAGAAGAAGAACAGGTCGAGGCGCTGCGCCGCTGGTGGGATGAGAATGGCCGCTCCACCATGGCCGCGATAATAATCGCTGTATCGTTGGCCGTTGGCTATCAGACCTGGAAAGGCAACAACGCGAGTCAGCAAGAACAGGCCTCGGATTTATATCAGGCGGTGTTGCAGACCGTGGGTAATGCGCAGGCCAGTCCTACGCAGCAGCAGGCCGGCATAGCGATAGCTGAACAGCTAAAAGCAGATTTCGGCAGCAGCACCTACGCCCAGTTTGCTGCCCTGCACCTGGCCCGGGTGGCGGTGGAAAGTAACGACCTGGTGCAGGCCGAGGCGCAGTTGCGCTGGGTCCTGGGGCAGGCAGACAAAGGCAGTGATAACGCACAACTGGCGCAATTACGCCTGGCCAGGGTGCTGGCCGCGTCTGGTGATAATGACCAGGCACTGGCCATACTGGACTCTCAGGAGCAGGGCACCTACCAGGCGTCTTACGCGCTCGCCCGCGGAGATATCCTGCTGGGGCAGGGCAAAAGCGAAGATGCCCGTCTGGCTTATGCAGACGCACTGACACTGGCTGCGGCGAATCCCGGGCAGGTCAATCTCGCGACTCTGCAACAGAAGCTGCAGAGTCTTAACCCTGTTCCCCAGCGCGAGCTGGACCTGCCACAGTCTGAAGAACCATTACCGGCTGCGGCAGTTGAGGTAGTTGACGAAGCAGTCACCCTGGATGGTGAGGAGGGATAGCCCGGTGCAACAGCAATTAAAGTGGATTGCGAGTCTGTTCATGGTGTTGAACCTTGCCGCTTGTAGCACGATTTCAGGCTGGTTTGATTCCGATGATGAAGACCCCAAGCAGCCAGTGGAATTGGAAAAGATTAGCCAGACGGTAAAGATCAAAAAGCTTTGGTCTACCGGTGTGGGCAATGGCCAGGGTATTGGTTTTTACCGGCTACAACCGGTCATCGACGGGGAGCGGATTTACGCCGCCTCGGCAGATGGCGAGGTAAAGGCCTTTGAGCGCAGTCGCGGGAAAAGCCTGTGGAAGGCCGATCTGGAGACCTCGCTTTCCGGTGGGGTCGGTGTTTATGATGATGCCCTGTTTGTGGGTAGCAGCGATGGCTTTGTTATCAGGGTTGATGCCAATAGCGGAGCGGAAGTCTGGCGCAGTCGCCTGACCGGCGAAATTTTGGCCGCACCCCAGGCGAATGGCAGTGTGGTTATTGCCCAGACCTACGATGGCAAATTACAGGGCCTGGATTTTGCTAGTGGTGAGAAGCTGTGGACGTATGACAGCAATGTTCCAGTATTGACCATACGCGGCACAAATACGCCTATCTTGCGCGACGGTGCGGTATACACCGGGTTTGCCAATGGCCGGGTAGTGGCCTTCGATGCACTCACCGGCGCGGTGCGCTGGGAAGTGCGGGTGACGATCGCCCAGGGGCGCTCAGAAATTGAACGCATAGTTGATGTAGACGGCACCATGGCCATAGCGAGCGGTGAGCTTTACGCGGCCAGTTACCAGGGGCGTCTGGTCGCTATTGATATGAGCAATGGTCGCAAGCTGTGGCAGCGCGACGTGTCCTCGTTCTCGGGAGTATCCCAGGGTTTCGGTAATGTCTATGTCGCCGACGAAGACGGCACTCTGAATGCCTACTTACGCAATGGTCAGGGTCTTCGCTGGACCCAGGGCGCGCTGGGCTACCGGCAACTGTCGCGGCCCACCCCGGTAAGCAGTTATGTCGCGGTGGCAGATTTCGAAGGCATAGTGCACATAATCTCCCAGGTTGACGGCGAGTTTGCCGGCAGGGTGAAGGCAGACGGTAAGGGCGTTCGCGCTGATATGCTCAGCGATGGCAATGTACTGTATGTATTTGGTAATGGCGGCAAGCTGGTCGCTTACGAGGTTACTGCGAAAGACTGATGATTCCGGTTATCGCCCTGGTAGGGCGCCCCAATGTTGGCAAATCGACTCTGTTTAACCAACTCACCCGCAGCCGGGATGCCCTGGTGGCTAATTTCCCGGGCCTTACCCGGGACCGTAAATACGGTGAAGGAAAAATAGGTAGTCGGCCTTTTGTGGCGATTGATACCGGTGGTATCAGCGGCGATGAAGAGGGTATAGATTCGCAAATGGCGGGCCAGTCACTGACTGCAATAGAAGAAGCGGATGCCGTGTTATTTATGGTGGATGCCAGGGAAGGACTTAATGCTACTGACCAGGCATTGGCACGGCACCTGCGTCAGCGCAACAAGGCATTTCACCTGGTCGTTAACAAAATTGATGGCATGAATGAAGACGTCGCCACCAGTGACTTTTATTCTCTGGGTGTAGAATCCATGTATGCCATTGCCGCGAGTCAGGGTCGCGGTGTGCGCAGCATGATAGACCTGATACTGGAGGAATTCCCCGACGCCGAGGAGCGCGAAGAGGAACATAAGTATCCCAACAGTACCCGTGTGGCCATCGTGGGTCGCCCCAATGTGGGCAAGTCGACGCTGGTAAATCGCTTATTGGGCGAAGAGCGTGTGGTGGTTTATGACGAGCCCGGGACTACACGCGACAGCATTTATATTGATTATGAACGCGATGATCAACAGTACACACTGATCGATACAGCGGGTGTGCGCAGGCGCAAGAACATTAGACAAACGGTGGAAAAGTTCTCCATCGTGAAAACGCTGAAGGCTATAGATGACGCCCATGTGGTGGTGCTGGTTATGGATGCCCACGAGGGTATTGTGGATCAGGATATGCATCTGCTGGGCCATTGTATCGAGGCCGGTCGCGGTCTGGTGCTGGCGGTGAACAAATGGGATGGCGTAGAGCCGGACCAGCGTGACTGGATCAAGTCCGAACTGGGTAGACGTTTGCAATTTGCCGACTATGCCGATTCTCACTATATTTCAGCGTTACATGGCACGGCGGTAGGGCACCTCTACAAATCTATTGATGCGGCGTACCAGTCGGCTACGCGAAAACTGGCCACCAATGCACTTAACCTGATTCTGGAAGGCGCGGTCTTTGATCACCCACCGCCAATGGTCAATGGCAGGCGGATCAAAATGCGCTACGCGCATGCCGGGGGTCAAAACCCACCGCTAATCGTGATTCATGGTAACCAGACCGGCAATGTCCCCAACAGCTATCAACGCTATCTGGAGAAAGTGTTTCGCCGTGAGCTTAAATTGGTGGGCACGCCGGTGCGTATTGAATTTCGCACTGGCGATAACCCCTTTGCCGAGAAGCGCAATAAGCTCACCCAACGGCAAGTACAGCGCAAGCGGCGCATGATGTCGCACGTTAAAAAGAACAAAAAGAAAAGTAAAAAGAAGTAGCGCGATGACTACGGGCGAGCACAGGTCAGACCTGGATTCCCGAGAAAATATCGAGCGCTTCGTCGATTTGTTCTACCAGCGACTGTTGGCTGATGAGCAGTTGGCTCCCATCTTTGTTGATATCGCGCAAATTGATCTGCAGCAGCACTTGCCCCATATCAAGGACTACTGGTGCAAGTTACTGCTGGGCGAAAGTGCCTATCAGCGCCATACCATGAATATTCACCGCCAACTCCACGGTAAAAGACCCCTGCAAGCCGCGGACTTTGAACGCTGGCTGGCCTTCTTCAGCGACACAGTGGACGACAGTTTCGTCGGTGAGCGGGCGCAGCGAGCCAAGCGGATTGCCGCTACTATCGCCGCTAATATGCACAAGAGCCTGTCTGAAAATAACACTGGAAGTGCGGCCTGATGACAGCGGTCGTGGTGGCAAAGGATGTCAGCCGTCGATTCGGTGCAGTTGCGGCGCTGGACGCATTCAATCTGGAGATTGCAGCGGGTTCCATCGTTGGCCTGATCGGGCCCAACGGTGCGGGCAAAACCACCTTGTTGCGTTCTCTACTAGGCCTCACTCGCTACACTGGCAACATCGCGGTGCTGGGTCTTGACCCGATGCGACAACGGGCGCAATTGATGCGTGACGTGTGTTTTATTGCCGATACGGCAGTGCTGCCGCGTTGGATGCGGGTCGATCAACTAGTGGATTACGTGGCGGGCATTCATCCGCGCTTCGATCGCGAGCAGGCGCTGGCGCTGTTGGAGACGACGGATGTGGGACTGATGCGCCAGGTGGGCAAACTGTCCAAGGGTATGACGGTGCAGTTACACCTGGCCCTGGTAATGGCTATCGATGCACGTTTGCTTATTCTTGATGAGCCTACGCTGGGCTTGGATATCCTGTTTCGCAAGCGCTTCTTCGAGCAAATTCTGGCGGATTACCATCACAGTGAACGCACTATTATTATTTCCACCCACCAGGTCGAGGAAGTCGAAGATATCCTTACCGACGTGGCGTTCATGGACAAGGGCAGCTTGCTGCTGCAGGAGTCAACGCAGAATATCTCGCAGCAATATGTCGAGTTGCATGCCCTGGGAGATCAGGTCAGCAGGGCCCGGGAAATTCCCCATGTAGGGCAACGTGCCATAGCCGGGGGCAGGGCCTTTATCTACCAGGGTATCCAGGGTGAAGTGTTAACCCGTTTGGGCGAAGTGCGCACGCCCTCGATAGCAGACTTGTTTGTAGCCACTGTCACCGCTGCAGGTGAGTCTGATGTCTAAGCCGCAAACGCTACTGACCCTGCTGTTCAGGGAGTTTCAGGAATACCGCACCTCGCTGTGCTGGACGCCGCTGTTGCTGGTGGTGGGCTTGAGTACAGTGTTGTTTATCGCGGTGTTGATGGCCGAGCACATCAGCGCCGTGGGTGAGGCGGTGTCGCAAGTATTCCCCTCCCAGGGGCAGGGCGACAGTAGTGTCAGTGTGCATGTCGATCGCGACGCGGACGGTAAGCCGGTGATCGAATATCGTGTACAACAAAGCGGTGCAGTGCCAGGTGACCCGGCGCCTGCACCTCCGGCAATTCCTGCGGCGCAGGTCGATGCCGCCGGCAGTCTGAATTCATTGTTCAACGGGCTGCATCAACTGTTTGTGATGGTTTTTTTACTGGTCTGCGCCAACTATCTGTTGGCGGCACTGTATACCGATCGGCGCGATCGCAGCATCCTGTTCTGGAAATCCATGCCAGTATCCGACGGGCAGGAAGTGCTGGCCAAGTATGCTGTGGCCATGCTGGCGGCACCGCTATTATTTATCGCGGCGTCTATGCTGGCGCAGTTAGTGTGTATGTTGCTGGGGATGCTGCTGCTATGGCGCATGGAGATAGACCCCTTTGTAGGGCTTATTGATAAACTGGATTTTTTTGGCCTCTTCGCGGGGCAGTTGGGTAACTGGTTGTTGATGACGCTGTGGCTGGCACCGACTTACGCCTGGATTTTGCTGGCGTCCGCAGCGGCGCGACGCTCGCCGTTTATGTGGGCGCTGGCACCTGTGCTGATACTGTTATTTTTAGAGAAGATTCTATTCGGGACAGCGCGGCTGGCAACCCTGTTAAGCCGCCACATACCGCACCTGGGAAGTGCTGGCGACGCGGGGTTCTATTGGCAGGGGTCGGCAGATTTATTGCCTCTGCTGGGGGGGTTGCTGTTTGCTGCCTGCGCCCTGTGGGCTGCTACTTTTCTGCGCCGTTATTATTTCGAGCTGTGATTTTGACACGGCCCTGAAAGAGAGCCCGTTACTGCTGCAAGCGCCCGCCTGTTTTGCTCCCTAGTGTTTCTGCCAGGGCGGGGCGTCCAGTAATATCTCACACAACGCAGCGCTGCTGTGCTGTGTATGCGACACCTCATTATCGATACGCTGCATTGTGGGTGTGCTTTCATCAAAGGGTACCCAGGGTGGCAGCTTATCGCCATTGGGATTACCGGTCTTAACAAAATTCGCCCAGTAGTTGATCATCCATGCGGTGATTTTTCGGTCGACGGCCGTGGTTGGCAGCCAGTCGTCATGGGTATCGAACACATAAGGCAGCTCAGCGCCGTGATAGGCACCAATCGCTGCTGCTGCATCACCCTCGCGTTGCCGTGTAAACTCGAAGTACCACACGGGCAGGTTGCGGGCGCGAAACTGTTGCGCCAGCCATAGAGACGGACACAGGTAATAATAGGCACTGTCCAGCCGGTCCAGGGTCTCCCGCCGTGGTGTATTTGCAGGCAGCAGGCGGCGCAGCCTGGCGGCCTGTGCAGGGGTGGTGTTTTTCTCCAGCCAGCCATCGACAGTCCAGTCCTCTTTGATAGAGCTGAGCCGCTCGTTGCCATTGTGGCCTATCAACAGTGCCAGATTATCCGGGATGGACCTGCGCAGAGATTCTGTTACCGCGGTGTTGACCGTGTCGCCGTCTATGACTGGATCCATATACCTGCCTTGCATGAGAGCTGAAGAAGCGTTCATCAGCGAAGCAGCGTGAATGCTGCGCAGCTCCTGCAAGCGGGCAGGCTGGCCTCCCGGCAGACTGTCGGACAGGACGTGGGTCATTTCCAGGTATTCATTGCGATCAGTACGACCGCGCAGGGCGGAGCCACCACTGTGGTGTATGACCTGCCGGAACAGGCCTGTTGTCGCAGGCGAAGCGATCAAAAAATCAATGTCGTTGGCGCCTGAGGATTCGCCCATCAAGGTGACTTTATCAGGGTCGCCCCCGGCTGCGGCAATGTAGTTCTTAATCCAGTGCAGCGCTGCGACCTGGTCCTGCAGACCGAAATTCAGTTGCTCCAGTTCGGGATGGGCAAAAAAGCCAAACATACCCAGGCGGTAGGCGATGGTGACCACTACGATGCCACGGCGCGACAAGGTCTCCCCTATGAGGTTAGGCTCATAGGACCAGCCGCCCTTGTTGGAGCCGCCGTGAATATATACCAGTACCGGGTGCGGGAGATTGCCACCCGCTGCGGGAGTCCAGATATTGAGATAAAGGCAGTCTTCGCTTTCCAGCGGATCTTCTATTGCGGCAGCGTCGGCGCCAAAGTAAGCGGAGATGTCACGGTACCAGTCGCTGATATAGGTGCCTTGCATGCAGGCAGGGGCAAACTGCTAGGCCAGCCTATTCTCTGCGCTCGCTGGTAATGGCTGTGGCGGTGCCCAGCGCAACGTAGCCACCGGCGCACGTGCAAACGGGACGCCGAGAAAAGCCGCTATTTTACCATCGTCTGTCCAGGTTCCCTGGTATTGACCGCTGGCTACGGCCAGCAGTGGATCTTGTGGGCTATGCAAGCCCTGGCTATTTGCACCGCTGGAGATATTTACCAGCAGTGCGACAAGCGTACATACCAGCCAGTGCTTTTTCCTGGCGGACTGCGGCCTCATTGCTGTAAAAGAAAATCGCGTAGAGCATCCAGGAGTAGATTCGGCGTCTCGGTCATCAGCGAGTGGCCTGCATCCTCCAGAACCACTACACGTGGATCGGGCAATGCCTGCTGTAAGGGAGTGGTGCCGCGTACCGGTGTCAGGCGGTCGCCTTTACCCAGTACCATCAGTACCGGGCAGCGCACCGCTGCAGCGCGTTCCAGTCCGGCGCTATAGGTATTGCAGGCGTTCATGTCGTTGTGCAAAACATGGGGCCGGGAGCGCTCGTAAAGACGCAGGGTGCTGCCCACCATCCACATGCCGGGGTTGCTGTTGCCACCAAACAGATGGCGTTTGCTGTAACCGTACTCGGTCAGCATGTTGTAAGCGGCGGGGTCATTCACGGCAGAGGCGTCGAGAATGGCATCTGAAACAGGCATGGGTGCGATAGATCCCACCAGGGCGATGGCCGTCACCCGGTCGGGGTGGCGCGCGGCGCCATCCAGCGCAACCAGACTGCCCATGCTGTGTCCGGCTACTGCTGCCTTGGCGATGCCCAGTGTGTCCAATACAGCGATAACCCAGTCAGCCATATCCTCAATGCTGCCCAGCGGCTTACCGTCAGAGCGGCCGTGACCGGGCATGTCTACGGCGATGACATTGCGACCATGGCGGGCAAAGTGGCGGGAAAATAAGGTCCATACGGTGTGGTCCATGCCGGAGCCGTGAACGAACACTACGCTGTCCTTGTCAGGGTCTATTTCGCGATTATTGGTATAGCAGTAGGCGCTGACGCCATCTACCTGGATCTTCATTGGTCAGCCTCCGCGGATGCTACTTTCTCGGCGGCACGCAGCCCTTGCTTCAGGTCGGCTATCAGGTCAGCGGCCTGCTCCAGACCGATGGACAGGCGGATGGTGCCGGAAGATATTCCCGCAGCAACCAGTGCATCGTTATCCATGCGATGATGGGTGGTACTGGCAGGGTGAATAACCAGTGACTTTGCATCACCAACGTTGGCCAGGTGAGAGAACAGGCTGAGTGCGTCGACGAAGGCGATACCCGCAGCGCGTCCGCCCTTGAGCTCGAAAGTGAACACCGCGCCACATCCTCTGGGTAATAGTTGGCTGGCCAAGGCCCTGTCCGGGTGCCCTTCCAATTCCGGGTAGGCAACACCGATGACACTTTCCTGCTGCTGCAGGAAGGAGACAATTTCGCGCGTGTTATCGACATGGCGTTGCATGCGCAGCCCCAGCGTTTCTATGCCTTGCAGAATATGGAAAGCGGTGGTGGGGCTCATACAGGCGCCGAAATCCCGTAGCCCTTCCCTACGCGCGCGCGCGATAAACGCAGCCGGCCCGAATTCCTCGGTAAATACCAGGTTGTGGAAGCCCGCGTAGGGTTCGCTCAAGCTGGGGAATTTACCCGAGGCATCCCAGTCAAACTTGCCACCGTCAACCAGCAGTCCACCAATGACGATCCCGTGTCCACTCAAAAATTTGGTCGCCGAGTGCACGATGAGGTCGGCGCCCAACTCCAGCGGTTGCATCAGGTAGGGCGTAGTAAAGGTAGAGTCTACCATCAGTGGCAGGCTGGCCTCGTGGGCGATGGCCGAAACCGCTGGTATGTCCAGTACGTCCAGTCCCGGGTTACCGATGGTTTCGGCGAATACCAGGCGAGTGTTGTCCCTGATTGCCGCCTTGAAAGCCTGTGGATCGCGGGTGTCGACGAACGTTGTTTCGATACCAAAACGGGGCAGGGTATAGGCGAGCAGGTTGTGGGTGCCGCCGTACAGTGCACTGGCGGCGACAATGTGCGAGCCGGCACCCATCAGCGTAACGATCGCCAGGTGCAGTGCCGCCTGGCCACTGGCCGTGGCGATAGCGCCCACGCCACCTTCCAGTGCAGCGATGCGTTCTTCCAGTACCGCGTTGGTAGGATTGCTGAGGCGCGAGTAAACATGACCGGTGCGCTCCATGTTAAATAGAGATGCGGCGTAGTCGGAATCCGGGAAGGTAAACGAGGCAGTCTGGTAAATGGGCGTTGCCCGCGCGCCTGTGGCAGGATCGGGCTGTGCGCCCGCGTGCAGGGCCAGGGTATCCAGGCCTGCGTATTTTGGTCCGCTCATATTGTACTCCTGATAATCGCTGTGGCGCTCATTATATGCTGAAGCCACCCAGCTTGGTTTCCAGGTATTCTTCAATACCCTCACGTGCTCCCTCGCGCCCCAGTCCGCTCTCTTTCATGCCGCCAAAGGGTGCCGCTGCGCTGGTGGGGTTGATGTCGTTAATACCGATGATGCCGAATTGCAGTCCCTCAAAGGTGCGCATGGCGCGCGACAGGTTCTGTGTATAGATATAGGCGGCCAGGCCGTAGCTGGTATCGTTGGCCATGGCCAGTACATCATCCTCATTGTCGAAGGTGATGACCGGGGCCACAGGGCCGAAAGTTTCCTCTCGGTAGATCAGCATCTCAGGCGTCACGCCAGACAGTAGCGTTGGAGCGTAAAAGAAACCCTGATCCAGGCCGTTATCCAGCAGTCGCTTGCCGCCACTGTGCAGGGTCGCACCGGCAGCAAGGGCGTCCTGCACCTGTCGTTCGACTTTGTCTACTGCCGATTGGTTGACCAGCGGGCCGATGCTGTTGGCGGGATCCATGCCATCGCCCGCGCGCATCTTCTCAATGCGCTGCTGCAATGTATCGATAAAGGTATCCGCGATGGAGCGCTGCACGAAAATACGGTTCGGGCTGATACAGGCTTGCCCGGTATTCAGGAACTTAACCAGCGATACTCCCTTGGCAGCGTGCACCGGGTCGGCATCGTCGAATACGATAAACGGTGCGTGACCACCCAGCTCCATGGATACGCGCTTGAGTTGTGGCGCTGCATCCTGGGCCAGCCTCTTGCCCACTGCAGTTGACCCGGTGAATGTCAGTTTCCTTACAGTAGGGTTGTTGCAGAATTCCTGACCGATGGGGGCCGGGTCTGCGGCGGTAACCAGGTTGGCTACGCCCGCAGGTATGCCCACCTCATGCAGGATTTCGAACACGGCCATAGCACACAGTGGGGTGGCTTCAGCGGGCTTTAGCACCACGCTACAGCCTGCGGCCAGCGCCGGCGCGATCTTGCGCGTGAGCATGGAAATCGGATAATTCCACGGGGTAACGGCTGCGACCACACCCACCGCCTGCTTGTGCACCAGAAAGCGCTGGTCACTGCGTGCCGAGGGTATGGTTTCGCCGTAAATTCGTTTCGCTTCCTCGGCGAACCACAGCAGGAAATCAGCGGCGTACTTCACTTCGTTCATGGCAGCCTTTAACGGCTTGCCTTGTTCGGCGGTCATCAATTCGGCCAGTTGTCGCTGGCGCTGCATCATCATCTGGTGTGCACGATACAACAAGGCAGAACGTTCATAGGCAGTGCTGGCCGACCAGTCCGGTAACGCGGCTCCAGCTGCGGCGATGGCACTGGCGGCGTGTTGCTGGGTACCATCTGCCACCTCGCCGATCTGCTGGCCATTCGTGGGATTAAACACCGCAAAGGTCTTCTCAAGCTCCAGCCACTCACCGTTGATGTACATCTGTCTCTCCTGCCGTGTAACGCTATACCGTTTGTGGCGCGATATTATCAGATACTCGAGAGGCTGTGACCGCTTTAAATTATTCACCTGTGCCCCAGATATTTTCATGTGCAGCAGGTGGTGTATACGCGGAAGCAGCTGTATCGGCACTGGGCTGGGAGATATGATGGGTCATCCGCCTGAAGGTGCGCACTACCCTGCGCTCGTCCAGTGCGATGACAACAACAATAAATAGCTCGGGAGCGGCCGCGTGGACGCCAATGTAGACAAGACCAATTTCGTTGCCACCCTGGTAATTATCCTGCTGGTTTCAGTACCGCTGGCGCTATACCCGGAATTGGGGGCGCGCGTGATGCAGGATGCCTATGCCTTTATCGCCACAAATTTTGGCTGGTTGTACTTGTTGGCCGGCGTGGCGGCGCTGTTATTACTAATGTGGCTGGCCTTTGGACGCTATGGTGCAGTGCGTCTGGGAACTGCCGGGGAGAAACCGGAATTCAGTACTTATAGCTGGGTGGCCATGCTGTTTTGCGCCGGCATCGGGGCCGGCTTGATGTACTGGTCGGCAATTGAGTGGGCTTATTACTACGAGGCGCCGCCCTTTGGCGCGGAACCAAAATCAGTGGAGGCCGCCAAGTGGGCATCCTCTTACGGTGTTTTTCACTGGGGCTTTATTGCCTGGGCCTTCTACTGTCTACCCACTCTGGCGATAGCCTACCCCTTTTATGCCAAGCGCGTCCCTGTACTGAAATACAGCGTGGCTTGCCATTACTGGCTGGAGGGCAGAGAAGAGAATATTTTTTGCGCGTCGAATGGATTTCCTGTTTATGATCGCGCTGATCGGGGGCGCCGGTTCTTCCCTGGGTTTCTCGACGCCACTGATTGCGGCGCTGGTGTCCAGACTCACCGGGATAGAAGTTGGCTTTGGCCTGGAGGTCGCGGTGGTGGTGACCTGCGTGGCGATTTTTGCTACCAGTGTTTATCTTGGCCTGGAGAAGGGTATCAAGCGGCTCAGTGATCTCAATTTGCTGCTGGCGCTGTTATTGCTGGTTTTCATTTTTGTGGCCGGACCAACCCTGTTCCTGGTGAAGAGCGCGCTGACCAGTATTGGTACGGTTGTGCAGAACTTTGTCGCCATGAGCACCTGGACTGACCCGTTTACCGAGTCTGGTTTTGTCGAGGACTGGACGGTTTTCTATTGGGCCTGGTGGGTCGCCTACGGACCATTTGTGGGTTTGTTTGTGACGCGAATATCCCGCGGTCGAACCATACGCGAAGTGGTCTTGGGCATGCTCATTTACGGCACCCTGGGCTGTGCACTGTTCTATCTTATACTGGGTAACTTCTCCCTGGGTCTACAACTGTCTGGGCAGCTGGATGTACTGGCTATTTTGGCAGAACAGGATGGCAATCAGGCGATTGTGGCGGGCTTTGACCAGTTGCCTCTGGCGGGGTTGGTGATTGGCCTGTTCTGCTTTGTCAGTATTATTTTCTCTGCCACCACTTACGACTCAGCGTCTTATACCCTGGCGTCCAGTGCCAGTCATCATCTGCATCCCAGTGAGGATCCGCCGCGTTGGCATCGCTCCTTTTGGGCGCTTGCACTGGCTATTCTGCCCATAACATTGATGTACATCGGGGGTATCAAGGTGGCACAGACGGCGGTTCTCGTAGTGTCCTTGCCGATTTTGCTGACCGGAGTGCTATCCAGTGTTGCCTTGCTGTTGTCCTTGAAACGCGACTATGCGGGCGCCTAGTGCGGAGGGTTGCCGTGTCGCTGGTGGGGTATAGGCGAAGCGCCCGCTAGTGGCCGTTGTTTAGCGACAGGGTCTGGTCCTCGCGAATTTCCTGTAGCAGCCACTCTCTGAATATTTCCAGTTTCTTCTGCTGACTTTTCTCCTTGCGACATACGAAGTACCAGCTGTTGGGGTTGGCGACGCGATGTTCCGGAAAAATTTCTACCAGCGCGTTGGTTTGTAAATCCATGCTGATATAGGGCTGTTGCCCCAGCGCGATACCGATGCCCTGTGCGGCACTGGTGAGTGCGACGTCGTAGCTCTCCAGTTGCAGTCCGGTATCGGGGTTGATATCGCGCAGCTTATTTGCATCAAGCCACGCGGACCGGTCGTCGGCAGAGGGGTATACCTGCAGCAGGGTGTGGCCGTTCAAGTCAGCGGGCTGCTGTAGTGGCCCATGCTTATCCAGCTAGGTCGGGCTGCATACCGGCGATAGTTCGCAACTGAACAGGTAGTCGTATTGCAGTGCTTTTTCTCTGGGTTGGCCTATTACAATAGCGGCATCGACATCATTTTGCCCAAAGTTAACGTCGGATTGGGCGGTGTGCAGCCGCACCTGTATGTCTTGCCGGGATTCCTGGAAGCGTGCAAGCCGCGGCAACAGCCAACGAATGGTAAAGGTGGAATAGACGTGCAGCGTTAAGACGCTGACGGAGTGTTCCTCGAGGATCATATCGGTGGCTTCGGCAATACTCTCAAAGGCGCTGCGCAGGACGGGGTAGTACATAGTGCCTTTGCGGGTCAGTTCCACGCCGCGTGTGCGCCGGGCAAAGAGGGCGATGCCCAGGGAGTCTTCCAGCCCCTTGACCTGATGGCTTACAGCAGATTGGGAGACGTTCAATTCTTCCGCGGCCTGTTTAAAACTCATATGGCGCGCTGCAGCTTCGAAAGCGCGCAGGGCATTGAGTGATGGCAGGCGTTTCTTGCGCTTATAATTACTCATAAATATATACACTACAGATGAGATTATTATTTCTATAGGCGGCAATACTACATTAAAAAAAGGCGTGATGAGTGATGAATATATGAGCTAATTTCATCTGTTGGCGGGCAAAAATTCATTTGCCCGCCAAGCATCTCACTGGGACTATAACCGCGCTTTTTAAGTGCTTTGGTGGTCAATCTAATGGAGTGACGATGAGCCAGAAAATTGCAGTATTTGAAGCGGGGCAGGTGGCTCTGGTTACTGCTGGTGCCTCCGGCATCGGGCGTTGTATTGCCGAGACCTTGCTGGCTCACGAATGCCAGGTACATGTTTGTGATGTCAGCCAGGCGGCCCTTGATCAGTTTTTGCTGGACAATCCCCAGGCCTCCGGCAGTCTCGCGGATGTGTCAGACCCAATTCAGGTGCAGGCCTTATTTGATGATCTGGCGAGTCACTATGGGTTATTGAACATACTGGTAAACAATGCCGGCATTGCCGGACCCACCGCTCGCATCGAAGATATGCAGATTGATGAATGGGATCGCACGGTCAGTGTCGATCTCAATGGGCAGTTCTATGTGACTCGTTTGGCGGTGCCCCTGTTGAAGCAGGCCGGGGGCGGTTCGATCATTAACATATCCTCTAATGCGGCCTTATTCGGTTTTCCCCTGCGCTCTCCTTATACCGCCTCGAAGTGGGCGATGATAGGACTTACCAAGACCTGGGCCATGGAACTGGGCGAAAGTAATATCCGAGTGAATGCACTTTGTCCGGGCAGTGTGAACGGCCCGCGAATAGAGAGCGTGATTTCCACTGAAGCTCAGGAGAGGGGCATGTGTCCCGAGAGTCTGCGCGATGTGTACCAGCGACAGAGTTCTCTGCGGCGCTTTGTAGATGCCCAGGATATTGCCGATATGGCCTTGTTCCTGAGTTCGAATATGGGCGCCACTATTTCCGGTCAGGCGATCGGTATCGACGGGCATACGGAAGGCCTGTCTAATTGGCTGAATTAAATTATCTGGAGAGTGTAATGAAAGCTGTATGGTTTGAATCTTTTGGCCCGGCGGCGCAGACGCTGGTATCGGGTGAGCAGCCGACGCCACAGCCGGGTCCTGGCGAAGTGCTGGTAAAAATTGCCACTACCGGCATAAACCCGTCGGATGTTAAAAAGCGCGCGGGCGCTTTTCCCAACCTGCTCGATACGGGGCTGGTGATCCCGCATAGTGATGGCGCCGGTGTTGTAGAGGCTGTTGGAGAGGGCGTGGACATTAGCCGCATCGGTCAGCGGGTGTTTGTTTACCAGGCGCAGTATGCTCGTCGTTTTGGCACCGCTGCACAATATGTGGCGCTGGATTCCCTGCGCGCACCTTGCCTGCCAGACAGTACCTCCTTCGAAGTCGGCGCCTGCATAGGTATTCCTATAATGACTGCACACCGCTGTGTGTTCGCTGATGGACCGGTCACCGGGCAAACCGTTTTGGTGACCGGCGGTGCCGGGCGGGTGGGTTATTACGCCATTCAGTGGGCAAAATGGGGCGGTGCCACGGTTGTTGCGACCGCGAGTAATCCCGAGGATGAAGCCACCTGCCGCGCCATGGGCGCAGATTACGTGGTCAATCACCGCGAAGATAACTGGGGTGAGGGGGTGCTGGCCTGTGTCGGGGATGACAAAGTGCAACGTGTGGTAGAGGTTGAGTTTGGTGTTAATCTGCCGGAAGTCATGCAGTGCGCCGCCATTGGTGCAACCATCGCCACCTATTCCTCGACCGTGGTGAAAGAGCCGCAATTACCGTTCCTGCAGATGATGTTCATGGACCTCACGATACGCATGGTGCTTGTGTACGCAATGCCGGAAGCAGCGAAATCCCAGGCGGTAGCCGATACCTGCGAGCTCCTGGCGCAGGGCAAGTTGCAACACCGCATAGCCCACAGCCTGCCCTTCGAGCAGATGGCCAGGTCTCACGAGTTAATCGAGCAGGGTGGCTTCGGTGGTTGCGTAGTGGTCAATATAGACTGACCTCTGTCGCCTGGCCCGTGTCCACGGGCCAGGCATTACCTTGCAGTACTGTGGATGGGATGCAGGTTTCCGGGTGCAATACGCGTGAAATGTTGTTGGCGTGATAGATTTGTTACGCTGCCGCAAGGGTTTTTCACCTTTACCCGCCAACCGCTATCGAATCTAATAGCTCTTCTGACGAGGCTGGTCCATAAGGGCTCGCCCGGGAACCCCCCGTGAGGTAGTGAAAGCATGGCCGTTGAGCAAACTTATCCGGAAATTCGTGAGGCGGTGAGCCGCTTGTGTGCACAATTTACCGGGGAGTACTGGCGTAAACTGGATCAGGATAAAGCCTACCCCACCGAGTTCGTGGCTGCACTGACCGAGGCGGGCTATCTTTCGGTACTGATTCCCGAGGAGTTCGGGGGCAGTGGTCTGCCCCTGGGAGCCGCCTGCGCAGTGCTGGAAGAGATCCAGCGCAGCGGTGGTAACGGCGGCGCCTGTCACGCGCAGATGTACACCATGGGCACCTTGCTGCGCCACGGCAACACGCAGCAAAAAAACCAGTACTTGCCTGCCATTGCTGAAGGCTCGCTGCGCTTGCAGGCGTTTGGTGTGACTGAACCCAGCAGTGGTACCGATACTTCGCGTATACGCACCGTGGCCGTGCGCGACGGCGACGACTATGTGGTGAATGGGCAAAAGGTATTTATTTCCCGTACCGAGCACTCCGACCTGATGATTCTACTGGTGCGGACAACGCCCCGTGATCAGTGCGCCCGGCATACCGACGGTATGTCAGTGCTGCTGGTAGATATGCGCGAGGCCGTAGGTAACGGCCTGACCATTAAACCCATTGATACCATGATGAATCATGCCACCACGGAATTATTTTTCGATGATCTGCGGGTGCCCGTACAAAATTTGATTGGAGAAGAGGGTAAAGGGTTTAAGTGCATTCTGGATGGCATGAATGCGGAGCGCATACTAATCGCTGCCGAATGTATTGGGGATGCGCGCTGGTTTACCGAGAAGTCCTCGCGCTACGCCTGCGACCGCGAGGTATTCGATCGTCCGATTGGCCAGAACCAGGGTATCCAGTTCCCCATCGCCAGAGCGCATATCCACACGGAAGCAGCGGCACTTATGGTGCAGCAGGCGGCTGACCTATACGATGCAGGCAAGCCTGCCGGTGCTGAGGCCAATATGGCCAAGATGCTCGCGTCGGAGGCCTCATGGGAGGCCGCAGACCAGTGTGTACAAACCCATGGCGGCTATGGTTTCACTACGGAATACGACGTGGAGCGCAAGTTTCGGGAAACGCGCCTGTACCAGGTGGCCCCAATTTCCACCAACCTGATATTGTCATTTATCGCCACCCAGGAATTGGGTATGCCGAGGTCATTCTGATGAGCTTGCCCTTGCAGGGGCTGCTGGTAATTGCCATGGAACAGGCGGTTGCAGCACCGTATTGCAGTTCGCGTCTGGCGGATGCCGGTGCACGGGTAATCAAGGTTGAGCGCGCAGAGGGGGACTTCGCCCGTAACTACGATCATGTGGTTGATGGCGAAAGTGCCTACTTCGTCTGGCTTAATCGCGGCAAGGAGTCGGTGTGTCTGAATATCAAGGATCCGCGGGATGCGCAGATGTTACGACTGATGCTGCAGCACGCGGATGTGTTTATCCAGAACCTCGCTCCCGGCGCCGCAGCCCGTGCCGGTTTTGATTCCGCGCAGCTGCGTGAGCTGCACCCGCGTTTGATCACGGTGGATATCTCCGGTTACGGCGAAAGCGGCCCCTACCGGGAAATGAAAGCCTATGATCTGCTGGTACAGTGTGAAACCGGCTTGGCCTCCATCACCGGTGCGCCGGAGCAGCCGGGCAGGGTGGGCGTCTCGATTTGTGATATCGCCTGTGGCATGTATGCGCATGCCGGGGTACTCCAGGCATTGCTGGAGCGTGAACAGACCGGTACCGGCAAGGGCCTG
The DNA here is from genome assembly GCA_024686215.1 of Gammaproteobacteria bacterium. GTDB lineage: Bacteria > Pseudomonadota > Gammaproteobacteria > Pseudomonadales > Halieaceae > JAACFI01. Next base: position 1,175 of record JAIBDN010000022.1, on the reverse strand, counting down.
GCGGTTTCCCTGTTCGACGCCCTGGCCGACTGGATGACGGTGCCCTTGTTGCATCAGGACTACACCGGTCAAGCGCCGCAACGGGTGGGCCTGAATCATCCCTCTATTGCGCCCTACGGTGCCTACGCTTGCAGCGGCGGTGATCAGGTGGTGATCTCTATCCAGAACAATCGTGAGTGGCAGAATTTTTGTGAGCAGGTATTACAGCGCCCTGATTTTTTCGAGGATCCATTGTATGTTAACAACGTGGATCGCTGTGCCAATCGTCCTGCCCTGGATCGCGAGATTAATGCGGTATTTACTGAGCTTGAACGAGCGGAACTGGTCGATCGACTGTTTCAAGCCAAAATCGCCTTTGGCTCGGTTAACTCGGTCGCCGACCTGGCCGTGCATCAGCAGTTGCGCCGCACCGCTGTGGCCACACCTTCGGGTAGCGTGGAGTTGGTGGCACCCCCGGTGATGCTGGCAGACGGCAACCCGGTGTTGCGAGCTGTACCCGCTCTGGGCGAGCATACCGACAGTGTGCGTGAGGAATTCGCCAGCGAAAGCTGAGTGACGAGGTACACTAGCGCCATTTTTGTTTAAGGATACTCCGTGCTCAGTCATGACCTGATCCAACTGATTCGCAGCAAAGCAGTTACCGACAGTGACTTGCAGCGTGCCACTATTTTTACCCTGGACGCTATTGCCAATGCCCTGGCGGGACGCAACACCATCCCCGGTGAAAAACTGTTGCAGTGGGGCTCCCGGCAGGGTGCCGATGCGGGGCGTCACGCACTGGTTGCCGGAGGTCTTACTCACATACTGGAGACAGATGACTTGCATCGGGCTTCGGTGACCCACCCCGGATGTGTGGTGCCACCGGCGGTTTTCTGCGTGGCCGAACGCGAAGGTAGCAGTGGTCTCCAGGTATTGCAGGCTATTTTGCAGGGGTTTGAAGCGATGTGCCGCGTCGGCATGGGTGTGGGCAGCGCGCACTACAAAATCTGGCATAACACGGCTACCTGCGGACCTTATGGTTCCGCCGTGGCTGTGGCGCACCTGTTGCAATTGTCTGATGAACAGACGGTAAACGCATTTGGTAATGCCGGGACCCAGTCTGCCGGTCTTTGGCAGTTTCTGGAGACCGGAGCCATGAGTAAACATCTGCACGCGGGCCGTGCGGCAGAGGCGGG
>JAIBDN010000104.1 GCA_024686215.1 Gammaproteobacteria bacterium | reverse complement strand
TGAACATTCGGGTGTTGCGGGGCAGATGCAACGCAACAGCCATCCCCAACGATCGGGCGATATCTATATTGCCCAGGCGCCTTATTGGTTTATGTTTGAGAAAGGGCCAGTGGCCGCAATGCATGGATCACCCTGGGCCTATGATACCCATGTGCCGATCATCTTTTCCGGGAAGGGTATTCAAGGGCAAACAGTGACTCGACGGGTACACCCCATTGATGTGGCGCCCACGCTCTCAGCCCTACTAGGGCTCTCCGCGCCGGCTGGTGCAGAAGGGGAGGTGCTGCCAGAGGTGCTGCAATAGGTGAGAGCACCCCTGGGAACGCTGAGGATACTGTTGAACTACCGGTACTTTGCCGAATGCGCAGTCGCCACGAACGAGATATAATTGCGGCTGAGGGGAAAAAGGATCAGGCAAAACGTGAAGGGCATACTGGCAATTATACTGGGCGGATTGTTTCTTGGTTTGACCAACGTCGCGGCGGATAACCAACCTGTTGTGTTGACTGCTGAGCGCGCTGTTAACGAAACCTCAGCGCAACAGCCCACCATCAAGGTATTCAAGTACACTAATCGCTCTGGCGTCCCCTCATTTTCTGACCAGGCACCCAGTGGCACCCACTACGAGGTGATCCACTATCGCTCGACCTGCTACGCCTGCAACGTCAATTCCAGCGTCGATTGGACCAATACCCCTCTGCAGTTGAATGCTTTCCGAGACACAATTAATGCGGCGGCAGGAAAATATGATGTAGATCCAGCCCTGGTGCGCGCGGTGATCCACGCTGAATCGGCTTTCAAACCCGGCGCAAAATCAAAAATGGGGGCGCTGGGCCTGATGCAGCTGATGCCTGCTACGGCAAAGGAAATGGGCGTCGTGGACAGGCTGTCTCCCGATGAGAACATTCATGGCGGTGTGCGTTACCTGGCCCAGATGCTGCAGAGAAACAGCGGCAACATCACACTTGCTACTGCTGCTTATAATGCCGGTCCTGGAGCGGTTAAGCGCCATAATGGCGTCCCTCCGTATGAGGAAACCAGGACTTACGTCAAGAGGGTGAAAATCCTGCACGATCGCTACAAAAAAGCCCTGGCTAAAACTTAATCCAGTTAACAGTGTGGCAGGTGCAACAAGTGCAAGCTTACTGACCGCTTATCTTGTCAGTAAGTTATTGCTACCATTTGCCCTGTGCGTTCATGCCGCCGTCAACCACCAGGTTGGCCCCGCTTATCCAGCGGGCCGCGTCACTTAGTAGAAAAAGCGCAGCATCGGCCACGTCCGCAGCTTCCCCCATTCTTGTCAGGGGAGCACGCTCTTGCCAGCGGGCAACACCGTCCGGCCAATCTTCTTCGATACCCTCGCGGCGAATCAGTCCGGGCGAAATCGCGTTAACTCTCACGCCGGCGCCACCGCTTTCCAGTGCCAGTGCCCTGGTGAGCATGTTCATTCCGGCCTTGCTGGTGGCGTAGTGGCCGTGACCCGGTGCCGGATCCAGACCCTCGATGGAGGAAATGTTGACGATACTTCCGCCATTTGCCAGGCCGGGAAGTGCCGCCTGGCTGAGCAGGAAAATGCTATCGAGATTGGTAGCCAGTACTTGCCGCCACTGGTCGTAGGACATGTGCTGCAGAGCGGCGACAGATTGGTCTGCTGCATTGTTAACCAAAGCGTTAACGCTAAACCGGGCATCGCCAAGTGCCTGGAATATTTGGCTGACGCCAGCCGCGCTGCCCAGGTCTCCCTGTACCGTAATGCTCCGGCCGCCGAGCTCTTCTTGCAGTTGTGCCGCTTTGGCCGCATTCGTCTGATAGTGCAGTGCAACACGGGCACCAGCCTGGGCAACGCGCCGGGCGATGGCGCTGCCGATATTACCCGTGGCACCCGTGATCAATATCCGTGCGTCACTCAAATCCAACAGGGTATTGACTGGTCTCATAAGCTTACCTTCCATTCGCAGCGTGTTATCTTAACGGGTCTATTCCTTTGGCGGGTATACTGCATTAAATCTTACATGGCGTCAGCAGGGGGAGACCATCTATGAGTGAGTTTAGCGGATTGTTCAGACCTGGTTCCTCCGAGCCGTTTTATACCGCCGAGCGCTGCTATATCACCGAGCACATGAACACGGACCTGTCTCCTGATGTGTCACTGGCGGAATGCCGCGTGGCGGCTGGGGTGACCACCCAATTGCACAAGCTGACGGTCGCCGAACGCTATGTCATCCAGCAAGGCCAGGGTCTGGTGGAGTTGCATGGTGAAACGGGATTTTCGGTGGCGCCGGGTGATTGTGTGCTGATACCCGCGGGATGTCCCCAGCGGATAAAAAACACCGGCCTTGAAGATCTTGTGTTCATGTGCGTGTGTACCCCGCGATTTCTGCCCGATGGCTATATCGTGCTGGAAGATGCTCAGACAACAGATATTGTTGAGCAGTGATGGCTTCCGCTGCGTTCCGTCTGAGAGCCGTATCGGGGGATTTTTTATTCATTCAGAGTTGCTTACAAGTGGCACGGTCCCCCAAGGTATTCGCTATACTCTAGTCAAGTGAGTTGTCGAGGGACTAGCATGAACCAGATACAGTTTCCGCAGGGCGTGCATGACGCTGTTTGTCCCCTGGATTGCGCCGATACCTGCAGCCTGTCGATCGAGGTTGTCGACGGCAGGGTAGAGAAGGTCAGGGGCAGTCATGCCAATCCTTTTACCCGCGGTAAGATCTGCGCCAAGGTGGCCACCGGGCTGTCACACCAGGTCCATGGTCCTGACCGACTGACAACGCCACTATTGCGCAACGGGCCCAAGGGCGCGAACGCCTATCGCACGGCAAGTTGGGATGAGGCGCTGGATACCATCTACCAGCGGTTCACTGGAATCATCTCAGAATATGGCCCCCAGGCCATTGCGCCTTTGACCTATGGCGGGCCGATGGGACTGCTGGCCGGGGGTTCCATGGCTGAACGCTTTTTCAATCAGTTGGGCGCCAGTAAGATCGACACCACAACGCTCTGTACCGCTACCTCATCAGCCGCCTGGGAGAGTGTTTTCGGTGATGTCAGTGGGATCTCCTACGAGGAACTGGAACACTCGCAATTGATCGTCGTTTGGGGCAACAATATTACCACCTGCAATCTGCACCTGATTACCAGATTGCGGGATGCCCGCAAGCGCGGTGCGACGCTGGTGGTGATCGACCCCAAGCGCATTCGTATTGCCGACGAGGCGGACCTGCACCTCGGGTTGATGCCGGGCACCGACGTGGTCCTGGCGTATGCGGTGGCAGCGGAGCTGCAGCGAATTGGCGGACTGGACCAGCCCTTTATCGAACAACATGTACACGGTGCCGAGCAGTATCTGCAAGAGGCGGAGAAATACTCCGTGGAGGAGGCTGCAGCGATTTGCGGTCTGCAAGCAGAGGATATACGCAGTTTTGCCCGTATGTGGCGGGATTTGAGCCCGGCCGCAATTTCCGTTGGTGTAGCGCCTGAGCGCAACCGCAATGGAGGCTCCGGCCTGCGTGCGGCATTTGCCCTGCCAGCGCTGACCGGTAACTTCGGTGTCCCAGGCGCAGGTGTTTGTGACGTCTCAGGTTATTTCCCTACTAATGGAGACAAGCTATCTCGACCCGACTTGCTCGAGGGGCAGGTCCGGGAATTCAATACCCTGGATCTGGCGTCGCATATTCTTGACCCCGGTGATGCACTGCCGCTGAAGGCGCTGTTTATCTATAACCACAACCCGCTGGCGGTCACACCCCAGCAAGGTAAGTTACAGGCTGCATTGCATAGCGATGACTTGTTCGTGGTTGGCTCGGAGATCAGCATGACTGATTCCATGGCCTGTGCCGATGTCATTCTGCCAGCGGCCAGTCACCTGGAATATGGCGATCTGTACAAGTCTTACGGACACCAGTTCCTGCGGCGCTCAGCGGCGGTGTTGGCACCGCAGGGCGAGGCAATAGCCAATATGGAACTGTTCCGTCGTCTGGCACAACGTTTTGGCTTCACCGATCCCTGTTTCAAGGATTCAGATGAACAGCTGATGGATCAGGCTATCGACGCCGACTCCCTGGGGCCGGATATTGAGCGGGCCAGCGCCGTGCCCCTCGGTAGAGCGCTGGATATGGCCTTGAACGACCCCGCCAGCGTATTGCGTGGGGAGGCTCCCGCGACACCCAGCGGCAAGCTGGAACTCTACAGCGAGGCTTTGCAGCAAGATTGCGGTATGGGCTTGCCCCAGTACCAACCGCTGCAGCGCAAGTTTCCCTT